>JALOOO010000163.1 GCA_025454375.1 Leptolyngbya sp. Prado105 | reverse complement strand
CGCCCGTTCGCCACGAATTCGGTCACGGTAGACATTTGCCATGTTATTCTGCGTGGTTGCCCATTGTTCGGGGAAAGCGTCGCGGGTTCTGACTTGAAGCGCTTGTTCGTAAGCTTTGATCGCCTGTTCGAGATTATCCGCCCGTTCGCCGCGAATTCGGTCATGGTAGACAATTGCCAAGTTATACTGCGTCCTTGCCCACTCTTCAGGAAAAGCGTCGTGGGTGTGGACTTGAAACACTTGTTCATATGTAGTGATTGCTCGTTCAAGATTGTCCGCCCGGTCGCCGTAAATTCGATCATGATAGGTACTTGCCAAGTTATTCTGCATCATTGCCCATTGTTCAGGGAAAGCGTCACGGGTATAGACTTGGAGCGCTTGTTCGTAGGTAGTGATCGCTCGTTCGAGATTGTCTGCCCGGTCGCCGTGAATTCGATCATGGTAGGTATTTGCCAAGTTATTCTGCGTCCTTGCCCATTGTTCAGGGAAAGCGTCGCGGGTGTAGACTTGGAGTGCTTGTTCATAGGCAGCGATGCCTAACTCCAGGTTTAACCAGCGAGTTCCTAAAGGAAACTTGTTAATCAAATTGCCAAACTCTACGAAGACAAATGCAATAAAAGTTTGATCATTCTTTTGAATTAATAATTGAAATACGTCTGGCAATGCTGATAGTAACGCTTGATCAAATCTGGCAAGATTAGAGCGAAAGAACCCATACATCTGATTCTGGTCACCCTCAGGCTGAGCAATCAACTGCATAACCTCTACTAGAAAGCCGATCGCATCTTCAGACAATGATTCGGTAGGGTTCTCCTCTGCCAACCCCAGCGCCCGCGTCACCTGCCTCGCAAAGTTCCTCAGCCATCCTGCATTATGATCGTCCTGAATCTCCAGCCAGTCAGCACATTTCCCCATCTCCGCCACCAGCCCCGCATCGACTAATTCTGCATTCGCCTGCAATAGCGCCTCCTCCTGCCCCTGCGGACAATTCAACAGTTGCACAATCAACTCGACATACGCCTGTACCCGTTGCTGCTCATTCGTCATAGGTCATCTCTCAAGCCGCCGTAGGCACCTACATAGCGATTTCTCATCTGTCCGGATTTATACGCACAAAGTCAGGATTTCTTAACGACGGAAGGATAAACAAGCTTTTCGAGCAATCCTAAACATGAGTCGTACGATCAACTCGATTATTTTTCCTTCCGCTTTGAACAATACTTGCTGAGGCATCGTGCGATCGTAATTATTCCCGATCACAAAAACTATCCAATAGCAAGCGCGATCGCCCGTTGAGAATGAATCAAGATCTTGAAAAAGAAACCAATTGGATTGCTAAAATCAAGAAAATCGTGCTTCCAGTAGACACTATGAACTACCAAGACATCATCACCCTCGAACCTGGCAAACGCAGCGGCAAACCCTGCATCCGAGGGATGCGGATCACCGTCTATGATGTCCTGTCTTACCTTGCTTCCGGGATGACCACCGAGGAAATCCTGGCTGACTTTCCTTACTTGACCCGCGACGATATTTTGGCTTGCCTATCCTACGCCACCGATCGCGAACAGAAAACCCTGACGATCGCGGCATGAAACTCTCGTTCGATCGTGATCGCCCTCCCCCCGTCATTTTTCTTTTTAGCCATCTCGCCGAACGAGAGACTCCAGTGGGACTTGCACTCAAACTGACTCAATAGAATTTCACTAATGCGCCGCCCAATTAACACAGCCAGACCAGCGGCGACTTCGGACCATTCGGCACTTTCCAACAACCGACTCGCCTGATCCACCAACTTTTCCGCATTTTCCCCTGAGATAAATTTAGTTTCCCGTTCCGCGAGTCTGCCCCTTTGCACCTCATTCAAATCGCGGTACTGTTCGCTGGTCAATCCGACGATCGCGATTGCCTCCGGCAACAGCGAAGCTCCCGCAGGATGGTCTTCCTGGATCGCCTTCAGTGCCTGCACGATATTAGAGCGCGGATTTTTCTGTTGAGCGATCGTCTTCAAACTCCGCTCTTCCAGCAGATCATCGACGTGACTTGCAAACCCTTGCGCTGACAGTTCCCCTGCGATTAGGTCAGCGAGGAGCGGTTTGAGTGCATGTTTGAGCCATTTCGTGGAGAGATGAGCGCAAGCGAGGTCTAAGCGATTGTCCATAGCGTTAGCCTTATTCTTATCGCATTATACCTTATCTTATCTTGCTAGTTAATTATTTTATCCGATTTATTCAAATGATACGATCGCATCACCCTAAAGACCTGTGCCCGCCGCGCCGCTGAACGTCTCCCTCAAAGTGTTCTTGCCGTGCCAACGAGCGCATCGATTTTAATGGCAGAGCTATCAGATATTTTCTGTATGGTTGGAGGTTGAATCGTGCAGAAAACCCAAATGCGATCACGATCGCATAGAAATAACGGCAAACGTCGATGAAGAGGAGGCAGAATTTCTCATGGCACTGTCACAGGCATATTTAGAATGGGAACGCCAGACCGAGCAACGGGGTCGCACTCAAGGCATTGAGCAAGGAGAGCAACGAGGGAAAGCAGCCCTAATCCTGATGCAATTAAGCGCACGTCTAGGTGACCTTCCATCGACCGTAGAAGGGGAGATTGAAGAATTATCGGTGACAGCATTAGATGCCTTAGCGATCGCGCTCTTAAGTTTGAGCAATGTGACTGAGTTAGAGGAGTGGCTGCGATCGCACTCATGACTGCTCGATTGTGTGGGAACGATGCTTGTTGATTGAAAAGGTTTTAACTCACAAACAATAAGGATAATTTGCCCATCTTCATGCTCCTGCTAAATTGCGAAACAGCCATGTTGAGTTCAAAGAATTTGTAAGAATGGAACTGCCAATGAGGAGCGCAATAGTTGGATGACTATCATTTAAATCCCAGTACATCGCTAAAAAACCTCTACTGTCATCTATTGAGGTAATGAGAAGGTGGACACTCGGCAAAAGCCGCTACTAAAATGACAGTGGAAAAAATTCGACTGTTGAGGGTGAGCGGGATGGAGCGGATTGCGTTGCAAGATTCGATTGCAGCATTGCGACAGGAATTAACTGCGTCGATTGTTGCAGCGCGGGGAGAGCAACTGCAATTTGAGGTGGGCGAAGTTGTGATGGAGTTCCAGGTTGAAGTGGAACAGAGCAAAGATGGAAAAGGGGGCATCAAATTTTGGGTCGTGGAGATGGGCGCAAGCGCAGCCAGTAAGGATAAGGCAATCCATAAATTGAGCATTCCACTCAAGCCTGTACGTGCAGACGGCAAACCTGTATTAACTGGCAGCAACGATATTCCAGAATAAGGAAACCTTACTTCTTATGGCGATTCAAAAGTTTGAGCCATTATTACGAGCGATTGAGATTATGTCCCCCCGATATGGAACGGGATACCGAATAGGGGGGCGCTTAGCGTTGACCGTGGCTCACCTATTGGAGGAAGTAGGATCTATTTGTCGAGTGAGATCGAAACACTCCTTTGGAATAGTCGGAGCAGAGGTGGTTTGGAAATCGCAGCTAGCAGACATTGCTTTGATTGAGCTACCAGAAGAAATTGAGCCTTGTGAAGCAGTTGTCCTGGGTCAATTACCGCAAACAAGAGTCGGAGAGGCGATCTCGTTTCAGATGTATGGCTACCCTCGATGGGGCAGGACACTGCGAGAGACGGGAACTGCCGCAGGGGGACGGCAAATTGATGGTCTGATTTACTTGGCAGATACTTCTCCCGATGGCTTGCTCGTTCTGGAGCCACAGCGATTGCCACCAGAAGGGGCAACGAGTTCCCATTCTGAGTGGGAAGGGGCATCAGGAGCCGCGATCGTATGTAATGGATTAGTAGTAGGAGTATTAAGTCAGCACCAGAACCCGAATCGTCCTGCTTCACTGGAAGCGGTTGCTCTAGAGCAGTTGCCTGATGACGAGGCATGGCGCGAGTTGCTGCAACAGAATGGCATCAGTTCTGACCTCCAAGCTGTTCAACTCGACGATTACGTAGAGCGAGAGACACTGTTGGAAGAATTCAAAAGAAGAGCGAGAGGTGCAATTTATATCACCTGTTGGAGAACTGGCAGCTATACGCTTGAGTCAATCAAGAAAGATGAACATTGTAAAACTCTCCTGGCTGACCATAGAACAACAGTTAATCAAAAAGCTAATCGAAGTAGCGAAGTGGTGACTTTGGAAAAGGTTGATGATATTCAGCAAGACATCGTAGAAGAGATCGAGACGAATATCAGTAGACTAGAGAAAATGGCTTTTGACTTCAAACACAACGACCCTAAAAAAGATGAAATTAACTCTTGGATCAAAGAAAGAATAGCTGCTCTAGACGGAAACGGAGACAAAGAATATTGCAAACTTTACTGTGATTTTTATCGAGATTTCATATATGCCAATATTGGCTCAAAGATGTTTGATCAGAAAAAATATCAGGAAGCTGTTTTTTACTTTAAACAAGCAATCAATAAGCACCGAAAATGTTTATTGGTGAGTGCTTACACGGGCTTAGCGCACTCTCAATCTGCTCTGGGTAGACACAGCGAAGCACTAAGAATTCTCACAGAAGCTGAAATATTTTTTAGAGGGAAATTTTGGAATAGAGATATTCCTGAACGGTATAGAATTGGCGTGTTTCAAGTGATTAAAGACTGTAAGATATCTATAGAGAAAGATAGGAATCAAGCCTTAATGCTCAAAAAATATAAAAAGACCCGCTCTCCTGTTTTCAGTGTGTTGCGGATTTTCCACAAACCATGAAACGCTTTTCTCGAAGAAGTTCCATCTCTACTTGAGAGCTTTCCTTAACAGTAGGCATCTCGCCTTCACACAAATTCCAGGACAGCCAAAAGACTTTTTGTTCTGATTAAGATTGTAATCAGAAGAAGAGTTTAACAACGCGAACGAGATTCCAATTACTCTCTAAGAGACTTCTATAGAAAGTAATTGGAATGGTATAGGGCATTATGAGCGTTCCACTTGTAGAGATTGTCGTACTAAAAAGTGTGCTTCATTAAAGTTCCTAATTCTTGCAAATTTTTTAGATGTGGTTCAATCTTTTTGCTCTCCTGTATAAGAGGTTCTGCTGCTCGTGAAATGTTTTCTGCTGCTTTGATAACCTTGTATTTAGAGTCATCGTCGAGTTTAGATTGCTGCAATAGTGTATACAAAAGATCAAAATCTGAGGACTTAGCTCGAAGTTCCTGAATTTCAAGCTCAGGAAGTGTATTTCTAAATGCTGAAAAAGCAGCGTCTACACGATTTACCTGTGCTGCAACCTGATGTCGAGCAGATTGATGGAGATCCTGAATAACCGCCATCGGCGCAGTTTGTTGATGTCGCTCAAGCGTTGGTTCTGTGGCTATCCGTTCCTCGCATATTTCTTAACAAAGGAATAGAATTTAGAATGCAGATGTAGTCGGGGTTCAACGACTTGCACACAGATCTCAAAGTACTTTTGCACTGATTGTTGTGATAAAACTTCAACGATATTGCAACCGGAAATGACAACACTTCAAGAAATACTGAGAAGTGTGATGAAGTAGATTCAATCCGGCAGTTTCACACTTAACAAAGCTGAAAGCTTGATGAGGCGGGCGGTTGAGCTGAATTTGCAGCGATGTTGCACACAAAAGTTCAAGCAAATGGATGGTTCCACTCCGGCGATCAGGATGCAGCTTTGTCGTCTTGGTGTGATCACAAGTGGATCGCTCGTGGATCACATTGCTGCAACTCGATAAGCTTCGTCCACGAAGCAATAGAAAATGCAGCAATTTGGATCAACCTGTGCAGCGTCGGTTTGATCGAAATCGCGCGATCGCGCTGCCAATCAGGATCAGCGAGATCGCACGGCTGAATCATTGCAATGAAGAAAGCGTAAGCGTTGGAGATGGCGGAGATTGTCGTAAACTCAAGCCCGTATTTCATTGAGGCATTGAAATGAGTTGGGTGAGTGAAGAATTACGGGATGTAGACTTGGGTGATGAACGGCGCAACCGCCGTTTAGTTCAAATTGTCGAAGACCTAGCCGCGCAGCCAAACGCGAGTGTGCCGCAAGCGATGCGCGACGAAGCAGCCGTGCAAGGGGTATACGACTTTTGGTCTAATCGCCGTGTGCAGCCGGAGGAGATCGTTGCCGCACATGCCCGCCGCACCGTAGAGCGAATGGCAGAACACGCCACCATTTTAGCGATTCAAGACACCACAGAACTTGACTACAGCACGCACCGCTCGACGGTTGGGCTAGGACCGATCAGCAATCCCAAAGCGCGAGGATTGAAAGTGCATACGGTTTTAGCCGCAACCGCCGAGGGAGTGCCCTTGGGCGTGCTGCACCAAACGGTGTGGGCGCGACCCTCAAACCGCGCGATCGCAAAGCACCGAAACATCGAGGAAAAGGAAAGTCATCGCTGGTTAGAGAGTTTAGAACTCACCCAAAACCTGATGCCTCCAGAAACCAAGGTGGTGACGATCGCAGATCGAGAAGGTGACATTTACGAATTGTTTGCGCTGCCGCGATCGCAAAATTCCGAGTTTCTAATCCGTGCTGCACAGAACCGCAATACCAAGGCAAATCCAATGATTGCCGAAATGCAACCGTTGTTTGCCGCTATCCGCCAAGTCCCTGTCCAAGGACAATTCCGACTGGAATTGCACCGCACCCCACGACGGGCAGCACGACTAGCAACCTTAAGCGTGCGCTACACCCAACTGTGGCTGCAACCGCCTGCTGAGAAACAATCGATGTCTGCGATCTGCGTTGACGTGATTTTGGCACAAGAGGAATCGCCGCCAACCGGAGAAACGCCCGTGAATTGGTTATTGGTGACAACCTTATCGATCGGAGATTTTGCCGCAGCTCGACAATGTTTAGATTGGTATGCCAGTCGATGGATAATTGAACGGTTCCACTACACCATAAAAAGCGGCTGCCGTCTTGAATCTCTGCAATTACAACGATCGGATCGGTTGCATCGAGCCTTAGCGACCTATCTGATTGTGGCGTGGCGACTATTGTGGCTGACATATGAAGCGCGGCAGCATCCGGATCAGAGTGTAGCGGGCATCTTGTCTGATGCCGAATGGCGATCGCTGTACTGCACCGTGCATCAGACGATCGTGCCACCGGTGCAGCCGCCGAGTTTGGCGGAGTGCATTGAGTGGATCGCTCAGTTAGGGGGTTACGTCGAGGGTGGAGACGACCGAGATCCAGGAGTGAAAGTGCTGTGGCGGGGGTTGCAACGGCTGCATGATATTACGGCAACCTGGCAGTTGCTGCATCCCAAATCATCAGATTGCAGCCAAACAGGATCAATCCTTATCGAAATTGGATTGGATAGCGACACTACACTATCGTCCTGCTCAACTTCCTAAACCAGTTAGTATGAAGAAAGATGTGATAAACGCACAAAGGCGAGCAAAGCACTCACTTTTGAGCATTGCTTAATCATAGGGTTGTAATAGTATTTGTGATCATCTTCGTGTTCAAGCGAAGATGATTTCGCATACCGATTTCTGCTTACAAGATTTCCAAAACTGAAATTGCTTATGTTCACTTTACTAAAATCGCATTAGTAATTTTATGTTTGCTTCTAGTTTGAGATTGTGCCTCTCCGGATCAATTCAATGTTGCTGGTGTTGTTACCCAATGTTATCGAGTTGCAAACAATTCTAAGAACGGGGAGAGTGCTGTTTAGTAGATTGTTCTGTTCACTCACTCCGGTTGAATTTGCGCCCCAAACCAAGATTCAAACTCATCTTTCAACTGCGGAATCTCATTCGCTCTGCCATAGTTAGCGCGATCGTCGAGCGCGAGGCTGTGATTATATCGCTCCATGTCAGCTTTCACCTCAGACCAGAAGGGTTTAACGGTAAGCGCGATATTACTTCCCGTGAGGCTACCGATGAGGGATTGAGTAATCGCCCATTGTTGGTCATGCTCCACTTCTTGATTGCGTTCCTGAATAAATCTCACAGCTCCTTCGAGTTTGGTTCGAGCGGATCTGCGCCCAGGGCTGCGAGATGTTCGCTTTGCTGTGGGCTTCGGTGCGGCGGGTGTTGTCTCTACGGTTTGGAGCGTCGTTTCGATCGCAGGTTGAGCAGACTGATTACCGAATTGATCACTGAGCGTGGAATCGGGTTGGCTCGTAGGTGAATTCCCTTCGTCTAGAAACGATCGCGCAAATTTCTCCAGTTTTTCCAATTTGGCTTTGTAAGCGGCATTTTCCGCCCGTAGCGCTTGAATTTCTTGTTTGAGGGGTTCCGTTTGTGCCCCTTGATTGAGGTGAGATTGTTCCAACGCCTGGACTCGTTTGTGCAAGATTTCGACTTCGAGTTTGAGAGTATCGCGATCTCCTTGGAGCATTTCCGCACGTTGTTTGTGTTCCTGGGCTTCAGAGCGGAGAAAGTCGATCGTATGGGAGAGTTGAGCGAAGGCATCCATAAATCTTGTCTCCGGTGTTGTTTCTGTTTTCTGTGTCGTTTTTGCAGGCGGTGTCGATTGCGGCAGAGCGGGAGCTTCGCTGTTGCCAATGGCAATTACTGCTTCTGGAATCGGGTCTAGTTGAGGCGTTAGCTGCGGTTGTATTGGGGGTTGTGTCGGTTCTGTGTGAGCATCCAGTAAAATGCCCTTTGCGCCGATATGATTGCCGTCCGCATCGACCAGGTAGTAATGAAAGTAATGGGCAGTTGAGCCACTATTCTGGAGTTGCTGCAAATCGCGCTGCCCCACAACGTGCCCCAATTGTTCTTGAAGAAATCGATGATCGCCCTGGGTGGGTGGGCAGAAGCAATGGATTGCAGCGATCGCATAAACGGCTCGAAGGTTGTGAATCGTAGTGGCTGATTCCCCATCGAGCGTGGGCACAATTCCGGTTTCTCCGAAATGCAATGCCGCGACTCGTTGAACACTTTTGTTCATGCGAGCATTAATTTGCTGGGGAGTCAGGTTCTGCAATTCTTGAATGCGATCGAGCTTGCGGAATCGACCGATCGCCTTCCAGACTTCAGTTGCCTCGACCAAGCAGAGCGTATTGTAAGCATCAGTCTCAGACCGCTTTTTAAGCTGACCTGCAAACCGGAGTTGATAGGGATGATCGGTGCGAGCGAACTTATTCTGAATCACCTCACTGAACCGTCTGCCTGTCACTGCCGCAATTCCGACTGCCAACTCATTGTGATCGGGGCTGGCTAACAACTCCCGCGCCTGGTCGAGATAACGATCGAGTTGAACGGCTTTGAGGTTGTCCTGTTTGTGATTATTGCGAGCATTATCCTGATGTGCGATCGCCGTGTATTCCGCGTTGTCGTACTTCATCGCGAGATAGGCATAATGCCCGTGGAAATGCACCACTTCTCCATTCCGTTTGTTGTAATCGTAATCGAGTAACGTATTCTGGGTGAGGGAAAGTGTCCCGTTATTCGTCGCTGTCTCGATCGCGTCTCTGTAGCGGCGAATATAATTTTTAGCGATCGTCGCTTTGGAGTAGCCTTCCTCTAGTAGCGCTAGTTCCTCAGCACAGAGTTGGTCAATCTCAGCTTGATCGTCGAGTGGTTTCAAGCGATCGATAAAGCATTGAATCAGCGCTACTAACTCGTCATTGAATAGTCGCGTTCTTTCCTGATTGGCAATGCGATCGCGGAAACGTTGAACAATCTCATTTCTATTCATCGTTGAGTCCTTCAAGCTTGAGGGCGAATTCAAGGGTATAGCTTTGGTTCGGTCGATTGGGGTGTGACCAGTTGCGCTCTCCCGCGAAGTACCAACTTGTCCAGACCCAATCTCGATCGTAAAGCGCCTCTTTGATTTGCGGGGTATCGCTCATGGAGAATGACATCGTGATTGTGAAGATCATGTACTTACGTTTGTGCAATCCTACTGAGTCAGAAAGCGCCCAGCAAATTGCCGTTCACTGAATGCGCTGTCTTGTATACTTATTATTGTATACTCATAGCTCTATACAAGTCAATCCTATACATAAGATTATTGGCGGTGAATGTACAGAGATAAATTCGGTTTGATTGAACGCGATCGCACTCCTTTGTATCGATCGACAAATTGCATTCAGAAGCGCGATAGAGTGTAGATCATTTGTTTTGTTTGAGACAGAGAACTGCTTTAATGACACGGCAACCCTTCGATGAATTTTCAAAACAACTATTTGAGGTACTCCTCACCCCGTATGGGCGAGTAAGCGTGGATCGCACCGTGCCCGGAGAATCGCGCCGAATTGACATCTACTTTGAGCCAACTGCTTCGATCATGGGTGACGGCACGGAGTTAGGGCGACTTGCCCAGTTCAGTTTCACCCCCTGCCTGTTTGAGCCATACCGCAATCCACCCACCAGCGTCGAAGTGCGGAACTGCGTCTTAAAGCTGTATTTACTCCACGCCGAACTGCACCGAGCAGCCGGACGCACTTTAACCGATGCCGAACTGCCTCAACTGTGGATATTGGCATCCTCCGCCTCAGATCAACTCCTTAGTGACTTTGGTGGCGAATTGCAAAATGGAGAAGACGGTATTTATCAGTTTGATCGTGGGTGGCGCAGTGGCATCATTAGCATTGCTGAATTGCCAACCACTGAGGATACTTTATGGCTTCGGCTCTTGGGCAAAGGGACAACTCAAGAGCAGGCGATTGCAGAACTGCTGATGCTGCCCGAAACCAATCCGAAACGTGCCACTGCCCTAGACTTGTTAGTGCGGTGGCGAATTAACATAGAAATGACCGCAACCATTGATGAAGAGGAGGGACAATTTCTCATGGCACTCTCGCAAGCGTATCTAGAATGGGAACGTCAAACTGAACAACGTGGGCGAACTCAAGGAGAGCAACGTGGTAAAGCCGCCTTGATCGTGATGCAACTGCGATCGCGCTTCAACGACCTTCCAATGACTGTAGAAACGCAAATCGAGGCGTTATCGGCTGCGGGATTAGATGAACTGGCGATCGCGGTGTTGAATTTTGGCACGGTTGCTGAATTGGAGCAGTGGTTACAAGTTCATTCTGAGTCGAACTAAGCGCAACGCCGCCCAATCGCATAACAATCTCATCGAGACTCATCCAGATCGATCTCACACTCAGGAAGTATCACGCTCCAGCAGAAAAGCGATCAATGCTTTTGGCACAGTCAGGCGACTTGTGATGCAGGTCTATACATTGATTGCGTCCCACGATAAATGTCGCGTTCAACAATAAATGTCCGGCGTGCAGCGGTGACAATTTGCGAAGTGCTTCTTATCCCGATATTTGAGCTAATTTTCGTCCCACGATCAATGTCAGGATTCACGATCGCTCTCGATTCCATATAAGCAGACGGGGCGATGCCTCTGGTGCAGCAACGTTGTTCGCAAGCACAAGAATCAATCGCGATCGCAAAGCAATCGTAATGTATGGGTATATAAATCATTCATATATACAGGGATGAAGACCGATTGAGTTAGAACGAGACAGAGATCGTGATCCTCTAACTGACTGTTCTGCTCGTTAAAGGTGTCGCTATAGGCTTTGATGACAAAACCATTGGAGGATAGCCAGCTTTCCAGGCTACAGAGCTTAGCCAACTTACTATGCCGTCAATTGGTTCCAGTGCGCGGTAGGGGCAAAATGAATGGTGAGCAATGAATCGCGATTGTAATGCAGGGATATACAAATTATCTACAGGTACACAATACACCTAAACATGAAATATACAAATCTCTTATGAGTCCTGTACATGAATGGATAAACCATTAGACATTTGTATGTATACAGCACTAACTAAGCTTTTTTGTTTATACCTAAGCTAACCTGATCCCAGGGGCGGCAATTCTTAATAATCGCTATAACCTATATGTAGCAATAG
>JALOOO010000162.1 GCA_025454375.1 Leptolyngbya sp. Prado105 | reverse complement strand
TGGTCATTGCAGCCAGTTTCTCCTTGATGCCGACATAGTACTGGTGACTGCTGTCGTGGCCAGCCACTGTACGATAGGATGGCGCGGGGGATGAGCTCGAGGCACCGGGTTCTTCCCAAGGTTCATCACGGGCAAGGGAGGGGGCTTGGCTGATGCGGCTGGCTGAGCAAGCCAAACCATGAAGCCTTCGATATGGTAGAGAAAACCCGATGGGTAATACCATAAAGATACCGATGTTTGGTTTCGAGCGAACTTAGGGTTGTCTGACAGCAAATGGACAATCACTTGTCCCCCCAGTAAAATGGCGGCAACCAAGCGTCGGCTCCACAGTCCTAATGCAGAAGAGTGATCGGGCGATTCAGTCAAAGGGGCACTACCTTGTTCAAAGTCGATCGAAGCTTATCGGTTTAGTTATAACCGAGTTTGGTTCGCTTACATTAGAAAGCGATTCTGTTGATTTTAAGGGGATGACGCATGGTGGGAAAACGAATTCAACTGGTGAGCTACGTGGTCGATGAAGATGACCAATCGATCGAATATCATTACGACGCTCCCGGTACCGTTCCTGGAACATTAACGATTCCAGAGAATGCCGACCCTCCTGTGATCGTTCTAATTGACTACAACGAAGAGAATGCGGTGCGCTTGCAGATCGAGCAACCGGAAGACTGTGCGCCCTATCTCGATACAGAGTCAGTCTCCTGGGTGGATGTCCGAGGGTTGGGCAGTGAGGATATTCTCTTGAGATTGGGACGAGTCTTTAGCCTGCATCCGCTGGTGCTAGAAGATGTCGTGAATGTGCCTCAACGTCCGAAAATGGAGGAATATGGCGATCAAGTGACCATTATCACGCGCATGGTCGTTCTAAAAGAGTCAGGCAGAGGATTTTACTCTGAGCAGGTGAGTCTGATTCTGGGTAAGCATTACGTTTTATCGGTTCAAGAAGAAGCGCAGCATGATTGTTTTGGGATTGTGCGCGATCGTATTCGATCGGCAAAAGGTTCGATTCGGAAACGCAATGCGGATTATCTTGCCTATGCGTTGCTCGATGCGATCGTCGATGGATTTTTCCCAATTCTCGAAGTTTATGGGGAGGAGATCGAAGAACTTGAAGATGAAGTCGTACAAAGCCCGACTCGGCAGACACTTGAGAAGATTCATCATGTTAAGCGAGAGCTTCTCACCCTACGTCGATCGATTTGGCCGTTAAGAGATGCGATCAATTCACTGATTCGCGATAGCAGCAATGAATTGGTCAGTGAAGAAGCGAAGCTCTATCTGCGCGACTGCTACGACCATACCGTTCAAGTCTTAGACATGGTTGAAACCTATCGCGAACTGGCAGCGAGTTTGATGGATGTCTATCTCTCTTCAGTGAGCAACCGGATGAATGAAATTATGAAGGTGCTGACGGTAATTTCCACAATTTTTATTCCCTTGACCTTTGTAGCTGGAATTTATGGAATGAATTTCAATCCGGAGAAGTCGCCGCTCAATATGCCCGAATTGAATTGGTATTGGGGGTATCCGCTGTGTTGGGTAGTCATGCTTACGATCGCCATCAGTCTCGTCTTTTATTTCAAACGCAGAGGCTGGTTTGAGGATTTCTCCACTGTGAGCAAAAAATAAATTCTTAGCATTCATCTACAGTCGTTCAATTCAAATTTAATTTCCATCCATGCCCCAAGTCTCTCTTGAAACCCTGGTCAGCGCTGTCCGTGCAGGAACTCATCTTGCGAGTTTTCCAACAGATACCGTTCCTGCCCTTGCGGCAAAACCCGATCGTGCCGATCTAATCTTTACTGCCAAACAGCGCAGTTTTGACAAGCCGCTGATTCTGATGGCAAGCGAGATTGAAGAACTTTGGCACTACGTCAAGGGCAGCGATCGAGAACTCGAACTCTGGAACGAACTTGCCCAAAAATACCTACCCGGAGCCTTAACTCTCGTGCTTCCTTCGAGCGATCGTGTTCCGACCCTCATGAATCCCAATGATCCCACCACGATCGGCGTAAGAGTGCCAAACCACAAACTCGCGCGTCAAATTTTGGCAGAGACAGGCGCACTTGCCACCACGAGCGCCAATCGTTCTGGGCAACCCGCATTATTATCCATGGATGCGATCGCCCAAGAATTTCCAGAAGTTTTAATGATTCAACCAGAATCCGCAGAACCTTTGTCTGGAACCCCTTCGACCGTTGTGAAATGGACAGGAGCCGGGTGGGAAGTCCTGAGACAGGGCGCAATTAAGATGTGACAATAGAACTAGATTTCCAGCAACTGTCCTATCACAAAAGACCGATTGAGATTCCGCCCGTTTCTCGCTACAGTAGATCCACGCATTTTACTTTTCATCACTCAGACTTGACTTCAGGGCGTTTGATCTCAGGGTTTGCTCTCAATTGCCAGCCTTACAGCCTGATTGTCTTTATGTTAAACGTGTCTTCAGCGGATCACGACTCGATCGACAACGATACTCCGCCCATAGAAATTGTATCTTCCCCCCCGATTCAACCGACGCATCGACTCAGCATTGATCCGCCTCCAGTCAATCCCTGGCGCTATGTCAAAACGCTAACTCGACGACCTTACAGAGCCGAACCCTTTGATCATGCTGCGCCGATTTCTCCGTTACGCGATCAAGACCTTGAGATCATGGCAGGTTGGTTCGATCGCATCGACATGAACGAAGTCAAACACGACATCGAGTACCATTTAGCACTGCTCTATCCAGAGCCACCCTGGGAAGAAAACCTCGACCTCAACTTCCTGCATGATCACCTGTGAACGCAGAATTTCATGAAGTTTAGTTGAAAAATACGGCAAGATTCCGAGTCCGATGCGACTATGGGAAGGCTTGCAACCCTGTGAGAAAATGCTGGATTTCAATTCACTGTTTGAATTTTCTAGAATGCGCTGTGTGGGAATTTGCGCGTTCCTCGTGCCCACAAATCTGCTGCTCACGACTTTAACCCTAACGCTAACGGGCTTCGGTCGTCCGACGCGCCAAGTTTTGGTGACTGCGGGCTTTGCCTCTCTGTTTTCAGGAGTGATGGTGCTGCATGTGCTGACTTGGTTTTTAGTCGGAGTCGTGATGCTGCCGACTTATATCTTGCTCAGTCTTGGGAGCCTCTGCCTTATCACAAATCTAGTCGCCGTCTTTCGACGCAATCAGGTTGAGCGGCTCATACGATCGCTTGTAAGAATTTGCACTAGAGTAGATCAGCCCGCCAGAATCAAATTCAATGACTGATTTGCCCAACGATCCTGCTGACCTTGACGAAGACTGGATACCGAATGTTGATCCTGAGCCGCTAAGCGATGAGGATCACCGTCCAATTCGTCGCCAAGTTGATCCAGACAGTCCGATTATCATGGTCGAGACCGCATTTATGGCAAGTGCGGCAAGTCTAATTTGGCTGGTGAATAGCTATTTCCCGATGGGACCTATCTTGACGATCTTTTTCCCGATTCCGATCGCGCTGATTTATTTGCGTTGGGGAAGTCGAGCCGCTTGGATGGGATGTGCGATCGCCGCGTTATTGCTCTCGGTGCTACTGGCTCCCGTAAGAAGCATCCAGTATGTAATGCCTTATGGATTTTTAGGGGTGTTACTTGGTGCGCTGTGGTATCGCCGAGTCAAGTGGATACTCTCAATTCCGCTAGGAGCATTGCTTGGCGTTTTGGGCGCTTTTTTTCGGATTTGGCTCGTCTCGCTGCTCTTAGGCGATGACCTGTGGCTGTATAGCACCGCTCAAATCACAAACTTTTTAGACTGGATTTTTACACTGCTAGGATTAATGATCCAGCCGTCTCTCGCCTTGATTCAGGCATTTGTATTCTTCTCGATCGTGCTTGTCAATACCACCTATCTTTTTGTCGTACATTTAGTCGCCTGGTTCTTATTCGATCGCTTAAACACGCCAATTCCCCGTCCGCCTAACTGGGTGCAAGTGCTATTCGACAATGACTGATGCGATTGCAATTTACACCGAAGTCGATCGCGCCCGGTCCTGGATTGCCCGACATCAAGGCAAAAAACCCCATTTTGCCTGCATCCTGGGATTTACAGAAACCGGGTTAATTCCGGGAATTTCTGCTGCGGGTGCGACTCCAAAAGACCGACAATTTACAGCGATCGCAGATGCCGAATTTCTGATCAATGGCATTCAGCCCCATCCAGAATTTCCTTTACCGCCTCTAGACGTTGGGGTTTCGCCAGTTTACATCTCACGAGCAGTCATTGAGTCTTTGGCGATTTCGACGACCGTTTTTAATGCAGGCTTACCCCGATCGCCATCGATTGCCGCGATCGACTTAGGCGGATCGCCCGCTCAATGTGTCAGCACAGGCAAAGCACTCTCAATAGACACTGTTCACCACCTCTTTCATCAAGGCTTGCAGTGGGGTAAAACGCTTGCTCAGAGTGCAGACTATCTTGTTCTTGGAGAATGTGTTGTCGGCGGAACCACCACAGCCCTTGCCGTACTAACAGGCTTAGGAATTAACGCGATCGGAAAAGTTAATAGCAGTCATCCCATTTGCAATCACGCTCAGAAATGGCAGCTTGTCCAGCAAGGATTAGCCCAGCCTCAGTCTGATCCATTTTCAGTCGTTGCAGCCGTAGGAGATCCGATGCAGATTGTCGTCGCAGGCATGACGATCGCAGCGAGTCAAACCTGTGGCGTACTCCTTGCAGGTGGCACACAGATGCTAGCCGTTTATGCGTTAGCGCGATCAATTGCCAAGACTATTCCATGGAATCCAGAGCAAGTTCTCATCGGTACAACGCGATGGGTAGCAGAAGATCCCACGGGAGATACTGTGGGGCTTGCCCAGACAATGCAAGATGTCTCCCTAGTTGCGACTCGACTGAGCTTTGCACAATCGAAGTGGAAACCATTGCAAATGTACGAACAAGGATTTGTCAAAGAAGGTGTAGGTGCAGGCGGATGCTCGATCGCGGCAACGGTCTTCCAGGGCTGGGGACAGGCTGAATTATTAGACGCGATCGAACACTTACTTGAACAAAGAAACCAACAGATCCAATAGAGCCAAGGATCACCTAGTGAATTCGCTGCGCTAAAAGTTGCTCTTCGAGTGCAGCAATTCGATTGTAAGCCGCTGTTAATTGTGCAGTCAGGCGTTGAATTTGAATCTCTGGGGAAAGCGATTTTTCGCCCGTTTGAGAACTCGATTCAATTGTGTGATCGTCCGACAAAATATCCTTATGTTCGAGCAAAGCATCGCCAGAACGCGTGTAGGAATAGCCGTATCGACCCGGTGTGCTACCAAAACTCGATCGACTCATTCCTGGATTGTTTTCAGAGCGAATTTCGGTCAGCGTTTGCGTTAGGTTTGACCCTAAACTTTCAATGATCTGGTGCAGGGAATCGACCTTGCTGTTGAGAGCGTTAATTTGAAGCTGGATATCCATTGTTAACCTGTTACCCCTACTTTTCTACGACTTATCGTAATCAGAAATTTCAATTCACTTAGGTTATTCCTGAATCATTTAACGTTTCGTGGTGATTTAAAACGGAATGAAATATACAGATGAGTGCTTACTTTCATTAAGGTCGATTATTGTAAACAAAACCTAAAGCAAAGCTAAAATCTAAAGCAAAGCTAAACTGCTTAACCCTAGATTTAATCGAGGTTTCACGCGGTTATAGAAAATAAATTTCTCTTAATAATATAAATTTGACCTCAATGAATAAATGCGCTCTATTTTTGACAGTTATTGTTTAAATTCTTCTAAAGCTTTACCCTTCAAGGTAGATGGCACTTGAATTCCCAGGGTGATCGCTCTAACTAACATAAATATCGAAAGGGCAAGCCAGAGCAAAGAAGTCGATCGTAGAAATGTCGCTAAGATTGCAATCGGTAAAAAGCCTACAAACGTTGCCCAAAGTGAAGAGATTCTTAAAATTTTTCCCGCAGTCAGTCCTAAGAAATAACCATCAAGCAAATAAGCGATCGCGCCAAATCCCAAGATGGGTAAAAGCCACCCTGTAAAAGGCTGAATTTCGATCAGAATCGTCTGGTGATTTGTCAGTAAACGAAATAAAAACGTGGGAAAGGTGATAAACCCGATCGCGAATATTATTCCAACACTAATGCAGTAAATTCCAGCAATTTTTAGCAATCGAACTAACTGCGATCGCGATTCGTAGTAAGTGCCTGCCAGTGTCTCAGTTGCAAAGGCAAACCCATCAATGAAATAAGCGGAGAATGTCACCGCTTGCAGCAGCAATGTATTGGCAGCCAAGACAGTCGTTCCGAGTGTCGAACTGAGATTTGTAAACACTGCAAAGGTCGAGATCAATGCCAATGTCCGAATTAACAGATCGCGATTGAGTGCAAAAATAGCTTTAAGTTCAGTTCGATCGCACAATTGCACGACATCAACGTTCCCAAACCCGTCTCGCACCATAAATAGTCCGACGATCAGCATAAGATACTGCGCCAAAGCAGTCGATGCGCCTGCCCCTATGCTTGCCCAACCCCATTTCACAACAAACAGATAATCCAGGCTCACATTTGCAACATTACTCACTGCTGAGAGCAGCAAAACTTTCCCACTTTGCGATCGTCCCAAGAACCAACCGATGAGCACAAAATTTAGCAAAGTAGCAGGCGCACCCCAAATCAACGCCCGATAGAACTCTTGCCCAGAGGCTTTGACTTCGGGAGTCGCGCTCAAAATCGCAAAGCCGATCGCTTGAATAGGCGTTTGAAAGATCAAAATGAGCACTCCGATGGCGATCGCAATCATGCCATTTCGCAGGGCAATCATTCTTACGGCTGCCTGATCATTTCGCCCAATTGCTTGCGCGGTCATCCCGGTCGTTCCCATCCGCAGAAACCCAAACGACCAATACAGATAGTTAAAAATCACAGTTGCCAGTGCGACTCCTGCCAGGTGGCGAATATCACTCAAGTGCCCCAGAAACGCCATATCAAGCAGGCCTGCGATCGGCACAAGGAGATTCGAGAGGATATTGACGATCGCAAGCTGTAGAAAACGAGGAGCTAAATTTGATTCATCTTGCGACATAGGCTGCTGACTCGCCTAGAAACCGGATTACTTAAATAGGAACAGCCTGCATCGTTCTACAAACCTCAATCAACCCTTCAACGCCTTGAACAATCGTAATGTTTGTCTTCAAGCGTTGTTCAAGTTCTGCGACGCTGATATCGTCTAAAAACACAGGCGCATCCTGTTTCAGCATCAAAGAAGGTAAGAGAACTCCATCGCCTAGCGCTTGATCTTGGAGTGCCTCGAAAATATCCTGCCCAGTTAGTAATCCGGTCACGGTCATATTTTGACCCCAGTACTGACTATTGAGTGCAACCATTCGGATTGTTAAACCTTGAACTTGATTTAAGCGATCGAGAATGGGCAAAAATGCTCGCTCCACTGCATTCCCTAAGATCCAAACATACTCACGCGCAGGCGCAATCTTCTCAGGCAACCGTTTTGCCGCAGATTCAAATTCTTTTAAGAACAATCGAATCGAACCCACTCCATTCCCAATTTGCGGGTAGTCTTCATAGTGCGACTCAGGAGGTAAATCGACTCCAGCCAGCAAAAACCACTCATCTGCTAACCAAACGATCGTGCTGCCTCGCTCTTTTTTGAATTTCGTCTGAAGTGCCTGAACTTGAGCAATCACTTCTTTCGCTTTCTCCGGTGCAACGGGAATCAATTCGTCTTCATCCGGTCGAAAGCGAGTGAGTCCAACGGGAACAACTGCGATCGACGCAACGGTTGGAATGTCTCCAGTATGAAACCGAGCTAAGTCTTCGATCGTCTGTGTCAAATGCTCACCGTCATTGATTCCAGGACAGAGAACGACTTGAGCATGAATCTGTAACTGTCGCGCTTGGAACCATTGCAGTTGGTCTAAAATCTGACCTGCTCTTTGATTTTTCAGCAATCGAGTTCTGACTTCTGATCCAGTCGCATGAACCGAAACATAAAGCGGAGACAGCCGCATCTGCTCAATTCGATCCCATTCTCGCTGAGTCAGATTCGTCAAAGTCAGATAGCTCCCGTACAAAAAACTCAGCCGATAGTCATCATCTTTGAGATAAAGGCTATCTCGCTTGCCCGGAGGCTGCTGATCAATAAAGCAAAATGGACAGCGATTTGTACACTGAATCAACCCGTCAAACAGAGCCGTTTCAAACTCTAAACCGAGATCTTCGTCATACTCTTTCTCGATTTCGATTTTATGAGTTTTGCCTTTTTTGTCAATGACTTCAAGTTCTAAGAATTCGTCGGCGCAAAGAAATTGGTAATCAATCAGGTCACGAGGCTTTTCACCATTGATCGACACGACTCGATCGCCGATTTCAAATCCAATCTCCTCAGAAATCGAACCCGATACCACCCCAGTAATTAATGCTGGACGAATAGAAATTTCGCTCATGACTCGCAACTTTACCGCTTCTCTATTTTAAGTGTCCGAGCGCGATCGCGGCGAGCAACGTTACACCCAATGCCAACCGATACCAGACAAACACCCAGGTGCTTTGACGCTGCAAGAACTTCAACAGCCAAGCGATCGACAAATACGAAAACACAAATGCCGAAATAATCCCCACAAGCAAAGGCAAGCCCATCTCTGCTTCTGCCAACACATCTTTAGCCTGGACTAAAGTTGCGATCGCGAGAGTTGGAATCCCCAGCAAAAATGAAAATCGAGCGGCTGTTTCTCTTCTAAGTCCCAGAAACAATGCGGCGGTTAGGGTCGAGCCTGAGCGTGAAGCACCCGGCAATAGAGCAATCATCTGCCCGAAACCCACTAAAACGCCGTCTTTAATCTCAAGCTCATTAAAGTCCCGTTTGCGAGAGCCGACTTTCTCAGCAAAGGCGAGTAGAAGCGACATGATAATCGACATCACGGCAATCAGCGTCACACTCTCCGGCAGCATATCCGATCGCTTCAACACAAATCCCATTCCCAAAGCTGGAATCGTCCCGATCGCAATTCCTACTAAGATCTTCCATTCTTCGCGATACCACTCCTTTCGTACCGCTGCTGCTAATGCGCCTGAAAGAATCGCACGGATATCTTTCCAGAAATACATCACCACCGCAATCACACTGCCAAATTGAATCGCATCGATCGCTGCTTTTTTCCACTGGTTTTGCCAGCCAAAAATATCCGTAAAAATGATCAGATGGGCAGTGCTGCTAATCGGCAGAAATTCTGTGATTCCCTGAACCAGACCTAAAACAACGCCTTGGAAGAGGGCAAATAAACTATTGCCCTCACTGGCAACGAGTACAAGGGGTGTCATGCGTTCCTCAAAAAATAGCTCGCTGTGAGTTTACAGCGATTTTGACAGCTTCTTATTCTGTTCTCCTAAATTTATTCGCAATTTCAGGACAGTTCAGCTATTCTAAATTATGCCTAGGGGGGGCATTTGTCTTAAGGATGATTTACAACTCAAGGCTTCCGCCCCCAGAAAAACCTATGGTAGTGTTAAGTTAAGTAAATAAAATGAACAAACTTAAATCCTCCTTTGATTTCCTATTCTCCCAACCCTGTTAAATCCCCAGAGGCTGAAGTGATTGCGGTTTCTGAATCTTCTCTTATTGAGCGGCAATCCCCGTCGCACAATCGCCTTATTTTTGGTGCATCGATCTTTTTAGTTTCGGTTCCCGTCTTCTTCGAGGCTCCGCTTGTTCGATCGATGCCGCTCCTCTGTCTGTTATTGACTTCGATCTGGGTCTGGGCATCCATTTCACTTTCAGCAAAACCCAACACTCAACATTGGGGCGAGTTGCTCACAGGCTTCACCTGGACTTGGCTAGCTGGATCGCTCTACTGGGGTTGGATGCGTTGGGAGCCAACGCTGCATCTTCCGATCGAAGCGATTGGACTGCCGATCGCACTTTGGGGATTGAGACAGAACTGGTGTAAGCTTGGAAACTTTTTCTATTTAGGATCACTCTTTGGAACTGCGGTAACCGATATTTATTTTTATCTAACCGATTTAATTCCGCATTGGCGGAGATTGATGCTCGTCGAGCCGGATGCAGTGCGCCCGATTTTTCAGGAAGCACTTATGCAAATGTATACTCCTCACGGCATCTTCTGGGTAATTTCACTAGCAGGCTTACTCTTTGGAGTCGGTATTTTTTCGCTCCAATTAAAAACTGCCCACTGGGTAGCATTTGGAGGTGCAGTCCTGAGTACGATTCTGGTTGACAGCCTTTTTTGGATTGCGGCGACCCTGGCATGATTGCTTAATAGCGCGAGATTGCACTCGTTTTCGGTCTAGCGAATACTGCGGAAATTACAGTAAAAAATTATTCATTTTGCCTTTACATTCCAAGCGCTACTACTGAAACATTTCTTTCACAGGCGTTGCATCATAGGAGAGGATGACTTCTTTTCCTTGTTGAACCTGTGGTAACTCTCCAACCCATTCCCCATCTCGTGCTGCACAGCGACATCAGCAGCAATCAACGACTTCCGCTCGTCGGCAATAGCTGCTGGACGATCGGACGGAGTGAAGATAACACATTTGTGATTCGCGATCGCTGGATCTCGCGCAATCACGCCATGCTCCAATGGATGGAGACTGGAGAATTTTATTTAATTGATCTCGGAAGCCGAAACGGAACGTTTGTGAACGGACGGCGGGTGAGTATTCCGGTGACTTTGCAAAATGGCGCAGGTTGCGACTCCATTGTGACGTTAACAATCATCCAACATCCGATTCCGAGTACACCAACCATCAATTCTAACAGTCCGATTGCTTGTCCGGGAGATAACGTTACCATTGCAACGACACCTGTCACAGGTGCAACGTATGTTTGGACAGGGCCAAATGGATTTACAAGTTCGAATCCGATCTTGAATTTCCAAGCGAGTGCTAGTGATTCGGGTACATACTCGGTAACCGTATTTGTCAATGGTTGTCCATCTGCGACTAGTTTTACACAACTAGAAATCACCGGTTGGATGGAATTGCCTTCCGAATTATTCCCGAATGTGATCACACCGAATGGTGACAATGTGAATGACTATTTGGACTTGAATACGATGTTTACCACGTGTGTACCTTATACCTTCCAATTGTTTAACCGATGGGGGAATTTGGTTTACGAACAAGATTTCAATTCACCTCCTTTCAAAGGAGAAGATCTCAATGGAAACGAGCTGAGTCCGGGCGTGTATTTCTACAAGTTGAATTACATGCAGCTAGAAAAAAATGGATTTATCACCATTTTGAAAGATTAACACTTACAATGAGAGCAATCACCCTGATCTTAAATCAAGGTGATTGCCTAACTACTCTCTACTTCTCCAAAAAGTATTATCGGACAGAAGTGTTATTTAATATTGCAGAAAAACTTCATTCAATTGATTGGGGTGTAAAAAGAATGTATCTACGTAAACATTCTTAATACCATTTCTGGTGACTTCTATTTGGTAAAGTTTGCGCCCTGATAACATTTTATCATTAATTAATTCAGCGAAAATCCCACATCCAATTTTATAATTGGACCACACTGGAATTAAATCAAAACTTTGAAAAGGTCTCTCATCTGGATTATATGTTTTAAACCGCATGCTATCAGAGGAATTAAAACAGTTAACATTTTCAATTTTAAAATGCATTTGACAATGTGGTAACACCCGGATATCAAACCTGTTTCCATCAGGATTACTTTTAGACAGATTTTTATATGTTGGTGCATTTATCAAGCTGTAAGCAGGAAATGAAACGTTCATACTGCTGTAATCGAATTTTATGTCGTAATTATACTTTTGGTTTTTCTTGCGGTAAAATTCAATGTCAACCAATCCATTTGCATCCGTTTGACCTTCTAAAATAAAATCCGTGTATTCTACATCAAAATAGCTCCCTCCTTTTTTTGATTTATACTCACGTATCGTATATTTTACTCCAGGAATAGGTGTGCCATCATAAGGAATATGTGCCT
>JALOOO010000161.1 GCA_025454375.1 Leptolyngbya sp. Prado105 | reverse complement strand
GCTATGAGCAAGCCGAACCCCTCTACATCCAGGCGCTGGAATTAAGGCGATCGCTCCTCGGCGAAAATCATCCGGATGTGGCAACGAGTCTGAACAATTTGGCAGGATTGTACGAGTCGCAAGGGCGCTATGAGCAAGCCGAACCCCTCCTCATCCAGGCGCTGCAATTAAGGCGATCACTCCTCGGCGAGAATCATCCGACTGTGGCAATGAGTCTGCACAATTTGGCAGAATTGTATCGGTCGCAAGGGCGCTATGAGCAAGCCGAACCCCTCTTCATCCAGGCACTGGAATTATACCGATCTCTCCTCGGCGAGAATCATCCGCATGTGGCTCAGAGTCTGCACAATTTGGCAGTCCTTTATGCGAATCAGGGGCGATTTGCCGAAGCAGAACCCTTGTTGGAACAAGCATTAGAACAACTACAGCGACTTTTAGGGAATCAGCACCCGCATACAGTTGTAATGCGCCAGAGTTTGGAATATCTGCGGCAAATGATGGGCAATGAGCTAAGAAATCTGAAAGATCATGGCTGAAAATCATGAGTTCATGGTTCAGATAGTCCGCGATCGCGCCTCTACAGATTACGATCGCAAAAAATCAAACCGCGATCGCAAAAAGCAACAGCAGTAAACTTAGAAATAGCAACCTCGATCGCATTTCAGATCAGAGCGAACACTCTATACAGCGAAGCTTCCGCACTTTTTCTCATCCCAAAAATATGCAGCCAACAACAATCAACAAGCCAAAGATAATCTGATTAAACATCGGTTGCGGAATCAGACGATTAATCTGACTCCCGAAATAGATCCCGATAACAATTCCAGGAATTGACCCCAGCAACAACCGCCAAACCAGCGGAGTCCACAGCCCCGCAAATCCATGACCTGCGATCGTCGCAATGCCCGAAAACAGAAAATAACACTGCATTGTTGCTCTAAAGTAAGTCGCTGACCAACGACGCATCACCCCATAAATCGCGATCGGCGGACCATTCGTGTTATAAGCCCCCCCTAAAATCCCTGCAACAAACCCAAAGAAAACAGCATATCGCTCATGGTGAAGCTGAGGAAATTTAGGAGAAACCAGATTATACAGTCCATACAAAATTAAAATAATACCTAGCCCAATCTTAATTAGCTTTTCAGGCGCATACTGCAACAGCACTAATCCAAAAGGAACCCCAATAATAGTCCCGATAATCAGTCTCCAAGCTGACCTTAAATCAACACGCTCTTGGTCAGAAACCAGAATGATTAAACTCACAATAAAACCTGTAAATGCAACCACAGGAGTCGCGGTACGCAAACTCATGATGATACCCAATAGCGGCATTGCTAAAAGCGCATCACCAAAGCCGATCGCCGAACGAACCGCCGTACAAAAAAATAGAATGAAAGCAGTCGCGATCGTTAAAGCAGGAAGTTCCATGCAAGAGACTAGTAGAACAATTTAATCAAACTATAGCTAAACCCAGAGATAAACAACCAAGACAAAGCACCTAGATACAAAGGCTTTGCCCCGATTTTCTGAATCTGATTTAACCTTGTTTCTAAGCCCATCGCTGCCATCGAAATCGTCAATAGCACTTGATTAAACTGTCCAATAATCGGTTTCAAACCCTGCGGAATGAAGTTCAAGCTATTGAGCAAAATCAAACCCATGAAATAAATGACAAACCAAGGAAGAACTACCTGTGATTTTGGTTGAGAAGCTTTAGAAACCGTTCCAAGCATCAGCAGCATCGGAGCTAACCAAAGCACCCGCGATAATTTTGAGAGACTCGCAACTTCACCACTAATCGGACTCACTTGAAAAGCTGCCGCAATCACCTGAGCCACTTCATGAATCGAAACCCCACACCATAATCCAAACGCTTCTGGCATAAATTGCCCAGATAGTAATGGATACAGAAGCATCGATACCGTCCCAAACAAAGTGACAATTGCGATCGCATAAGTGATATCTTCATCACTACTCTCCGTGGTTGTGCTTGCTGCAATGACAGCAGAAGCACCACAGATCGAAGTTCCCGCAGCAATCAACCGGGTCAAGCTCGAATTGACTCCCAATCGTCGCCCCAACCAACAGGTTAGCCAGAACGTACTAAACAGAGTAATCATCATAATGAGCAATCCCGCAATACCAACAGAGAGAACTTGGAGGACGCTGAGTTGAACACCGAGCAAAACGACTGCAACCCGGAGAACTCTTCTCATTGCAAAACTAATCCCCGGTTGACATATTGGCGCGACTCCAACCACATTTCGAGCTAAAATTCCGAGAAGAATTGCTAAAACTAAAGGACTGAAGAGGTTAAATCCAGGCACGAGGCGGAGAAGATAAGCGATCGCAGCTAAACTCGCAGTCAGCAGTATTCCTGAGCGAAGCTGAGCCAAGCTCAATTTTACTTGTGCCATTGACTGAGAAAAGCCGTCACGTTGCAAGGGAGTAACTATCTTGATGGCAGCAAATGGCTTAAAGTTATTTACTTTGTGTCGCATCAATTTAGAACCAACGGTTTATCCTGAACTGTGCAAAACGTTCTCTCAAGTGCAGAAGCAATGTCGAGAAAAACTTGCCCGACCCGTGAATTTGGATCAGCCATCGTTAACGGTTGTCCAGAATCACCTCCCGCACAAATTCGAGCATCGATCGGGATTTGTCCAAGGAGAGAAGCGTGCAATTCTTCTGCTAACTGCTGTCCGCCACCCCTGCCAAAGATCGGAGTCGGTTCGCCACAATGCCCACATCGCAGATAGCTCATATTTTCGATGATGCCAAGAACCGGGATACCGACCCGACGAAACATATGAATACTGCGCCGGACATCTGCGATCGCAACTTGCTGCGGTGTTGTAACCAGAAGCACGCCACAGATTGGACTCTCTTGAACGATCGTGATTTGAGCATCCCCCGTACCGGGAGGTAAATCAATGAGCAGATAGTCTAAATCACCCCATTCGACATCTTGGATAAACTGAGTGATGATCTTATGCAGAACAGGTCCACGCCATGCCAAAGGGTGATCAGGTTCTGCTAAGAGTCCAACTGACATGACTTTAATCCCATGCGCTTCCAAAGGAAGAAACCTTGTCCCTGTTTCAGTCTCGATCGTATTGACCTGAGAATGCCCTAACCCAAGCATCTGCGGAATGTTAGGACCATAAACATCAGCATCCAGCAATCCTACTTTTGCACCTTGAAGACTGAGCGCGATCGCAAGATTCACAGAGGTCGTTGACTTTCCAACTCCCCCTTTCCCACTAGAGATTGCTAACGTCGTTCTTACCCCTGAAATCGTACAAATCTGGACATAGACCTTTTTGCACCAAGTCAGTTGCGAAAGGACAGTCTCAATCTGAGGTTTCAAAGCGTGCTGATGCTTCCCCACATACAGCCTCAGATAAACATAGTCATCGACAACTCTAAGATTGCGAACCATTCCTAAACTGACAATATTGTTGTCCAGAATGGGTTCTACGATCGTTTTGAGCAGATCCGTCACAGCTTGAGATCGAGCTTCAGAGATCGGATCAGATGGAGGTGCTAAAGGTTCGTGAGTGGATTGGAATGGTGAGCGATGATTAGGCATTAGAGGGTTCTTGCAAAGCTTCTTGAATGGATTGGATAGCTCGTTGAGCAAAGATACAGACATCGCGATCAGGATCGTCGAGAGCTTGCTGCAACGGATTGAGCGCCGCTTTATTTTTCAAAAGTCCAAGCGCGATCGCGGCATCTCGACGCACATCTGAGTATTCATCTGTTAAAGCTTGAATAAACAAGGGCAGAGAGTGTTCATCAGGTGTTTTCTGCAAAGCTTGCAGGCTAAATTTACGGACTTGCCAATGCTCATCTTTCACAGCAGTTTCGAGCGATGCGATCGCGCGTCTATCTGCATGAATAGCGAGAGATTTTGCCGCGTTGCGCCGAACTTGCCAATCTAGATCATGAGTCAGTGCTTCACAGAGGCAAGAAATGACTTCTGCATCGTTCAAATGTCCCAACGTTAAAGCCGTGGCTCGTCGAACACTTTCCTCTGAATCAGCCATCAATGCGAGTGCAGGCTGGCAGCGTTCGACTTGATTGAGATAGCGCAAGGTTGTGACTGCCGATTCTCTCAATGCTGGATTGGGAGAATCAAAAAAGGGCAGCACATACGGAAGAGATTGAGCATCATGAATTTTTCGCAGTAAGAATAGAATGTTCAGTTGTAGATTTGGATCATCTCGAAGTACAGCATCCAGTAAAAGCAAAAGATGATCTGGCGCAATCAGTTCACCTAATGCCGATCGCGCTTCGTCTCGGATTTCTTCATCAGGTGAAGCCAGACATTCAATTAGCGCAGGAACCGCAACCGGATTAGCAAACTCCCACAGCACGGTAACGACTAGCTTTTGTACCAGTAAGTCCTCGTCCTTTAGCGCTTCGATCAGCGGAGCAAGAGCCTCTTCATCTCCAAGGTGCTGCAAAGTCTTGACGGCAACAAGACGATCTTCGGAATTTGGCGATCGCAGCATTTCTAACCAAGGGGCAAGTTCAGAATTCGTTTCCATCACTTTCCTCTAGCGCAGCAAGAACGGGATTTTTACAGTAATCGCCTGGGTTGGGCATTCCTTCTCACAAGGTAAGCAGAACCAGCACTCGTCATATTTCATGTAGGCTTTGCCTGTTTCGGGGTCTTTTGCCAAAACATCAAGTGGACAGACTTCAATGCAAGCAACACATTTTTCAAGACATTTTGACTCATCGACAATCACGGGCACATCGACTCTTTGAGTTGCTAAAGCCATAGCAAATTTCATACTCTTCTAAACAACTTATCGAACAGCAACGTCATACACTTCGGCTTCGACATCCACATCCACGATGTAAGGCTCGATCGGACGTTTAAATAGCACCATGTTTCCTGCTTCATCTTGTTTCAGATGCACATGGCAGAACCATTCATCATTGTTCTTTTCAGGATAGTCTACACGGTAGTGATACAGTCCCCATCGACTCTCACGACGAAAGAGTGAAGCTCGTGCTGCCATTTCAGCACAATCGCGAATAAAATGAACTTCCATACAGCGCATTAGTTCATGCGGATCGCGAGCGCCCATTAGCTCTAACGTGTCATGATAGCGCACAAAGTTACTGAGTCCAATCTCCATTCGATTTGCAGATTTAGGCGGCTGGAGATAGTCGTTGACTAAGCGACGAAGTTTATACTCGACTTGAGTATGTGGGACTCCATTCGGTCGATCGAGCGGCGCATAGATTCTAGCTTTTTCGGTTGCGAGAAACGCTGGATCAGGGTCGAGATGAGCTAAGTTCTGACTATACTCAACCGCATGTTCTCCAGCAATGCGTCCAAAGACAAACGCACCAATCATATAGTTATGCGGCACACTCGCCATATCCCCGGCTGCATACAGTCCTGGAATTGAAGTTTCAGCCCGCTCATTCACCCAGACTCCAGAAGCACTGTGACCGCTGCATAGCCCAATTTCAGAAATATTCATTTCAACTCCATTGGTGCGATAGTTCTCACCGCGTCCCTCATGAAATCTGCCGCGACTAGGACGTTCATTTGCCCACAGAATCGACTCAATCTCAGCGATCGTATTTTCATCTAAATGGGTCATCTTCAGTTGAATCGGCCCTTTACCAGAGTTTAGCTCTTTCCAAACTTCTAGCATCATCTGACCGCTCCAATAGTCGCAGCTAATAAAGCGATGTCCTTGTGCATTTGCCGTATAAGCTCCAAATGGACTGGCAACATAAGCACAAGCAGGTCCGTTATAGTCTTTCATCAACGGATTGATTTGAAAGCATTCAATGTTACTGAGTTCTGCCCCGGCATGGTATGCCATTGAGTAACCATCCCCTGCATTCGTCGGATTCTCATAGGTTCCATACAAATAGCCTGAAGCAGGTAACCCCAATCGCCCACAAGCCCCTGTACAGAGAATCACTGCTTTCGCTTGAATGACAACAAAATCACCATTGCGAACATCAAAACCAACTGCCCCGATCGCTCTTCCCTCTCGAACTAGCACCCGAGTTGCCATGACTCGATTCGTGACCTGTGCTTTATGTCGCTTAACCTGACGTGCCAGAATCGTTTTTAGATCTTTTCCTTCCGGCATCGGCAGCACGTATTTACCGACTCGATGCACCTGTTTGAGGTCATACTCTCCTTGCGCATCTTTTTGAAATTTTACGCCCCACGTTTCGAGTTCTTGAATCACAGAAAAGCCAAGCTTCCCAGTTTGATAAACTGCACTTTGATTCAGAATGCCATCATTCGCGATCGTGATCTCTCGAACATACTGCTCTGGAGTCGAATTTCCTGGAATGACAGCAGTATTCACCCCATCCATTCCCATCGCGATCGCCCCACTGCGACGAATATTTGCTTTTTCAAGAACGAGTACTTCACCCTCGGGATTGGCTTGTTTTGCTTTGATGGCTGCCATTGTTCCAGCCGTTCCGCCCCCGATTACTAGCACATCCGTCTTCATCCATTGAGTATTCACTCAAAAAGCCTCCTGATTGATGGACAGAATTTTAGTCTTACGCCGAAAACTGTCTCAAGCACTACAGAAAAAATCAGCGAAACCGACTTGATTAGAAACATCTCTACCTACCGAAAAAACTCGTCTAGAAAAGATGAAATCTGACTCGACTGTTTTCATTGTGTCGTATGTTTTCGATTTTCCCTATCGCAGTATTTTATGAACTAATAAACGAATTGAATCTATTGATTGATATGATCAGCAAACACCTCATGAGGTTGTAAGGCGATGGAAGTTTATCAGATTCGAGTTTTTCTAGAAGTTGCTCGTCACCTGAGTTTTACAGAGGCAGCCGACGCATTGAATCTCACTCAGCCTGCGGTAAGTGCGAAGATAAAATCATTAGAATCAGAGCTAGGAACTTCATTATTTCATCGCTTAGGTCGTAAGATTCAACTGACAGAAGTTGGAGAATTCTTATTGGAAGAAGGTGCGAAACTGATCCAAGTTGAAAATCAACTCATTCAGAAAATTGAGCAGATTAAAAAAGGAAAACATGGCAGCCTAAAAATTGGCTGCACGATGGCACTTGCTGAAGGTTGGTTGCCGAAAGTTGTGTTTGAATATCGACAACAATATCCAACCATACAGGTTCAATGTTTGGTCTTTGAGTCAGCCGAATTGCTCTACCAAGCAATGACCAGCCAAACTGTTGATGTGGGAATTTCTGATGTCAATTTTGAGGAATTTTCAGAGCTTTCAACAACTGCGATCGATACGATTTCCTACCACCTATTTGTTGCTCACAGTCATCCACTTGCAAAACAACAATGGCTGAGTTTAGCAGATCTGAGAAAGTATCCTTGGGCATTGCTTCCGCCCGGAACACCAAGCCGTTTAGTCTTAGAATCCCGGTTGTTAGAGTTAGGACTTTTGCTCGATGGATTTCTCCAATTTGAAACCGTCGATACGATGAGCCTGATGCGAACCTACATGATGCAGGGGAACTATCTCGGGTTTGCAACAAATTTCGACTTTAAGCCAGAGTGTGAATTGGGCACGATCACTGCAATTGCGCTTCAGGAATTTGCACTGTCTGGCACGGTGTATTTGGTTGCTCCTCGACGTTTAAGCCAAGCGAATACGGCAAATTCGTCCGGTCGTCGATCGCGCAATCTTAACCCCACTCAAAAATTTATCCATCTCCTGCAAACAAAAGCAAATCACGCTGCTGTTTCAGCTTCTAATGTCGTTCGGTTACGCTCTCCCCATTTTACCCGTCGCAGCAATTTATCTTCGCGCCCTGAAATTCTCACCCTCTCGATTGGTGTTCAGAACAGCACAATTCCTGCCATTACAGCCGGACTAATTATTCAACGGCTAGGACTACTAGAGCATTTCTTACCAAAAGACGGTCGATATAGCTCAACTCAGTATCAAATTCAATGGCATGATTTTTCCACAGGCGCACCGATCATTGATGGTTTGCGATCGCAGCAACTCAATATTGGTATCCTTGGAGACTATCCGCTACTTTTGAGCGCTGAGATCAGTCAGAAGACTCGGCTGATTAGTTTTGTTTCGACAAATCCCGATGGCTCCTGTAATGCAGTCGTTGTGCCAAACCGCTCTCATCTTCAAAGTGTCGATGACCTGCGCGGACGCGCGATCGCGGTTCCATTGCGCTCCTCTGCCCATGGAATGGTATTGCGATCGCTAAACGCAACAAATCTGCTCGATCAAGTGAATTTGCTGCCGTTTAAGCAAGAAAACTCTGCCCATCAATTCGAGTTTTCTCAACAATACGCCGATGGCTATGCTCACTTTGCGCCCTTTCACGAAATTGCTTGTCGGCGAGGACAGTTCCGCTACCTCGACGGTTGTAACCCTGAAGCTTTGCCGGCATTTTACGGCGTAGTTATCACGAGTGATCTAGCAGAACAGCACCCAGAAATTGCGATCGCGTATCTTCGAGCATTATCCGCAGCACAGTATTGGTACGACACAACTTCAGCAGCACCAAGCTTAGTCGCAAAATGGACGCATCTCGATCCAGAAATGATTGTTCAAATTCTGAGCAGTTCTTATCAGCAAAATCAACCCGGGCGGTTCTTTTCCGAGATGCAAGTCCGCCCTGATTGGCTGCAATTACACATCGATCAACTTAGCCAAATTCCAGGCAGCAAAAATTTCCAAACAATTAATTTAGATCAATGGGTTCAGCCAGAGTTTTTGCAGCAGATTCAAGCTTAATCATCTATTGCCACGTTTCGGCTTTGCTCAACGCTCAAACACCGAAGTCTTTGCGGGTTAAGCGAAGTCAAACTCCAACATCTTCCTAAGCACGAATTCGCTCATACAGTTCCACATACTCTTTCGCTGATTCCGTCCAAGAGTAGTCATACTTCATTCCTTGAATCGCCAACTGTTCAAAGATCTTCCGATTCTGCTCCCAAAGATCAAACGCTCGTCCCATCGCAGACTCTAACGCATAGTTATCCTGGTCATAAAACACAAACCCATTTCTCTCTTCCAATGGATGAGCCTGATCATAATCATGATCAAACACCGTATTGATCAATCCACCCACACCCCGAACGATCGGCACTGTTCCATATTTCAAACTAATCACCTGCGTCAATCCACAAGGTTCAAAGTTACTAGGCACAACAATCATATCTGCACCCGCATAGATCAAGTGCGATAGCTCCTCATTAAATCCAAGCTCAATATGGCAATCTGGATTATTATTCAGAAACTCTTTCTCATGCCGGAACCACTTGTCGATCGACAGTTCCGTTGCCGATCCTAATAATACGAACTGTGCCCCACGCTCCAGCGCATAGTACATCGCATGATGAACTAAATGCACCCCTTTTTGATCATCTAACCGCCCAACAAAACACACAAGCGGTTTCTCAGTATCTTGCAACAACAATCTCTCGCGCAAAGCTTTCTTGTTGTAAGCCTTCTGCTCAAATGTCTCAACTGAATAGTGGTAGGGAAGATATCGATCGTTCTCTGGATTCCAAAATCCATAATCTAATCCATTCAGAATTCCAGTGAACTTATCTTGATGCACTTCTAAGGTATGCCCCAATCCATAACTGACATCAGTATGTCTAGCTTCCCAAGCATGATGCGGTGAAACCGTCGTTACTGCATTCGCATAAACAATTCCACCCTTCATAAAATTAATTGAGAACGGATTAAAGTTATCTCGCAATTTGTCATAACTAAAATAGTATTCTGGTCGTCTCAACTGCACCGCTTCAAGAACCTGCGCCCCACCAAATCCTTGATGCTTAAAGTTATGAATCGTATAGCAAACTCTCTGATTTGCCATCCCGTGATACTTATAAATCTCAAAGAGCATCACCGGAATTAAGCCCGTCTGCCAATCGTGACAGTGGATCACATCTGGTCGCTTATTACTTTGTAGTAAGAATTCCAGTGCAGCCTTACTAAAGAAAGCGAACCGCATATTGTCATCATCGCAGCCGTAGTACATTCCTCGATCGAAGTAAAAATCTTCCGAATGCGGCTCAATAAAAAAACAAACTCTTCCATGCGCCCAGCCGCAATACACCGAGCAATGCACCCAACTATCGTACCAAGGCACATAGAGATCCCGATACGCATCATGCAAACCCCAAATATGGTCATACCGCATACAGTCATACTTCGGCAGAATCAATTCAACGCAATGCCCTTGATTCTCCAATTCCCGACTCAGCCCATAAACCACATCTCCCAAGCCACCCGCCTTGATTACTGGCGCACACTCGGAAGCGATTTGCACAATATACATTTATCTCTCCCTACTTAACAAAAATTCATTTTTCGATGTCTTTATTCAATACGTAACTCTGACTTTTTGCAAGTCGCCTTAAAACTTAAACCCTTTTTCAGAACGTCTGATCTATGATTTGAGCCTAAAGATTGAGGCAATTTCTCATGACGACCACCCTGACTACATCCAGCCTGCCTCCAATTTGCGGTTCAGACCTCGCAACTTCCTCCGATCCCGTCTTTCTCCCCACAACCAATCTCCGCCTCGACTCGATCCAATCTGCCTTCGCCTGTGCCCTACACATGCACCAGCCCACGATCCCCGCAGGCAGAAACGGCGAACTCATCAGCAATCTCCAACAGATGTTCGAGCATCCGAATAACGGCGACAACCACAATGCTGCCCCTTTCGCCTGGTGCTACAGCCGCATGGGAGAATTTATCCCCGATCTCATATCCCAAGGCTGCAATCCTCGAATTATGCTCGACTATTCCGGCAATCTCCTCTGGGGATTGCAGCAAATGGGGCGCAACGATATTCTGGATAACTTGAAGCGAATCACGTGCGATCGCGCATTTCAACCCTACGTCGAATGGCTCGGTACAATGTGGAGTCACGCGGTTGTCCCCTCTACGCCCATTCCTGACCTCAAACTTCATATTCAGGCATGGCAGCATCATTTTGCCTCTATCTTCGGTTACGAGGCTCTTCAGCGTGTTAGAGGCTTCTCTCCTCCAGAGATGCACCTGCCAAATCATCCCGACACACTCTTTGAATACATCAAAGCGTTAAAAGAATGTGGTTATCAATGGCTTCTCGTTCAAGAACATTCGGTCGAATGCCTTGACGGTTCACTTCTCCCCCACGACCAGAAATACATTCCCAATCAATTAGTCGCACGCAATTCCAACGGTGAAACCATCTCGATTACTGCATTAATTAAAACTCAAGGTTCAGATACAAAATTAGTAGCTCAAATGCAGCCTTACTTTGAGGCAAAAACGCGATCGAAACAACTGCTCAAACAGACCCAAATCCCATCCCTCGTCTCTCAAATTGCCGACGGTGAAAATGGTGGCGTAATGATGAATGAATATCCGCGTGATTTCTTCCGCATCTATCACGAAATCCGAGACTCTGGCAATAACAATTCAGGCATTGTTGCAATCAATGGAACCGAATATTTAGAGCTACTAGAAGCCTCCGGAATCACTCCAAATGACTATCCAAAAATTCAAGCTGTTCAGCAACACAAAATCTGGCAACGAGATGAACCTGTTGAGCAAGCGATCGCTTATCTCAAACGAAACGACGATCGCTTTCACATTGATGGAGCTTCTTGGACAAATGATCTCAGTTGGGTTAAAGGCTATGAAAATATTTTAGAACCCATGACAGAACTTAGTGCATTATTTCATCAAATGGATGCTAACCATCCCAATTATCAAGAAGCTGCACTGTACAACTTGCTCCTTCAAACCAGTTGCTTTCGATATTGGGGACAGGGAGTTTGGACAGATTATGCCCGTGAGATTTATCGAAGAGGCAAGGCTGTCATGAGTTAGTAAAAAGCGATCGCAGTAAACTGCGATCGCTTTTTACTAACTTTCTACTAGACTGCAACTGCAACAAGTTCTTCTGCCTCTTCATTGCCATTACTAGAAATGAATGGATTCGGCTCAACGGCTCCAGTACAAATAATCAAAGACCCTTTCTTCAAATATGGCAACACTCTCCAAGCAGCCGATTTCTCCCAAATACTTAGAGAAACAGTAAATGACTCTTCCCGATTTCGAGACTTGCGAACATAAATCGTTGCTTCTGCAACCTTAGCTTCCCGACCATCTTTGAGCGTTACTGTCTTAACAACCGCATCTGCCCCCAAATTACCGCTAACAGTCCATTGATTGAATCCAGCACTTGACATGCAAGCTCTCCAATTGATGTAAAATTTATCAAAGCATCTGTCATGCAACTGTGACAGACAATGCACTGTGACAGGCAGAATTACTTCGTAAACTCATAGTGCCCATCTCTACCCAAAATTTCGCTACTCTAAACTAAAAAAGCCCCTCACAGTGCGTAAGGAGCTTTTTTAACGTATAAATACCCTGGCAGTTAGCTATTTTGACAGGAGGCTACCCTCCAACTATCGTCGCCGCAAATGCGTTTCACCACTCAGTTCGGGATGGATGAGTGT
>JALOOO010000160.1 GCA_025454375.1 Leptolyngbya sp. Prado105 | reverse complement strand
TTCTATGAAGCAGCATACCAAGCCGAGCAAGAGCTAGAACCCTAGATCCTCGTAATCGCCTTATTTTGCATCCGCCGGAATTTCTTCCCGCGATTCAACGACAAGCTGCATCGTCTGAACAGCAATATCTCGCATGTCTCTTGTTAACGGAAATGCTCCATTTGCACCAAACCAGCGATCGAAGATTTGCACTGATTTTGGTTCACCTCTGACAAATCCCTGCATATAGCGATACAGTGCAAAATTCACCGTATCCAAAAACTTCGAGTTATCTTCAGGAACCATACAAGCAATGCCTTCTTGAGAAAGCGGAGCATCCGGCAAAATGTTGTATTGATTTGCTTTTCCTGCAAGCCGCGCTTCGAGTAAAATACCATCCGCAGCAAAACCATCGATCGAGCCTTTCTCCAAAGCTCGATAGCCTTCTGCCCAAGTCTGAAAGTAAACAGGCTTAGCTTTCGGCAATTTTCGTTGCACTGCCAACTCATTCGTCGTTCCAGGTAAAACTCCAATGCGCTTTCCATTAAAAGCTTCTGGAGTTCCTAATCCACTTGATTTTTTAACTGCAAGCTGAGTTCCAGTCGTCGCATAAACCAGAGAGAAATCCACTTGTCGATTGCGTGCCCAAGTAAAACTACTAAAATCACACACGATATCGACTTGTCGATCGGCAACCTTCTTGACGCGCTCTGCGGGCGGTAACGCCACTAATTTCAATTGAATTTTCTTGCCCGTTTCCTTTTCCATCTGCGATCGAATCAGTTCCAGCATATCAATGGAATATCCGACCAACTTACCCTGTCGATCTTGATAGGCAAAAGGAATCGCCTCACTGCTAGTCCCTGCAACCAAAACTCCCGATCGAGTCACCTTCTGCATGACCGTCTCCGCATTGGCGATCTGCGGCATTGCGGCACACAGAAGGGTACTCAAGACAAGGAGAGAAAAAGGTTGGGGCATGATCAATCTGAATAAATCGCCCCTCACTTCTACCACTTTAGGGAGGCACATTGTCAAGCTCAACGCGCGATCTACTCGCCTCTCAATTCGTCAGGAATCCCAACCGGAGATAGCCCACCGATCGCCCTAAGCGCCTGACACCGTAATAATTCGACAAAACTCAACATTCGCCCTTCATTTTGCGCTACAGCTTCGATCGCACTCAATAGCGCCCGCGCCGCCTCAGTTTCTGTATATCCGCGTCGCTGGGCAATTTTTAGCGCCTGCTCATCTGCTTCGAGTTCCATCCGAGAACTGCGATTATTTCGCCAGATTTGAAAAAGCGCGATCGCACTTAACCCGCTTGCCGCCGCAACTCCCACAAAATCTTGCTGCGCCAACTCAACTCCTAAGCCAATCGCCCCTAATGCCGTCAATCCTAGCATCGGTGTTGGCTTAAACCATTTGACATTGCCACTCCAACTCACGGTTCGCAATAGCAACAAATCACGTTGCGATCGCGACAACCGACTCCAAAGGTCAAAATTAATATAAATCGGGCGATCTCCACCCCAAGGCAATGGTGCAGGCGCATCAATAAACGACCTCTGCTCCGGCTTACTCACCAATTTGACAAACATCCGACCCGACGCGGGCATCACGTCTAACAGTCGTCTAATCTCAGGCTCAGGATTCATCACAAAAGGCAATACGCAACACGCCTCAAAGTATAAGCGAATCAGCGTATTGCCCGTAAGGTTCTAATGCAGCAAATACAGGAGATCAGGTGAAACCCAGTTGATCAGAATAAATAACGTCAAGAAGAAACTGACCGTTGCAATTCCTAGAATTGAGGAAAGCGAAAGAAATCTTAAAAGACCAGAAGACATAAGCAACTCCAATATAAGGAATACTTACACCTTAGAAAAACTGTAACCAGGGATCATCAATCCAGCGAAGGCATTCCGGCTCTACTAATAGGTAGATTTCAATAAAAATACGCGATCGCAGAAGTCGATCGCGCATTCTAAATATCCTAAATCTGCACCCTATGGGTGAGACAGCAAATCAGGGAAGAACCGATTAAATTCAATCAAAAGACCCGCTGTAAAGGTCAACCACAATGCAGTCGCCACAGGAGCCGATGAGAGATATCTCAGAAGACCAGACATGAATGAACCTCCAAAACATGAAGAAAATTAGCGCGTTCGGTTTTGCGAAGCCATAGGGGCTTGCTTATTCGCTTGAGCCAGCAAGACAGAATCTGCTCCAACAGGAACATTCCCGTCACGCTCAGTCAATTCGCCACTGAGTAACTCTTTCACTGCCAATAAAGGCCATAAAGCTGCCCCCAACATGCAGGAGATCGCTAAAGGCACATTGATAATGATTTCGTTTTCTTCAGGCTTGTCAGTTTTCTTCACAGCTTGAATGTAAGAGCGACCCGCCCAGCCGATCCAACCCGTGATCAGTAAAAACAAAATGCCCGGAATCGTGAATTCACCCACATGTGCGAGGTTACCATCTACGATCAGGTGGGGAAGACCATCATCATTCCCGCAGAGCAAATCAGAATACAGCTCAAAGCGGCGTTGAGCGCTAGCGCTGGTCGAATCCTGCATCCGTTGAATGAACGCAGGATTATCGCCACAACGAGTCAAGTTATAAGCGTGGGCAGGCTGGGGATTAGCAAATCCCAGTCCCAGGAAAAGAACGAGAACTAGAGCAAACAATCGTTGCATGGAATTGTTTCCCTTTATTTACGAATTACAAAGAAAAGTTGTGTCAAAAACGAAGTTGATTTTTTCCACAAATTGGGGTGAATCCAGCAGAACGCTAAACTAGAAAACTAGCTTAGCTCACTCTAAATCCGAGCGACTGCGAAAGTCACCTACTCCCAAAACCTACCAGCAAATGGCAACGGTCTTAGCAATTGAAACAAGTTGTGACGAAACTGCGGTGGCAATCGTAAAGAATCGTCACATTCTCAGCAGTATTGTGTCCTCCCAAATCGCAATTCACCAGAAATATGGCGGAGTTGTGCCCGAAGTTGCTTCTCGTCAACATGTCGAGATCGTCAATTTCGCGATCGCTCAAGCCCTAGACGAATCTGGTTTAACCTGGTCAGAAATCGACGCAATTGCGGGAACCTGCACTCCCGGACTTGTCGGCGCACTTCTCGTCGGATTAACCGCTGCGAAGACGTTAGCGATCGTCCATCAAAAACCCTTTCTCGGAGTCCACCACCTAGAAGGACACATTTATGCCTCCTACCTCAGCGATCCCCAACTCAAACCGCCTTTTCTCTGCCTCCTCGTCTCAGGAGGGCATACCAGCTTAATCTACGTCAAAGACTGCGGAAAATACGAAGTTCTAGGACAGACTCGAGATGATGCAGCAGGCGAAGCTTTTGATAAAGTTGCCCGCTTATTAGATTTGGGCTATCCCGGAGGTCCCATTATTGACAAACTTGCAGCAACCGGAAACCCAAGAGCCTTTGCGCTCCCCGAAGGTCAAATCTCTCTGCCTGAAGGTGGCTTCCATCCCTACGACTCAAGTTTTAGCGGTTTGAAAACTGCCGTTCTCCGATTAACCCAGAAACTTCAGACCACAGGGAATCCTCTGCCAACGGCTGATCTCGCCGCCAGTTTTCAAGCAACTGTCGTTCGAGCATTAACCAAGAGATCGATCGCCTGTGCCAAAAACTATGGACTCAATACGATCGCAGTCGGTGGCGGCGTAGCAGCAAATCGGGGATTAAGGGCAGAACTTCAAGCAGCAGCAGCACCCCATCAAATTAAAGTCCTGTTTCCCCCGATGAAATTCTGTACCGATAACGCCGCTATGATTGGATGCGCTGCTGCTGAACATTTCGATCGAGGACATCTCTCAGATTTATCGATCGCCGCTCAATCTCGATTACCCCTATCCGATATCATGACCCTCTATCGTCCTAATTCTCAATAACAAGCTCCCATTCTGCCGCCTGAGCATTCCAATCCGGACGACCTGTCTCCCCAACAACAAACGGACCCCAATAGCGTTGTGAGCCATCCTGAGCAAAGGCAACCACGACATCCCCCCGCTTTAGTTGAATCGATCGATTCGGTAATGAAACCAATAATCCAGTCTCGCTCCCCTCCTGCGGCGCAAAATCCCAGTGTGCCGGAAGCGCAAATCCGCTTTGAGAGGAATCTGACTTGAGGTTGCCGTCTTTAGGTTGTCGTGAAAGCAGTGCAACTCGAATGGGATACCCCGATCGATTGCGAATTCGTAAATTTCCTTGCTTCGATGCAACTGCAACTGCATCAGGTTTTTCGATTTTTGCAGAAGTGACGGACTCGACTGAGGGAGATTCAGTCGTCTTAATCACTGGAACAGAATTCGACGAGGCAGGCGCGATCGAAATCTCAATTGAAAACAATTTCATCAGGATTGCGCCTGCGATCCCAACCAACGCGATCGCAGCCAAAACAACTTGAAATGCAATTTTCCCGGTTGAACGTGACCCCGATTTTATTTCTTTCATCTGAGTAATGCCTAACTCGTGTCAATCTTCCTATCTCAGTGATAACAAGGGAATTCAAGATCCGGGCAGAAATTTTTACCCGGATTAAAGCGATAACCTCGAAAAAAAAATCTAATGTGTTTGACAAATTCATCGAAACACTGCACTATATAGATCGTGCTGAAAGGCGCGCCAAAGTTTGGGACTGTAGTTCAATTGGTTAGAGCACCGCCCTGTCACGGCGGAAGTTGCGGGTTCGAGCCCCGTCAGTCCCGTATTTATTTAGATGTTTCTCCTAGTTAGAAGTTTCTGACTAGGAATTTTGTTAGGTCAATTCGAGAAACGTGAGCGAATTGTGAACGAAATTTCTCCTCATCTATAGTGAAGATTAATTTCGTCGTGGGAAAGATAGCCTTAGAAAAACTTGGACAAACAATAAAAGTCCAGATCTAAGGGAAATTAGGCAATGTTAGTTGACGATTCCTCAACCGATTCTCCTAGTGGTCTACTCGGTCTCCGTAGCCGGATGCACTTTAGTGGGCGACTTGATGTCTCGACCGGTGGACAGCGGTGGAGTTTATATCTTTATATGGGGCGGCTCATTTGGGCAACAGGAGGACCTCACCCTCGTCGCCGTTGGCATCGCCATTTGACCCAGCACTGTCCACACCTGAGTCCAAATGAGATCGCACTTCCTCCCACAGACGAGAACCCATGCCAGGATTATCAAGCTTTGGCAGTTCTAGTGAAACGTCAACAGATTAGTCCTGAACACGCGGTCGCAGTGATTCGCAGCACCGTCATTGATGTTTTATTCGACATCATTCAGCAGGAAGAAACTAAACCTGTCACATTTCAATCTGATGCCTCAGATATGTTGGAGGCATCCCTTGCTCTGCTGAATGCAGAACACCTCCTTGCAGAAGTTCAACAGCAATGGAATATTTGGCGATCGCTTGGACTTGCAGATCACTCTCCGAACCTTGCCCCTGTTTTGCGCCACCCCGAACAACTTCCAGAACATACTCCTGAGAAGGTTTACAAAATGCTAGTGTCGCTTGTCGATGGTCGGCGCACACTGCGAGATCTGGCAATGTTGATGAAGCAAGACTTGATCCAGATGACTCGCGTTCTTGTTCCTCTTTATCGGAAGGGACTAATTGGCTTAACAAAAATTCCTGACCTCACCCCTCCAAATACAGCAAGACTCACTAATGTTCCAACTTCTGCCATTTCTGAGACTCCAACTTCTGGCATACCTCGTTCTGGCATCGTCTCTTCTGCGCCCTTAACAGGCTCAAGCAAGGCTCCAGTCGTAGCTTGCATCGACGATAGCCTGCGTGAATGTCAAACTATGGAGCGAATCTTGACTGAGGCAGGCTATCAGTTTGTTGGCATTCAAGACTCAGTTCAAGCACTTCCGACACTGATTGAGAAAAAACCAGGACTAATCTTTCTAGATTTAGTCATGCCGATCGCCAATGGCTATGAGATCTGCTCGCAAATTCGCCGAGTTTCGACTTTTAAAGATGTTCCGATTGTTATTTTGACCAGCAACGACGGAATTATAGATAGAGTCCGAGCGAAATTTGTTGGTTCGTCAGGATTTCTCGCAAAGCCAGTCGATGCCGATCGCGTCTTAGCGATCGCGCAAAAAGTGCTACCGATCCCTGACTAGGCGATTAAGAATCCCTCATCTCATAACCCGGAGGAATATATGAAAACAGTACTCGTAGTGGAAGACAGCATGACTGAGATGCAGATTCTCACTAGCTATTTGCAGAAAGCTGGATTGACGGTCGTCAGTGCGACCAGTGGGGAAGAGGCACAAACGAAACTCGCAACGCAAACGCCTGACCTCATCGTGTTAGATGTCATCCTGCCCGGTCAAAGTGGCTTTGAACTCTGCCGAGAATTAAAAGCCGATCCTAAGACCAGTCAGATTCCAGTCGTGATCTGCTCCACCAAAGGAACAGATGTCGATATGATGTGGGGCAATTTGCTCGGTGCAAATGCGTATTTGCCGAAGCCTGTAGATCAAGCAGCGCTCCTCAGTACTGTTCGCCAACTGATGGTGATTTAGCCCTGGAGGAACTCATGCCCGAATTGTCTGAATTTACGCAATTGCGCGAGCCAAAGACAATGCTGCTTTCAACTGCATCTCTCACCAGCTTGGCATCTCTCCTGAGTCCGCCTGCGGAAGCTGAGCCGATGCAGAAATTTCTGCGTTTTCGTCTCGATCGAACGCAATCCATGCTGCTAGCAGTTGAAAACATTACTGCGGTTCAGACAGTTGCGATCTTGGATATCTTGCCCGTACCGCAGATGAATCCCTGTGTGTTAGGCATGTCAAACTGGCGCGGAGAATCGCTCTGGCTGGTTGATCTTGCACAACAACTTGGATTTCAATCAATTGCAAATCGAATGACCAGATTGGCAACCCTAAGCGTGATTGTTGTACAGATCGATGACCATGCTCTCGGGCTTGTTGTGCCAGAGATTTACGAGATTGAGGAATACAACCCAGAAACATTGCTGAACCCCTCGGCTGAGCTTCATTCCGATCAAACCTTTGCCTTTACAAAAGGATACTTTAAGCGTGATCGCAGCATTGTGTTAGATGCGGCAGCGGTCATCCAAGATCCATCTTTACAAACGTCTCATTTCAAGTCCCTATAAAATTCTGTTCCACTGCCTCCAGGAGATTCCCTATGTCTGCATCGCGTCGTACCGAACCTACTCTTGATATGTCTTCTATGTTTTCTCCAGAACCGACTCTCGAAGAGTTCACTGCTTTTCTTTCAGAAACTCCCGTTGAGGTATCAAGCAACGGCGCGGACTTACAGATTGATTCTCCTGAAACTCCAGAATATTTCAATGGCAATGGCTCCAGTCGCCCAGAAGCTGAAGATGCAGGGCGAGACATTCAGCAAGTTGTCACTGCTTTGACAGGCTTAAAGTCAGAACTCAAACGCGCTGGACTGCTCGATAAACCGAATGTCCAAAATTTGTTCCGTCAAGTCGCTGAATTCGCTGCAACTCAGCCGAAAAAATCAAACCCGCAAGGAGCATCCCGCGAACTTCGCTATCAGCGTAAGCAAATGAGTGCTATCTCGGCTCAAATGCGGCAGATGACAGATTTGGATGCTCTGCTCAAGGTTTTCGTGAAAGTCGCGCGTGAAACTTTGCAAGTCGATCGAGCGGTGATCTACCGCTTTGGCGGATCAGAAGCTGGCTCGATCGTAGCAGAATCAGTCCAACGTGGATGGACACCTGCGCTTGGTGAAGCCCCTTCTCTGACATGCTTCTGCTTCGATCAGCCTGAGGACTACGTCAAGAATCAAGTTGTCGTCGTTGAAGATATCAATCGTGTCGATCTGATGCCTTATCAACATCAACTTCTCGAACAGCTTCAAGTTAAAGCCAGCTTGAGTTTGCCGATTCGCATCGCTGGGCAAGCTTGGGGCTTATTGGTCGTTCATCAATGCTCCCGCACCCGACTCTGGCAAGAAGTTGAAATCAATCTCCTGCATCAACTTTGTCTAGAACTCACAATTAACCTTCAACAGTCTGATTTTGTATCTAAGCTGACTCAGCAGGATGAAACTGAAAAAGCAGTTTTCAAGGTGATTGATCGAATCCGTCGCTCTCTCGATTTAGAGGTTGTCTTCCGCACAACTACTCAGGAAGTTCGGCGACTTCTTAAAGCAGATCGCGTGAGCATTTATCGCTTTGAGGAAGATTGGAGCGGTGAGTTTGTCGCAGAGTCAAGTGCGCCAGGATGGACTTCGCTTCTGCAAGAGCAGATCGATAATCCTACACTAAAGGAGAACGTGAGTGATTGCAGCTTGAGAACACTAGGAAAGCTAACAGACACCTATCTACAACAAACTCAAGGAGGAAAATTCTCTAAGGGAGCAACCTATAGAGCCGTTACTGATATTTATCAAGCGGGATTTTCGCCTTGCTATGTTGAGATGCTAGAGCGCTATCAAGCAAGAGCTTATGTGATTATTCCAATTGTGCAGAACCAGAAGCTTTGGGGCTTGCTGGCGGCTTATCAAAACTCAGCGCCGCGTCAGTGGGAAGAAGCAGAAATTTCACTAATGATCCGAATCGGCACCCAACTGGAAGTTGCAATTCAACAAACCGAGAACTTAAAAAAGGTTGAAACTCAAGCTGAGCAATTAGCAAAATCAGCGGCACGAGAACGCAACTTTATTCGCGTGATTGATCAGGTGAATAAGTCGGTTCTAGAACGCATTCGGCAGTTTGAAGCGATCGACACCATTTTTGGTCAAACGACGCAGCAAATTCGTCAATTTTTGCAAGCCGATCGAATTGCGATTTACCGTTTTAATCCAGATTGGGGCGGAGCATTCGTTTCAGAATCAGTTGCACCGGGCTGGGTGCGCTTGGTTGGTGCGGATATCAAAACTGCGTGGGATGATACTCATTTACAAGAGACTCAAGGTGGACGCTACCGCAATAATGAAAGCTTTGTGGTGAACGATATCTACCAAGTTGGGCATCTGCCTTGCCACATTGAGATGTTAGAGCAATTTCAGGTCAAAGCCTATATCATTGTCCCAATTTTCTCAGGACAGAAGCTTTGGGGACTGATGGGTGCATATCAAAATTCAGCCCCACGTCAGTGGGAAGAATCGGAAATCAATCTGCTTGCTCAACTTGGGACACAATTTGGGGTTGCAATTCAGCAGGCTGATTATGTATCTCAGATTCAACGGCAAGCTGAGCGAGAGAAGATTCTTGCAAAAGTCAGCGATCGTATTCGTCAATCGATCGATATTGTGCGTCAATCTTCTGATATCAGTTCCGTTTTTCAAGTCACAACACAAGATATTCGGCAACTTCTAAAAGTTGATCGGGCTGCAATTTATCGCTTCAATCCAGACTGGAGTGGTGACTTCATTTATGAATCTGTGACAAATGGATGGGGCAAACTGGTTGGAACTGAGATCGGGACAAACGTTAAAGATACTTATCTCCGAGAAACGCAGGGTGGACGGTATCGGAATCGAGAAAGCCTCGCGATCGATGATATTTACAATGCGGGTCACGACCCTTGCCATGTTGAGCTTCTGGAGAAATTTGAAGCAAAGGCTTATGTCCTTGTCCCTGTCTTTAAGGTTCAAGAGCTTTGGGGAATCTTGGCGGTTTATCAAAATGGCAGCACACGCCATTGGGAAGAAGCAGATGTTGTATTGCTGAATCAGATCGCGGGACAACTTGGTGTTGCCTTAGAGCAGGTTGACTCAGTTGAACAGTTAAGAACACAATCTGAACAACTTGCTCAAGCCGCTCAGCGTGAGAAATTGGCAAAAGAACAACTGCAAATGCAAGTGATTCAACTTCTCGCGGCGATTAAGCCAGTATTCTCTGGGGACTTAACTGTGCGGGTTCCCGTGGTCGAGAATGAAGTGGGTACGATCGCAGATGCGTACAACAACACAATTCAAAGCTTGCGGAAAATCGTTACTCAAGTACAAACGACCTCTACCAAGGTCACCAGTACTTCTAAGAGTAGTAGTGGTGCCATTACAAAGCTTACACAGCAAGCAGAAGAACAATTGCAAGAGGTAACACGCGCTCTAGATCAACTCCAAGCGATGGTGAGTTCGACTCAAGCGGTTGCTGCAAATGCACGTCAAGTTGAAACTGCACTTCAACAGGCGAATCAAACGGTTCGATCTGGAGATGCTGCTATGAACCGCGCTGTAGATGGAATCTTGGCAATTCGAGAAACCGTTGCAGAGACAAGCAAGAAGATTAAACGATTAAGTGAGTCTTCTCAGAAGATCTCGAAGGTGGTCAATTTGATTGGAAGCTTTACGACTCAGACGCAGCTTCTTGCCTTGAACGCCTCGATCGAAGCAACCCGCGCAGGAGAATATGGGCGAGGCTTTACAGTAGTTGCAGATGAAGTCAGATCGTTGGCAAGACAATCCGCAGATGCAACCCGTGAAATTGAAAAACTTGCACAAGAGATTCAATCTGAGACGAGTGCAGTTGCGGCGGCAATGGATACAGGCATTCAACAGGTTGTCAGTGGAACGGGGCTTGTGAACGAAACCCGCCAGCAATTGACTGAAATTATTAATGCAACTGCGCAGATCAGTCAGTTGGTGAATGGCATTACACAGGCGACTCTTGCACAAACGCAGCAATCGAAAGTCGTGACACAATCGATGACAGATGTAGCAACATTAGCAAGCAAGAACTCTGCTCAGTCTAGTCAAATTTCTGCATCCTTCCAAGAATTGCTGAATACGGCTCAACAACTGCAAACGAGTGTGGGTCAGTTCAAGGTTAGCTAGAAGATTCGAGGGTCGAGGTTTGACTCAAACTTGATTTGAACCTCGATACTTTCATTGCTTCACTCAAATTTAATTCTGTGAGTTCCCTATGGTTTCTGATGCTAAACTCCGTGAACAGACCTATTCCTATTTCCTAATTGAAGCTCAAGATTTACTTCAGACGATCGAGCATAATCTGCTTTCTCTCCGTCAAGATCGATCAGCCGCAAAAGTGCATGAGTTGATGCGGGCTGCACATACGCTGAAAGGAGCCGCAGCAAGCGTTAAGTTCGATAGTATGAAATCGATCGCGCACTCGTTTGAAGATGTGTTTAAAGCGTTTTACAGACCAGAAGTTGAGATCGATGCAGAGCTAGAAGCATTACTATATGAAGGATATGACTGTCTAAGATTGCCGTTGACTACTGCGATTGCAGGTGTGCAGTGTCAAGATAATGAACTCCTTGATCGATCTGAGGCAATTTTCTCAAAAATTCGGAGTAAATTAGGTCATCACTTTGATCCAGGTGCAGCTTTACCGACTTCGGCTGACTTAGGGTTTGATATCGCTCAGTCGCTATTTGAAACTGGAGTCAGAGAGCGGCTTGAACAATTAGCGATCGCCATTTCTCAAGGAGATGAGAATTCGATCACCGAGGTACTACAGATGCAAACTGAGGTATTTTTTGGCTTGGCAGAATCTCTAAATTTGCCGGGATTTGGGGAAATTGCGCAGACAACCCTCAAGGCAATGAAGCAGAGACCTCATCAGGTTCGTGAGATTGCTCAAGCGGCACTCGCTGATTTTCGGCAGGGGCAGATAGCGGTATTGTCAGGAGATCGTACTTCCGGTGGGAAAGTGTCACTCACACTGAAAAGCTTTTTAGAATCCAATCGGGTCGAAAATCATCAGCAATTGCCTCGCCGAACCTGGAGAAGGATACAAGACTTCTTCCGACGTTCATTGCTTGATCTCTCTGAACCGCAAGTAATTCACAGTTCTGAAGAACCTAAGGATGTATTTTCGATCGATTCTGATATTGAAGCATTAGCAGATCAATTTGAGGCATGGCAGACCGAATTGCCTGAGACGAATGTAGATTCAGGATTTGAATTGTGGGATACATCGATTGAAGAAACTACAATGAGTTCACCGCCCGAATCTTCGCACCCACAAGCTTCTGAACTAGTTCAAGTCGTCTCTCAAAAGCCTTCTCAAGATACAGTACGAGTTGATTTAACACACTTAGAATCTCTGAACT
>JALOOO010000372.1 GCA_025454375.1 Leptolyngbya sp. Prado105 | reverse complement strand
CGATCGCCCCAAAACGCTCTTTTTGTTCCTGCGACCGTCCATCGATTTGAGAATGGTTTGACTCTGATCCATCACGATCTGCCGACCACAGGAGTCAGCGCGATCGATGTCTGGGTCAATGCAGGCTCAATGGTCGAACCGGATGAATGGTCAGGCATGGCGCATTTTCTCGAACACATGATTTTTAAGGGAACCGAGAAGATTGCTCCGGGCGAATTCGATCACGCGATCGAAAATCGAGGCGGGATGACGAATGCGGCGACGAGCTATGACTACGCGCATTTCTATATGACGACTGCGGCACAAGATTTTGCCGCAACCTTGCCCTATCTGGGTGAACTGCTGTTGAATGCAGCGATCCCTGATGCAGAATTTGAGCGAGAACGCGAAGTTGTATTAGAAGAAATTTCGCAGACCTATGACAATCCAGACGCGATCGCATTTCAATTTCTGTGCGAACTGGTTTATCAGCGTCATCCCTACGGGCGACCGATTTTAGGCACAGAAGAGAGCTTGATGCCTCGAACGGCTGAAGAAATGCGATCGTTTCACCGCACCCATTACCAGCCGGAAAATATGACCGTTGTGGTCACAGGAGATATTCGACTCGACGACGCGAAGCAGCAAGTAGAGCGAGCCTTTCATCCGTTTCCTCAGCCATCGATTCCCTGTCAGATTCATCACACTGAAGCCGAACCGCCCATTACAAGCATTCGCCGCGAAGAAGTAGAACTGCCTCGATTAGAACAATCGCGCTTGCTGATGGCTTGGATGGCTCCAGGAGTCGAAACCCAGGCTTGGCAAAATGATGAGACATTGCCCTGGAAACGATTTGAGCAATCGAATCAGCAAGACCCGCTCAAAGCCGCCTGTGGACTCGATTTACTCTCAGCCGTTTTGGGAGCCGGACGCACCTCACGCTTGGTTCAAGAATTGCGAGAAGAACGGCATTTAGTTCAGGGGATCGACTGTAGTTTCTCGCTACAGCGCGATTCGAGCCTGTTCACGATCGCAGCTTGGCTAGATGACAAAGATTTACAAAGAGTTGAGGCATTAATTTGCGATCGCCTCTCTCAACTGATGACGACTCCCATTTCTCAAGCCGAACTCGATCGTGCAAAGCGTCTCTTGTGCAATGATTATGCTTTCTCGATTGAAACGCCCGGACAGCTTGCTGGACTTTATGGCTATTACCATGTGGTCGCCGAACTCGAAGCCGCAATTGCCTATCCACACTGGATTCAATCCTTTAGCGCTGAGGATCTTCGCGACTTGGCTAGTCATTATCTTTCGCCGTATCACTATGCTGCGATCGTCGTAAGACCCGGCGATTGCTAAAATCAACAAACGTCAATTTAGGAACGATCGTGACTTCAACTATTGCCCTGCCCCACAATCGCACCATTCACCGAACTGTCTTGGACAATGGCATCACAGTGCTGGTCACGGAAAATCCGTCTGCTGACATCATTGCGGCGCGTCTCTTCTTCAAAGCTGGAAGTCGTTGGGAAGCGATCGCGCAGGCAGGACTGTCTCACCTTGTCGCAGCCGTCATGACCAAAGGCACAGAACACCATTCCTCACTCGAAATTGCAGAGCGGGTTGAATCAATCGGGGCAAGCCTCAGCACAGATGCCGCTTCAGATTACTTTTTACTCAGTCTCAAAACGGTTTCTGCTGATTTTACTGAAATGCTGCAACTCGCGAGTGAACTACTCCGAACCGCAACATTTCCAGAATCAGAGGTCGAACTCGAAAGACGATTAGCCCTTCAAGCGATTCGATCCCAACAAGAGCAGCCCTTTACGGTTGCACTCGATCGCTTACGACAGGATATGTATGGCGATCATCCCTATTCTCTTTCAGGGTTAGGATCTGCGGAGACAGTCGCCAACCTGACTCGTGAAGATTTACAGCAGTACTATCAGACTCATTTTCGTCCCGATAATTTGACGATTAGTATTGCAGGACGGATTACACCGGATGAAGCCGTGTCACAGGTTGAAGCGATTCTCGGCAATTGGCATACGCCCTTAGTTTCGCTCTCAAATTTAGACTTGCCGATCGTCACTTCAAAGCCAACTCGCAGCACGATCGCACAAGAAACGCAACAATCGATCGTCATTCTTGGCTATCTCGCGCCTTCTGTAAAACCCGAAACGATGGCTGACTATGCTGCTCTAAAATTGCTAAATACTTATCTTGGGAATGGGTTATCAAGCCGACTATTCGTCGAGCTACGGGAAAAAAGAGGACTGGCGTATGAAGTATCTGCGTTCTATCCCACTCGCCTAGATACCTCATACTTTGTTACCTATATGGGTACGGCTCCGACAAATACCGAGGTTGCATTTTCTGGTCTAAAAACTGAAGTAGAGCGCCTCTGTACTGCACCTTTAAGCTCTGACGAAATTCAAGTTGCAAAAAATAAACTCCTGGGACAATACGCCCTTGGGAAGCAAACAAATTCTCAACTTGCCCAAATCTTTGGCTGGTATGAAACGCTTGGCTTGGGAGTAGAGTTTGACAGCCAGTTCCAAGATGAGATCGCGACTGTTTCAGCAGAAGCTGCACAAGAAATTGCTTGCCGCTACTTTGGCGATCCGTATGTTTCACTCTTAGGTCCGGCAGACGCGATCGGGTCTGTTGTTTAGCCTCCGAAGTGGATGAAATTGATGGTAGACGTTGGGGTTTTCTATACTTCTTAAGTTTTTTTTAAGTCCTTCTTCTCGTAATATCAAATAGAGGCGAGTCAATCCTTTAGCTAAGTAACAATATTAATTAATCAATAGTAAGAAGCTCAGACTTTTTGCTGTTGTTAAGGATCGCGATCGGAAACCCTAGTTTTTAATAGGAAATCTTCGTGCTAGAAGCGTGTGTATTTGCCACCGTAATGCTCGGTTTTTTTGGCATTCTCCTGAAAAAAAATCTGGTCATGAAAATCATCTCAATGGATGTGATGAGTTGTGGCGTGATTGCCTATTATGTCGTGATTGCAGCACGGCAAGGAACATTCACCCCGATTCTAACCGGAACACCTGGGCGAGATTTTGCAGATCCCGTTCCCCAGGCTGTGATTTTAACTGGCATTGTGATTGGCTTCTCAATTCAAGCGCTTATGTTGGTCGGTGTTATGAAATTGGCAAAAGAAAATCCGACTTTAGAGAGTCGCGAAATTGAAAAGCAAAATACACCATGAATACTCTTACCATTGCTTGGATTGCATTCCCGTTTTTTGTCGGGTTTGTGATTTACTTACTGCCAAAACTGGATAAGCA
>JALOOO010000371.1 GCA_025454375.1 Leptolyngbya sp. Prado105 | reverse complement strand
CCAAGCCACAGTTGGCTCCCAACTCGGTCCTGGAAATCAAGAGAATGGGTATCTGTTAAGCGCAAACGGAACAACGCTCTACTACGAACCGCATGGCAGTCATCCTATGCTGCAAGCCTCGATCGATGTTGTCATCACACCTTTAATCGATCTCGGACTGCCCTTTGTAGGGTCAATTATCAAAGGCACAGACAGCGCATTAAAACTCGCTCAGCAGGTTCAACCCCAAGTGATTTTGCCAACCGCAGCAGGCGGAGACATTCAGTTTGAGGGCATTTTGATGTCGCTGCTCAAAGCCGTGGGCACCGTTGATCAATTTCGTTCAAAACTGGCTCAGGCGAATCTTTCAACTAAAGTAATCGAGCCAACTCCGGGCGATCGAATTGAAATTTCACTCCAAGAGGTAGCATCATGACTCCCCTTTCTTTGCAGCAACTCGAAGCCGAACTTCAACAACTCGACGGATGGACGATCGAAAACAGCAAACTGCATCGTGAATTCAAATTTGCCTCATTTGTCGAAGCCTTTGGATTTATGTCCAGCATGGCACTCCTCTCTGAAGCAAATGGACATCATCCTGAATGGTTCAATGTGTATAATCGCGTCACAGTAGACCTTACGACACATGACGCAGGAGGGATTACTCAAAAAGATATAGATTGGGCAAAAAATGCCAATAAATTCATATAATTTCGGTTAAATCTTCCAGATTTCTCAGGCTTCCCCGGAAGAGAGAAGAAATCGGCACAAAAGGTTTTTGCGTTGCCAATGCGACATCGTTCCAAGACCTTACTACTGAGTCGATCTCAATTCTTGATTTTGGTGAGGACAGGAAATGTTAGCGCAAGATTCGATGATGGTCAGCCTAGTCGGTGCGGAATTGGATGATGACCGCACCCTGCTTGCCCAAATAGAAGCCGAGCTATATCGGAGTGAAGTGTATCGTCGAGCGATCGAAAGTCTAGAGGCAACGGTTTCTGAAGGAATGTCTGCTCAGTTTTGTTTAAAATCGGTGGCACGCGAAGCGATTCGATTGGCACTGCGAGAAGTGAAATTGCAAGAAACTGCCGCTCCAAAACCCGAACCGAAAAAGATTGAAGCTCCGCGTAAGAAGGTAACGTCTGACTTCTCTGAAGTTCAACGACAAGAATGTTTAGCACGACTTGGCGCACAGATTCGCGCAGTGCGTCAGGCGAGATCGATGTCGATCGATGAACTCCACAGCAAAACCCTCGTTCCCGTCCATCAACTTCAAGCGATCGAGTCTGGACATGGAGCGCATTTACCTGAAGATGTCTACCTCCGAGGCTTTATTAAACGGATTGCAACTGCTTTGAATCTCGATAGTGGGACGCTGCTTGACATACTTCCTAAGGTTGATCCAGTCAAAGCGATCCTGCCGTCCTGGTATCATCCAAAGCAGCAAAGATCGATCTCACTTGGCGCAATGGCATTGAGTCCAGTGCATTTATATCTCGGTTATGCTGCTGTCTTGAGTGGAGGAATGGTCTGGTTGTCTCAGCATTCGTCTCAGCCCACTCGATCGCAGTCAAATGCGCCTGAAGTGTCTCCCGTAAAATCGCAGTCTCAATCGACCGCCAAGGTGAGCGTAAATCCTGTTTCTGCACCCGAAAGATTGTAGACCCTCGCAATCAACGACTCTTTAGCTTTGACTCAATCCGATTGAGAAACTGTGGCGCTGGTTGAAGCAGGATATGCTGTATCTCCATCGCCATCGTTTCAGGTGGGACAAACCTCAGCAGCAAGCTGATCAATTTCTCGATCGCTGGCAATCTACTATCGGGGAAACGACGACGCAGACAACGATCAATCCCCGATCAAAACAACGCCTTCAATATCAATTTGGGATGAAACAGAACATTCGGAGATTTCAACATGTGAGCCATTTGTAAGAATTGCAAATGCACCTCAATGTCATTTTGAGCAATTTCAGTCAATCGATTGGTATAAGCTTGAAACAGTTTTGCGATTGGATTCGGCGCGATCGCTCCCTTCGTTGTTGGAAACTTAGAATCAAAGCCTGTCGCCAGTGACCAGGGAAACACATTACTTTGAGCAAGCTGCTTTTGAAAATTAGCTGACTTCGATTTTGCTAACCATCTTTGTAAAACTAGAGCCGATAATCCGCTAACCGTCATGCCCTGCCCATAAACAGGACAGAGCGCACAGACTGAATCCCCGATCGCAATGAGTCCTGCTGGCATTTCAATCCGTTCGTAGTGATATAGGCGATTCATTGTTGCTCGATGTGCCCGAATTTCAGAAGTCGGTTCTGCTTGAGCGATCGCTTGATAGAACATTGGATCGGCAAGACTCTGAGCAAACTCTAAAAAGCCTGAATGCTCGATCGGGGGATAGTCCTGCCCGTACCCGCCTAATGTTGCAATCCACTGATCATTCTCGACCTGTGCTAAATATCCCAACCGCTTTTGGTGAGGAGGTTCTTGGCTGATGAGTAGAATTTTGCAACTGGGCGGATTCGGAATTCGATATCGACGAGTCGCATAGCCTAATCTTGGATCAATGACTGTTACAGGAGGCGGAGTAAATCCTAAGTCTTGCAACCATTGAGGGGTTTGAGTACTTCGACCACTGGCATCGACGACAAGCTGAGCAGATAATTCTCTCTGTGCAAGCTTGATTCCCTTAATTTCACTACCTTTGAGGAGCAATCCAATCACTCGCTGTCCCGGCAGAAATTCAACATTTGGAATGTGACTCACCTGCTGTCTGATGGTACTTTCAAGCAGTGGACGAGTGCAGGTGTAAGATTTCATCCCAACAGGCGTTTCTGTGGTGGGTGTCCAATGACCTGCTTGAAAGTACAAGAAATCTTGCCCCCAATCAAAGGGAACTGCTCCAGCATGAGAAAGCGCTTCCCCAATGCCTGGAAAAAGCGCTTCTAAAATTTGGTAGCCTTTCGCATACAGAACATGAGGTTGAACGGATTGAGGCACGCCCCGTCGCGGTTCAGCGGTGAGTGGAAGCTGATCGCGATCGACAATCGTTACCCGTTCAAAGTATTCCGATAAGACACGGGCGGCAAGCAGTCCAGCAATGCTACCCCCGATGACGATCGCATGTTGATTCTGTTGAGTAGACATGAGTTTACTGGGTCATTCCACTTTTGACGATAATCGACAGAAAATGAAACTGCAAGTCATCAGCAATTCCAAATTCAAAAAATTAGGAGGAATCAGCCGATTGAGCAGGAGGGGAATCGGAGAGCATGAAATCGAGGAGATGCTGCCAGCTTTCAA
>JALOOO010000159.1 GCA_025454375.1 Leptolyngbya sp. Prado105 | reverse complement strand
GCCATGCTGCCAGTTGTGCGCCCAGTGATATTCGCTATCCGACCGACTTGAGCTTGTTGAATGAAGCCCGCGAAGCAACAGAAGCCATCATTGACCTACTGTATGAACAAGTAAGGGCGGCGATGCCGAACAAACCTCGCACCTATCGACAGGAGGCACGTCAAGCCTATTTGAGCGTCACCAAGCAACGCAAAGCTCAGGGCAAGACGATGCGCCAAGCAATTCGCAAGCAATTGAGCTATGTCAAGCGCAACCTCGCTCACATTGATGCGTTAGTCGAAGCTGGAGCCACCTTATTGGTACTGGACAAATCGTTATATCGCAAGTTGCTGGTGATTGCTGAGTTGTACCGACAACAACAATCGATGTATGACCAACGCCAGCATCGGATTGATCACCGGATTGTGAGTCTCTCGCAACCGCATATTCGCCCTATCGTTCGGGGCAAGGCAGGCACTCCAGTCGAGTTTGGTGCGAAGTTCTCGGCAAGTTGCGTCGATGGCAATGTCTTTCTCGACCGTCTGGATTGGGATAACTTCAACGAGTCGGGGGACTTCACCACTCAAGTCGAACAGTTTAAGCAACGCTTTGGACACTACCCTGAATCGGTTCATGCCGACCAGATCTATCGCACTCGCGCCAATCGCTGCCGTGAACATGGCATTCGATTGAGCGGCAAACCGCTCGGTAGACCCAAAGTGCAAGATGCGGCAGAAATCCGCAAGCAAGTCCGAGCCGATGCTGCTGTTCGCAATCAGATTGAAGGCAAGTTTGGACAAGGCAAGCGCCGTTTTAGCTTAGGTCGTGTCATGGCAAAACTTGCTCCTACGGCTGAATGTACGATTGCTATCACCTTCTTGGTGATGAACTTGGAGCGGTTGCTCCAGCACCTTCTTTTTGTCTTTTTTGCTGTGCTGTTTGCATGGATGCCGAGGCTACAACAAACCAGGCAGAAGCTGCACTCTCACCGATGTCAATTTACGATCGCGCTCTGAGCAATAGAAATACAATGCCCTAACCTCATCTTTTCGGTTCTGACTTTTTCAGCAAGCCCTAAGTATCTAAAAAAAATGAGGGGAAGGAAAAGGCTGAGAAAGGATTCTTAAAATCGTACTTAAATCCCCAGAAAATGGTGACGATTCTAGGACGTTTCAGGAATTGCCTAGAATTGCCTTAGAACAGCAAAACCCCAGCAGTGCCAGGGTTTTGAATGTATGGGTCGCCCGGGATTCGAACCCGAGACCAGTCGGTTAAAAGCCGAATGCTCTACCGCTGAGCTAGCGACCCGCTTTTCGCTCAACCTTAGCTAGGATAACACAGTTTTTTAAGATTTCATCTAAAAAATTCAGGTTTTCTAGAATTTGGTATATTTATCAGGAGTAAGAAATTCGATGTCTCAAAAAATTCGATTTCTAAAGCTCTCCCTCACTCAAGCCGTGAATCCCATTACCCACATGTTCGCGCTCTAGAGATGCGATCCCAACTTCCGGAACGCGAGTTTAATATTCTCTGACCTCAATCTAAAGGAACGTTTGGAATCAGCGCTTAACGGAATAGCGCTCCTGTTTAAGTTATGAAAGCTATACCTCGTTTGTCACTAGAAAATCTTTGCGACACAACCAAAATTCTCAGGATCGCAAGCGATAGCCGACACCCCGGACTGTTTCAAACAATTCGCTCCCTAGCTTTTTTCGCAAATAGCCTACATATACATCTAAGATATTTGAGCCAGGGTCATAATCATAGCCCCAAACTCGATCGAGTAATTGCTGACGACTTAACACCTGACCAGGATGCCGAAAGAACATCTCGGCTAATGTGAATTCACGCACGGGTAGTTCAATGATTTTGCTACCTACCTGCACTTTCCGCGTTCGCAAGTTTAGAACAACATTCCCGGCACTCAGAATCGTCTCCTCTAGCGCTGCTGTTTGGCTGTGTCCACGCAGTCTCAGCTTTACCCGCGCTAGCAGTTCTTCAAACCGGAAGGGCTTGGTCATGTAGTCATCTGCCCCTCCTTCCAAGCCTGCAAGTTTATCCTGAATATCGTCCCGTGCAGTCAGAATCACGATCGGGATCTGAGAGCCTTGTCCGCGCAATTCTTCTAACACTTCTAACCCGTCTTTTTCGGGCAATCCCAAATCTAGAATCAGAAGATCAAATTCGCCCTGCACTGCTAAGTTCAGCGTCTCGCTTGCTGTAACTGCGATTTCAGTTGTAAATCCATTCGCCCGTAAGCCTTTCTCGATGAATGCTGCAATTCTCGGTTCATCTTCTGCAATTAAAATTTGCATGGGGGTTACTTCTCCTTGGTTTGAAGGGGAATCACGATCGCGAAGGTTGCCCCTTGCCCCGGTTGACTGCGAACCGTGACTTCGCCACCGTGAGCTTCTGCGATCGATTTGACAATAGATAATCCTAGTCCAGCCCCTTCCGATCGCCGCCGACTGTTCGCAGCACGGGCAAAGCGATCGAAAATCCGGGTTTGATCGCTTAAAGCAATGCCTTCACCAGTATCACGTACCCAGAAGTGCATCTCGCCTTGAGTGATCGCTAGACCGAGAGTAATCGTGTCACGCACTTGTGTAAACTGCGTTGCGTTTTGTGCCAGATTCATGACCGCCTGCGTCATGCGTTGGCGATCGAAAATTGCTAACCCTGTAACATTCCCTTCTAGTGCCCAGTTGCGCTCCGCCAATGTCTGTGCTTTTGAGAACAATTCTTCAGTAAACCCATCGAGATCAACTAGCTCGACCTGCAAGAAATCTGGACGCTCTGATTTAGCTAACAGAAGTAAGTCATTCACCAGTCGCGTCATCCGATCCAATTCGTCTCTGACCACTGCTAGCGTTTCCTGCTGTTCGGTTGGATCATCGCTGATGAGTTCCAAATGCCCTTGGATGATCGTGATCGGGGTGCGGAGTTCGTGCCCTGCATCATTAATCAAGTTGCGCTGACTGATAAATGATGCCTCTAAGCGATCCATCATGGCGTTAAACGAATGCGCCAAGTCTGCAATTTGTCCCGTTCCTTGTACTTCTAAGCGCTGATTCAAATCGGACTCGCTAATTCTGCGAGTGGCATGGCTAAGCGATTTTAGAGGCGATAATACCCGCCCTGATGCTAACCAAGCGAGAATCAACACTAGTAAAAGCACTGCGGCAATCACCTTAACGACAACGCCCACCGCTTCAATTGCCTCTGCTTGCTCTCCACGAGTTGTATGAGCAATCACCAACACCCCCAGCGGTTGACCTCGCACTGTCACAGGTTCAACAATATAAACAACGTCTCCGATCTGGGGATCGTTGGTCGAGATTTGCCCTTGAGTCGCTGTCGTCTGTTTTTTCCACTGTTTTATGAGCGGGGAATCACTTTTGAAAATAGTGGGTCTAGCTCTAGGGCTGGATTGGTAGAATTCCCCCTCTACAAATGTGAGCAGGAAGATGTCATCTTCTGTGATTTGCCGTGCTAAGTACGCATCAAAAAATTCAATTAACTCTGCTTTGGAATAAGGGGTTTGAAACCGCCTGTCTTTCTTAATTAACGCCGGGTCGTCTACTTCAACATTATGCTCATCCAACAGTTCCCCCTCTAGCAAATTGTTGAAAACCTCAATTTTTTCACTGACATCCCGGCGCACCCGTTGATTGATTTGGATCGACAGAAGGTAACGAAAAGCGGGAATCGAAACTAAGAAAATAAACAGCAGAATTGCGCTGTACCAGAACAAGATGCGAGTCTGGGCAGCCCAAAAGATTTTTTGCCCCAGTGATTGTCGGGTTGTCGGGTGAGAATGCTTTGATGTCACGGTCGGTACTTGTTGCTGCATTGAGGTAGACGCGGAGGAGCTTTTAGATTCCATAGCTTTATCGATTTTGAGTGGTCTAGCAGCCTGGTTCTCAAGCTGCAATATTTTCACGAAAACGGCTTCATGAGAATCTTCTCATCCATTTCTTACAGAAAGCTCATGACGATAGGTAAACTCCACGTTAATCTACGGTTAATAAAGTTTTTACGTTTGGTTAATTTTTTTCACCTCTGCTCGATCGAGATTTGGCGAGGATTTTCTCCTTCCCAATAGTATAGATAGACCGAATGCTGCAAGAATTCAGTGCAACCCATTGTCATTAAGCCTTATGAAATCACATGCTTGGTCACAGTTTTCTCAGCGATCTGCTCCGATCCGCATTGCGCTTTACTCCCATGACACAATGGGACTAGGGCACAAGCGTCGCAATCTGCTCATTGCTCAGACGCTAGCTCGATCGCTCCCACAGGCTTCTATTCTACTGATTAGCGGCATGGAAGAAGGGCGCAGTACAAATCTTCCGCCGAATGTCGATTATTTGTCATTGCCTGCCCTGCATAAAAATGGAGAGGGAAAGTACCAGCCTCGCCGATTAGAACTCCCCCTGCAAGCTTTGATTGCGATGCGATCGCAGGTGATTCAAGCCGCTCTCAAAGCCTTTGCGCCGGATTTGTTTATTGTGGATAATGTACCACGCGGAGCGGTGCGAGAACTCAATCCGGCGTTAGCGCAATTGAGATCGCAGGGTCAAACTCGCATTGTGTTGGGGCTACGGGATGTCTTAGATGAGCCGAAGATTGTCCAACAGGAATGGCAACACGCCTCGAACGAAGAAGCGATCGCGCAATACTATGATGCCGTTTGGGTTTACGGCGATCCGGCCGTGTTTGATCTGACTCAGGAATATCGCTTTTTGCGAACGGTTGCCAGCAAAATTCGCTATGTGGGTTATTTCGATCAGCGTCAACGCTTACAGTATCTTGCATCACCCGAAACGGTGGTAGAAGATCTGTGTTTGCCACCGGGAAAATTGGCGCTCTGTTTGGTTGGAGGTGGACAGGATGGTGCAGCATTGGCACAGCAATTCGCTCAAGCGACTCTGCCACCAGATACTAACGGTGTGATTTTAACGGGTCCCTTTATGTCAGAGAGCGATCGACAACACCTTCAGGCTTGTGCGGCAACTCAGCCCCGTTTGCGGATTGTAGACTATCTCGAAGAACCCACCCAACTGCTGAAGCAAGCAGATTCTGTCGTCTCGATGGGCGGCTATAATACGACCTGCGAATTGCTTTCGTTTGGGAAGCGATCGCTGATTGTACCGCGTGTCACACCGCGCTTAGAACAATGGATTCGAGCAAAACGGTTACAAGACCTCGGCTGGATTGATGTATTGCATCCGGATCACCTCAGTCCAGAAACTCTGAGCAATTGGCTAGCGCAGCAGCCGACAACGCTTGCAAAAGCGCGATCGCCGATTGATCTCAATGGCTTAGATCGGTTGCCAGAATTGGTGATCGATGTCTTAACCCAAGCGGCATTGCCTGCGCCCGTTTATTGTGCCTCATAGTAGAAGATGAATACTTGCCTTTCTATCCCCGATTCTGCAAAAGTCGCATACGTTTTGAAACGCTATCCGCGTTATTCTGAAACCTTCGTCGTTTCGGAGATTCTAGCGCACGAAGCGGCTGGATTAGACTTACAAATTTTTGCACTCTATCCACCTTTGGACGGATATTTTCAGGACATCATAGCTCAAGTGCGATCGCGAGTTACTTACTTGTTTGCATACGATTTGACAGGCATTGCCTTGTGGACTCAATTCAACGAAGCGAGTGCTATTCTGCCGAATTTTTGGCAAAAATTGGAAGTTGCCCAGGGAGAAGATGTCAATCATGTTTACCGAGCGATTCAGCTTGCCTGCATTGTTCGACAACAGGGCTTTACGCATCTCCACGCGCACTTCGCAACCTCTGCAACGATCGTGGCACGATTAGCAAGCTATTTTGCTGAAATTCCTTACTCCTTCACCACCCACGCGAAAGATATCTTTCACAATAGTGTGATTCCCGCGAAGTATCAGCAACTCTTAATTGATGCTGCTGCTGTTGTAACTGTGAGTGATTACAACCTCAACTATCTTCAGCAAACCTACGGTGCTGCTGCAAACCGGGTACAGCGCCTTTATAATGGACTCGATTTACAGCGTTTTCAGTTTGTGGCTCCCTACCCGCGTCATCCTAGGATTTTGGCAGTTGGACGATTGATCGAGAAAAAGGGGTTTGCGGTGCTGATTGAGGCGTGCAAAATTCTTGTCGATCGTCAAATTTCCTTTACCTGCGACATCATCGGAACGGGTGAAGAAGAAGCGAATTTACAGCGCCAAATTCTCCAGCTAGGGGTGCAAAATCAAGTCAAACTGCTCGGTCCACGTCCACAGGGTGAACTGATGCAGCAAGTGCAGTCAGCCGCGATGTTAGTGGCTCCCTGTGTAGTTGGCGGGGATAGTAATCAAGATGGTTTACCGACGGTGTTACTCGAAGCTATGGCACTGGGTACTCCTTGCATTTCCACTGATGTTGCAGGAATTCCAGAAGTAGTGCGTCACCAAGAGACAGGATTAAGCGTTCCACAGCATGACGCGATCGCGCTCTCCGATGCGATCGCGCGTCTGCTGCAAGATCCGAAATTTGGGGTACAGCTTGCAACTCAAGCGAGACAACTGGTTGAACAAGAATTTGATATTCACCGCAATGCGGCTCAGTTGCGAACGGTGTTTCGAGCCGCGATCGCAGTCAGTCCGGTTGTGATGTAGGAGGAGTGATAATGCGAATTGCCTATATTTGCGCTGATCCAGGCATTCCTGTATTTGGGTGTAAAGGATGTTCAATTCATGTGCAGGAAGTGATTCGGGCGCTGCTACAACAAGGGCATCAAGTAGAACTGTTTGCCATGCGCTGGGGCGGAGAACCTCCGGCAGATTTAGCTGCTGTTCCTTGCCACAAATTGCCGACATTACCCAGCCAGGTTAGCCAAGCTAGCGGAGAACCGCGTCAACTCGGACAACGAGAACTGACCTTACTATCCCTCAATCTAGAGTTACGACTGGCATTAGAACAGGCAGGGCAATTTGATGCCGTGTATGAACGCTATTCGCTGTGGAGCTTTACTGCAATGGAGTATGCTCGCAGTCAGGGTATCCCGGCAGTGTTAGAAGTGAATGCCCCTTTAATTCAAGAACAAGCGACGCATCGGGGCTTAGTGCATCACCAGAGTGCGGAAGCCGTTGCACAACGAGTGTTTCGAGCCGCTAATGTCATTGTTGCGGTTTCCCAAGGGGTCGCGAACTATCTCAAGCACTATCCGCAAGCTCAGGGAAAGGTGCAGGTTATTCCGAATGGGGTGAACTGCGATCGCTTCGCAAAGCAGCGAGTTCCGACTCAACCGAGCGACGATTTTACGATCGGTTTTGTCGGCACAATGAAACCCTGGCATGGATTATCAACCTTAGTGGAGGCGTTTGTTCAGTTCCACGATCAGTTTCCCCGATCGCGGCTTTTGATCGTGGGAGACGGACCCGAACGTGCCGCTTTAGCAGCAGATTTACTCGATCGCGGCATTCATACATCTGTGCAATTCACAGGTAAGGTTGCTCCAACCGAAATCCCAGGACTGCTGGCATCGACGCAAGTTGCAGTTGCGCCTTATCCTGACTATCCTGATTTTTATTTCTCGCCGCTCAAGGTGTATGAGTACATGGCTGCCGGATTACCTGTCGTTGCAAGTCGCATTGGAGAACTCCAGACCTTGATTCAAGCTGATGTCAATGGGTTGCTTTATGAGCCAGGGAACACAGTGCAGTTAGCGCAGCACTTAGCTTACCTGTATCAATCTCCAGCATTGTGTTTGCAACTGGGGCAACGGGCGCGATCGACCGTTCTAGAAGAGCATACTTGGGCACGAGTAGCACAGCAGATTGTCGGATTAATGCAGCAAACCGTTTCAACGTTGGAGGTCGCTTGATGAATCCTGCTCAACAGCTTAAAGCGGTGATTCCGGGAATCGGGCGAATTCTGAAACGCTTTTCGCCTTATATTCGCAAGCAGCAATCTTTGATTGCACTCTCGATGCTGGCATTGTTTGGTGAAATTGCGCTGCGATTGTTAGAACCATTGCCGCTGAAGTTTATTTTTGATGAGCTTTTTGTCCAACAAGCGGGTGGGGCAGTGCTACATCCAGTGCCGTTGATTGGCAATCTAGACACGCGATCGCTGTTGTTGCTATGCGCGATCGCGATCGTGGTGCTTGCAGGAGTCAGAGGCATCGCTGCCTATTGGAGTACGGTGGGATTTGCATTAGCAGGAAATCGGGTACTGACTGAAATTCGCAGCGTGCTTTACACCCATTTGCAAACGCTCTCTTTATCGTTCTACAACCGGACTCGCAGTTGGGATTTAACACTGCGCGTGATCAGTGATGTCGCCGTGCTTCAGGAGGTGGTGATCACAGCGTTGCTGCCACTGCTCGCAAACTGCCTGATTCTTCTGGGAATGGTGGGCGTGATGGTTTGGCTGAATGCCCAACTCGCGCTACTCGGGCTAACTTTACTACCGATCTTCTGGTTCTCTACCTTTCGGCTCACTCAACGCATTCGCGCTGTCTCAAAGCAGCAACGGCAACGGGAAGGAGCAATGGCAGCCACCGCCGCCGAATCGATCGGAGCGATAAAATTAGTTCAAGCCTTATCGTTACAAGATAAATTTACGACAGTTTTCACGCATCAAAACAAGAAGAGCTTGAAAGAAGGCGTGCAAGCAAAACGCTTATCGGCTCAGTTAGAACGCACCGTAGAAGTGTTACTTGCAACGGCAACCGCGCTAGTGCTATGGCGTGGAGCAGAATTAGTTTTGAGGAACGCGCTGACTCCGGGGGATCTGCTCGTGTTTCTCACTTATCTGAAAAACGCTTTTAAGCCCGTGCGCGACTTTGCCAAATACATTGGACGACTGGCAAAAGCTTCTGCCGCAGGCGATCGCATCCTCGATCTGCTGGATCAAGCTCCGGATATCTACGATTTACCTGGAGCAAAACCCGCCCCCCGATTGACCGGAGCCGTTCAGTTTGATAGCGTGAGCTTTGCTTATGAGTCAGGCTACCCTGTTCTACAAGACCTTAGTTTTACGGTGAAACCGGGGCAGCGCGTTGCGATCGTAGGCTATTCTGGCAGTGGCAAATCGACGTTAACAACCTTATTGCTACGGCTCTACGAACCGCATCAAGGCAGAATTTTGATTGATGATCAAGACATTCGCTGTTACACTCTGGAGTCTTTGCGAACCCAGATGAGTGTGGTGTTGCAAGATAGCTTGCTATTTGCTGCCAGTGTTTGGGATAACATTGCTTATGGTGCATCGACAGCAACCGAGGCGGATGTGATCGCGGCTGCTAAACTTGCTAATGCCCATGACTTTATTCTGAATTTACCCCAAGGCTATGACACGATTTTGGGCGAACGGGGTGTAACGCTGTCAGGCGGACAACGCCAGCGGCTCTCGATCGCACGGGCAGCAATTCGGCAGGCTCCGATTTTGATTTTAGATGAACCGACGACGGGATTAGATAAAGCGAATGAGCAAGAAGTAACCGATGCTTTAGAACGGTTGTCAGTTGGACGCACGACCTTTTTGATTGTGCATGATTTAGAACTCGCTGCTCGTGCTGATTTTGTGTTTTACATGGAACGAGGAAGATTAGTCGAACGAGGAACCCATGAAGCCTTGATGCAATTAAACGATCGCTATGCTGCCCTTTATCGACTGCAAGCAACTGAACGACAGTATGCTGCTGCATCTAGCCTTTCGTGTTCAATTTAGGTGTTGTCTGTTTAGGTTTTATCTATCATGTCGATCGCAATTCAAGATCCATTCCACATTCTCGCTGATCCGAAGCTGAGTTTTTTAGCGGCTGCACTTGATCCAGTGCAAGTACAACAGCAATTCCAAACTCAGCTTTTCTACCGCTCTGAACGGCTTAAAGTTCTGGAAATACAAGCGATTCGCGTAATTCGCTACAAACCTCAGCGACGTTGCTTGATTGAGTATGATGTCTTAGTTGAGCGATCGGGTGAGGTACAGGCTATGACCTGGATTGCTAAAGTGAGATCGAAAGGACTCGATCAATCTAGTTACCGCTTACAGCAACTCCTTTGGGATTATGGATTTGAGCAGGATAGTGCTGATGGGATTTCTGTACCAGAGCCGATTGGAGTAATTCCTCAGTGGCGGATGTGGCTTCAGTGCAAAGTTCCCGGTGTGCTAGTAACTGAGGCAATCTCGACATCGGAGGGAACAGAACTTGCTCAGCGGATCGCAGACGCAGCACACAAATTGCATTGCGCTTGGATTATGCCGAAACGCTGTCATGGCATGAAAGAAGAAATGGCGATTTTGCACGATCGCTTGTCTCAAGTCATCGTGCAATTCCCTCACTGGCAATCCCGGTTAGAGCGAGTTTTAGCTCAATGCGATCGCTTAGCAAGTTCAATTTCATCGGATTCGATCCGTGGCATTCATCGCGATTTTTACCCGGATCAAGTGCTAGTCGATGGGTCGCGGCTCTATTTGCTAGATTTTGATCTATTTGCAGGGGGTGACTCAGAGCTTGATATTGGCAACTTCAATGGACATCTGATTGAACAAGGATTGCGTCTATTGGGTGATCCAAATGCCTTTGCAACTCAGCAAGCTGCACTCAGCGATCGATTTACTCAGATTAACCGCGAAGCTACTCGTCATACGATCGAAGTGTACACGACCCTAACTTTAGTTCGGCATATCTATCTCAGTACCCAATTTCCTGAACGTCAGACTTTTACAGCCGCACTTGTAGAACACTGCGAACACCGATTGAATCAACCTGCTCTGGTGCTAAGATCATAGCCCTTGAGAAGCTCGCATCGATTGAATCGCGTTTTGTCTATGAGTCAGTTCCTTCGCTTTGGTTGGATAATTGCAGGAATAGCCCTAGGGATATTTCCAACGATCTCGCTGTCTCAATCTGAATTTGTCGATCCTCCGCCTGCTGTTGCTCAATTGTCGGATGTGACTAATAAGGATTGGGCGTTTCAGGCATTGCGATCGATTGCTAGTCGCTATGGTTGCAGGATAGAGCATTCAGAGCAAACCTACCGGGGCGAACAATCATTAACACGCAATGAATTTGCCACAGGACTATCAACTTGCTTAGAGCAAATTAATCTTCAGATTACAGAACCAACTCACAGCGCTATTCCTGCGGGCGATTTAGCGATTTTGAATCGGTTACAAACTGACTTTGCTACTGAACTATCCACACTACAAAACCGAGTGACGCAGTTGGAACCGCGAACCGCCGATCTTGAAGCACGATCGTTTTCTCCAACGACTCAACTCAGAGGTGAAGTAATTTTTGCGGGAGCGGGAGTTGCAGGCGGCAATCGCAAAGTAGACGGTAGTAATGAACCCCTCGATCGCAATCTAGTCTTTAGCAGTCGGGTGCGATTGGACTTGAGAACCAGTTTTAACGGTCAAGATCGATTGCGGGTGCGGTTGCAAGCTCGCAGCGTTCCAGAGTTGGAAGATGCAACCGGAACACCGATGGCAAACCTGGGATTCGATGGCGACTCCAATCAGCAACTAGAACTCGATCGCTTAGACTATGAAACGCAAATTGGCGATCGTGCTGCTGCGGTGGTGAGTTTAGAGGGCGGGGGACTGGGGGACTATATTAGTACCGTTAATTCTCGCTTCAGTGGAAGTGATGATGGAGCCGTTTCGCTCTTTGCTCGTGAAAATCCGATCCGGCGACAGGGCAGCGTTCCTGGCATCGGATTGACTTATGACCTCAGCGATCGGCTTCGAGTAGAAGTTGGATATGTGGCAAGCAAGGCAAATCAGCCAGATGTAGGCATTGCTCAAAGTTCCTATGCTGCGGTGGCTCAAGTCACGATTGAACCCACTGATTTTGCTCGATTCAGTCTGACTTATATTCGTTCATTCAATGGATTGGACACAGGAACGGGCAGTACATTAGCGGGTGATCCGTTTAACGACAATTCAGATGCGATCGTCGCAAATTCTTACGGGGCAGAAGCCGCCATCAATTTGAGTCGAAAAATGACGCTGGGTGGACGAGTCGGATGGATTCAAGCGATCGCTCAAGACTTAGTCGGGAATCCTCAAGCCAATCTATTCACTTGGGCAGCCCTTCTCAGCGTGAAAGATTTGGGCGGAGACGGAAATCTACTAGGATTTGTGGTC
>JALOOO010000158.1 GCA_025454375.1 Leptolyngbya sp. Prado105 | reverse complement strand
TCAGTATTGGTATGGTGTTTGTACAGATATGGTATCCAACAGCCTTATCAATGGTCTTTTGTCATGTGAATGAGACAGCATATATCACTTTGATCACCAAAGCCCCAAGTGCCAAACTAATCTGGTAACTAGTTTGATGCTTTGTATTCCACAGAAGCATTATTTATACTTTATGTGTACAGCTTTGAATTTTGAAAGCAGACCTTCAATGTTGAGATGCATACATTTTGACGATTGACATTTTCAATGGGGTTTCTTGTTTTACAGCTGTGTAACAGCTCTGTTACAGCCATGTAGCGAGTTTTTTAGCTACAGTAGATATTTGAATACCATACAAGTCCTCCAATATAAATTACCTCTTGGGCATGATATTGAGACATGGGTAGTAATGCAGTCCAATACAGATATGAGGTGATATTGTTCAATCTTTCTGAAACTGCCGAGAAAAAAGGAGTTTTACTGCTTGTTATATTTCTTAATTGAATTCGTGTCAAACCTCTTTGAATTTGCACAACTATTGCACAATTGAGTTGTTCTAATAAATTTAGCAAGGACAGTCAAAAGAACTAAATCCTTAGAGTTGATAGAGCTAAGAATTTAATTCTCAGGGCTAATCTCTACGTAATCAGTTGATATCTAATTACAACTGGAAATCTCTCAGCTTTAAACAGAAAGTTTACTCAATCCAACACATTAGGAGATTGAATCGATGTTAGATGCCTTTACTAAGGTTGTTTCGCAGGCTGATACACAGGGTCAGCTTGTCAGTGGAACCCAAATTGATGCGCTAATGGCAGTCGTCAAAGATGGTGCAAAGCGAACTGATGTTGTCAATCGCATCACTAGCAATGCTTCTGCGATCGTGACGAATGCTGCTCGTGCGCTGTTTGAAGAACAGCCTCAGTTGATTGCTCCGGGTGGAAACGCTTATACTAACCGCCGTGTTGCCGCTTGTATGCGCGATATGGAAATTATTTTGCGCTATGTCACTTATGCTGTGTTCTTGGGAGACGGAAGTGTTCTCGACGATCGCTGCTTGAACGGTTTGCGTGAAACCTACATTGCGTTGGGTGTTCCTAGCTCCTCCATGGCAAACAGCATCTTGAAAATGAAAGACGCAGCGATCGCGATTGCGAACGATCGCAACAATATTCAGCCCGGTGATTGTAGCTCTTTGATGGCTGAATTGAGCAGCTACTTCGATCGTGCAGCAGCAGCAGTCAGCTAACTCATCCCCGCTTCATGCAAAATTTCTACAACACCAGGAGATAGTATTTCAATGAAAACTCAATTAACTGAAGCAGTCGCTGCTGCTGACTCACAAGGTCGTTTTCTCGGCAACACTGAACTTCAAGTTGCATTTGGTCGTCTGCGTTTAGCAACGGCTGATCTGCAAGCAGCAAAGGCTTTGGGCGACAAAGCTGCTTCTCTCGCTGAAGGTGCAGCCAATGCTGTGTACCAAAAGTTTCCCTACACGACTCAAATGCAGGGAAACAACTATGCGTCTGATGCACGCGGTAAAGCAAAATGCTTGCGGGACATCGGTTACTATGTGCGGATTATCCAGTACTGCTTGATTGCTGGAGGGACGGGTCCTGCGGATGAGTATCTGCTGGCAGGTTTAGCAGAGATGCACAGCCGCTTTGAGTTAGTTCCAAGCTGGTATGCGGAAGCACTCAAGTACATCAAGGCGAATCACGGTCTGACTGGTGATCCTGGACTTGAACTCAACTCCTACATCGATTACATCATCAACGCGCTGAGCTAATTGTGCGTTTTGCCCAGAGGGATGAGCATTTCTGTCGAACCGATAGCGGTGTTTATTCAGTCTGGGCAACTTTTATGGGCAGTCAGGCTTAAGAAAAAATATTGATTCGTCATTTATTGCAGAGAGGAACCAAGTTATGGCTAGTTTACAAGAAGCAGGACGATTAGGAATTACGCCTTTTTCAGAAACGGAACCGACTGAATTGAGATCGCATTCGACTCCGGGCGAAGTGCAGGCAGTCATTGCAGCAGCGTATCGGCAGGTGTTAGGAAATGAGCATCTGATGCAGAGCGATCGCTTGATTACAGCAGAATCGCAACTGACTCAAGGGGTAATCTCAGTGCGCGATTTTGTCCGGGCGATCGCAAATTCGGAACTCTACCGACAGAAGTTTTTGTATCCAAATTTTCATGTTCGCTTTATTGAGTTGAACTATAAACATTTGCTGGGACGAGCGCCTTATGAGCAGGCAGAAATTGCCTACCATTTGGATCTATTCATGTCAGAAGGGTATGAAGCAGAGATCAACTCCTACCTCGACTCTGTTGAGTATCAAAACAGCTTTGGCGATAGCATTGTTCCTTACCATCGCGATTTTCAGGTGGATCATCCAGGATCACGGGCGATTGGCTTTAGTCGATTGCTGCATCTCTACCGGGGCTATGCCAACAGCGATCGCGCTCAAGGACAAAAGCAACCTCGCCTAACTTGGGAAGTTGCGAAAAACCTGGCAACCCCCATCTCTGTACCAGCAGCAAGTGCGCTGACTGGCAGCATGGGAGGAAATCGCGGCGTGTATCGACTGCGTGTGCTGAAAGCTGCTTCTGCAAATTCAGCGGTGGTGCGACAAACTACGACCGAGGTGCTAGTTGCCTATGATCAACTGACCCCGAAACTTCAACAATTGAATCGATCGGGAAGTAAGGTGATCAGCGTGACTGCGGTCTAGATGATTGACCCATCTTTTTCGCCGATCGCATTGCTTTGCAGACGATCCCATTGCCCCACACGAGCTTAAAAACCCCGTGCGGGGCAGAAACGTAGCTTCATTGCTTAAGATTAAAGGAGAATTTCGAGTGGCTATTACAACAGCAGCATCTCGCTTGGGGACATCCGGGCTGAGCGATGTCGTACTAGAATTGCGTCCTAATGCGACGCAGGGCGAGATTGAAGCCGTAATTTTGGCGGTTTATCAACAGGTGCTAGGCAATCCGCATTTGCTCATGTCTGAGCGGTTGGTGATTCCAGAGTCTCTTTTGCGAAATCGCCAGATTACAGTGCAAGAGTTTGTCCGGCAGGTGGCAAAATCAGATCTGTACAAGGAGAAATTCTTTCACAACTGTTTTCAGAGTCGAACGATCGAGTTGAACTTTAAGCATCTTTTGGGACGCGCTCCTTACGATCAGTCTGAAATCACGGAACATATGGCTCTGTATCAATCCAAAGGATTTGATGCGGATATTGATTCCTACCTTGATTCGGATGAGTATCAATCGAGCTTTGGAGAAAATATTGTTCCTTACTATCGTGACTTTGTGACGACGGGAATGGGGCAGCGTGCGGTTGGATTCCCTCGCTTACTCCAACTGTACCGGGGCTATGCGAATAGTGATGCGGCTCATCTGAGTGGCACTGCTCCTCGACTGGTCAAGGATATTGCTCAGAACACGGCTTCGACGGTTGTGCCAGCTTCGGCAGCAGGGTTTGCCTTCTTGCCTGCTCAGAAGGGAGATGCGACGGCAAGTGCGTTTGGCGGTTCAAAGGCACATGGGTCGGGTAAATTTTACCGCGTTGAAGTTGCTGGAATTCGGGGTTCAGGTTATCCGAAAGTTCGTCGGGTGAATAAGGTGGTTGTGATTCCTTATGAGGAGCTAACTCCGCATATGCAGAGAGTTCTGCGTCAGGGCGGCAAGATTGCAAGTATTACGCCACTGTAGTTTGAGAAGGATTGTTTGTTGTACGACTTGCCCTGGATTGAAAGTCAAGGCAAGTAGAACGGAAGTCTACTGAAGGAACTAAGAGGCGCGATTGGCGGCTGTTTTAGTCCCTTCAGTAGGCTTTTTTGCGAGGTTAGGGGAATCTCCTCAAGGATCTCTAACCTCAATAAATTGAGTAGCTATAGCTCTCTACTTCGTAATTCCTTTAACCGTATCGACTGCGCTATCCACGAAGTTTTTAACCCCATTGTCGCTGGTCTTCTGCATTGCTGGAGTTGCAGGAGTTGAATGCAGTTTCGGCTTCGGTTGAGGAGGAGATGGAATGGGACCGATCGCTTGAGGTTGGGCAACATACTCAAACTGACCTTTACCATCCATAGATTGCCCTTTTGCCCAACGCCCTTCGGCGCTCTCTTGCCCTTCTGAATGGTTCCAGAATTGGTAAGCATACTCTTTCTTACCGTATTCGTAAGCAACCTTGGGAGTGACGGTTTCTTCAAATCCATCGCTCTTGAGTTCTTCGATCGCAGCTAGCCATTGATTTTGGTGCATTGTATCAACCGCTTGCATCAAGCCTTGAGATTCTGCATGTAGGTTTGAGCGAAAATCTGCAAGTAAGTTGCCGCTAGCTGTAATAAAGCGACCATTCCAGGGGAAGCCAACACTATCGGCAGGCATTGCACCCTGACCTGAGACAATTTCGTGCTGAGGGTTCATTGCTGCCACAATCACATCTCTAGGATTGCTTCCACCCATAACTGCACCCACAACTGGGTCTTTTACGCCTTCTTCCTGCATTTCTACAGGGGCTTGATCTAGTAGATGGGCAACCATGGTTGCTAGCATTTCAACATGACCGATTTCTTCAGTTCCAGTATCAAGCAGAAGATCGCGATACTTTGCAGGACCGCGACAGTTCCACCCTTGGAAGAGGTATTGCATCATCACGGTCATTTCACCCATGGATCCGCCAATCAATTCCTGTAGCTTTTTGGCATAGATTGGGTCGGGCTTAGAAGGAGGCGTAAAGTACTGTAAACGCTTCGTGTGTAGAAACATGAGATTCCTCTAAAAAAGAGTCAAATACATCCGAACCTCTCCGTTTTAGCGACCCAATCTAGTCGTTGAATCAGCCCATGGTTGAGCCTTCAAGGCATAGATTCTGAAGTGCTTTTCCAGCGATCGACAAATTTTAGCCCCAGTGCCATCAACCCAATTCCAACCATCAGAAATCCAATGTCCCAAAGCAGATAGTGAGTTCCCGAATGGACGTGATGAATGCCCAAGATTTCGTGGTCAATCAATCCTTCTAGCAGATTGAAAAGTCCTGCTCCAAATAGAATCAGTCCGATGAAAGGTTGTGAGGATTTTGGTAGTTCGTCTTTTAAGTGCGATTGCCAAAGTAAAGTTACTCCAGCGATGGTGAATCCATAATCTGCTAGATGAAACAATCCATCTGCGACGGAGTGAATTTTTACATCGCTCATATTCAGCATGGGTCGTACACTGCTCAACATATGATGCCACTGCAAAATTTGATGCAGCACAATCCCGTCAAAAAATCCTGCAAATCCCATGCCTAGCAGAATGCTAGCTAGCATAAATTGCTTGGAGACTAATCGCGATCGTTCGGTTTCTAGAGCTTGAGTCATAGGTCTAAAAGCCAGAATCTTAACGAGAAAGAAAAGTGCGATCGTCTATCTGAAGTGTTAACTGAGTCCGAGTCTAACGATTTGCCCCGCACGAGGTAAAAAACCTGTGCGGGGCAATGCAATGAACGGAGCTTGTCTCATCAATCAGGGCAGATCAGTTTCGCCCATGAGGTAGCGATCGCACTCTCGCGCTGCACCTCGACCTTCATTAAATGCCCAGACGACTAAACTTTGTCCGCGTCGGCAATCCCCTGCGGCAAATACTTTGGGAATGCTGGTTGTGTATTTGCCATATTCAGATTTGATGTTGCTCCGCGCATCTCGATCGAGTCCCATTGCATCGAGTAAAGGTTGCTCAGGTCCTAAGAAACCCATTGCCAGTAAAACGAGTTGAGCCGGGATAACTTTTTCAGTGCCCGGAATAGGCTTGGGAATGAATTGTCCTTGTTCATTGCGCTCCCATTGGACTTCGACGGTGTGAACAGCTTTGACATTGCCATTTTCATCGCCTTCAAACTTTGTCGCTGTTCTGAGATAAGCGCGAGGATCAGCCCCAAACTTAGCCGCAGCTTCTTCTTGTCCATAGTCCATTTTGTAGACTTTTGGATATTCAGGCCAGGGATTGTTAGAGGCGCGTGTTTCAGGCGGTTGGGGCAGGATTTCGAGTTGAACTAAAGCATTGCAGCCATGTCGAATCGAAGTTCCTACACAGTCCGTTCCAGTGTCACCTCCACCAATGATCACGACATCTTTGCCTTGTGCTGAGATTGCCGGATCGCTCTGGTCTAGTACCGATTGAGTGTTTGCGGTGAGGAAGTCCATTGCAAAATGAATTCCTTTGAGTTGGCGACCTTCGATCGGTAAATCGCGCGGTTTAGTCGCGCCTGTGCAAAGCACGATCGCATCAAAGTCTCTCAGCAAATCTTCAGACGAGAGATCTTTGCCGATTTCGGTATTGCAGACGAATTTCACCCCTTCGGCTTCGAGGATGTTCAATCGCCGCATCACCACTTCTTGCTTGTCGAGCTTCATGTTAGGAATGCCATACATGAGCAAGCCACCCGGACGATCAGCGCGTTCAAAGACAGTAATCCAATGTCCCGCTTTATTCAGTTGAGCCGCAGCAGAGAGTCCAGCAGGACCGGAGCCGACGATCGCAATCTTTTTACCTGTTCTTTTTTCGGGTGGTTCAGCTTTAATCCAGCCTTCGTTCCAGCCTTTTTCTGCGATCGAGTATTCAATGTTCTTGATCGTAACAGGTGGATTGTGAATGCCTAGCACACAGGAACCCTCACAGGGAGCGGGACAGACTCGCCCGGTGAATTCGGGGAAGTTATTCGTTTTGTGCAAGCGATCAAGGGCATCTTTCCACAGTCCGCGATAGATGAGGTCGTTCCATTCGGGGATGAGATTGTTGATCGGACAGCCGCTTGCCATGCCGCTGATGAGGGTTCCAGTATGACAGAACGGAACGCCACAATCCATACAGCGTGCGCCTTGAGTCCGAAGATTCTCTTCGGGCATGGGCAGGTGAAATTCGTCCCAGTTGTGAATGCGATCGAGCGGGGCGAGTTCGGAGGGAAGTTCGCGGAGGTATTCGATAAAGCCAGTTGGTTTTCCCATGGGTCGAAAATTGGTGAGTGAAGAGTGTGATAGTAAATTGGATTGCCATTGCTTTGGATTTCGATAGAAGAGTGCTAACTCCCTCCCACGCGGGCAACATCTCGGGCGTTTTCCTCAAATGCTGCTCTCAGAGCCTCATCGCCGCTAAGACCTGACTCTTCAGCCCGTCTCAGCGCTTGTAGTACCCGTTTATAATCCTTCGGCATCACCTTGACGAAGCGCGATCGCACTTGCTCCCAATTTTCCAAAATATCCTTCGCTTTACGGCTATACGTATAAGCCGCGTGGTTCTGGATCATCTGACGCACGATCGCAATGTCTTCGGGGTCTTCAAAGGGTTCGATCGCGACCATCTGCGTATTGCATCGGGTGGCAAAGTCGCCCGCCTCATCATAGATATAGGCAGCACCTCCACTCATGCCTGCGGCAAAGTTGCGCCCGGTTGTTCCCAAGACGACAACTGCCCCTCCGGTCATGTACTCACAAGCATGATCGCCAACGCCTTCGACAACTGTATTTACCCCAGAGTTGCGAACACAGAATCGCTCCCCTGCAATGCCACTGATGTAGACTTCGCCTTTAGTTGCTCCGTACATTGCAACGTTACCAATGATGATGTTCTCAGACGCATCAAACGAAGAAACATGCGGAGGGTAAACAATCAGCTTGCCCCCACTCAATCCCTTGCCTAGATAGTCATTCGCATCACCTTCTAGCTCCAGCGTGACTCCCTTCGGCACAAATGCACCAAAGCTCTGTCCAGCACTGCCTTGGAAATGCAGATGCACTGTATCTTCAGGTAAGCCATGCCAGTGTCGTTTTGTAATTTCGTTGCCGAGAATCGTACCTACAACACGATTGACATTCTGAATCGGGAGAGTTGCTTTCACGGGTTTACCTGACTCGATCGCATCTTTACACAGATCGACGAGAACGGTGAGATCCAGTGACTTGTCTAATCCATGATCCTGTGGAATCTGACAGTACAATCCAACAGACGGATCAACTTCAGGCTGATAGAGAATCTTCGAGAAGTCTAAGCCTTTTGCTTTCCAATGTTCGACCGCTTGTTTTGCTTCTAAAATATCAGTCCTTCCAACCATTTCATTCAAACTACGGAACCCAAGCTGTGCCATGATTTCACGCACTTCTTGAGCAATGAACTTCATAAAGTTCACTGTGTTATCGGGATCGCCAGTAAAGCTTTCTCGCAACTGCGGATCTTGCGTTGCAATCCCAACCGGACAGGTATTGAGATGACAAACGCGCATCATAATACAGCCCAATGTTACGAGTGGAGCCGTTGCAAATCCGAACTCTTCAGCCCCAAGTAATGCCGCAATGACGACATCACGCCCGGTTTTCATCTGTCCGTCAGTTTCGACCACAATCCGCGATCGCAAGTTATTCAACACCAAGGTCTGATGCGTCTCGGCTAAGCCTAGCTCCCAAGGTAAGCCTGCATGTTTAATCGAAGTCTGCGGCGATGCGCCCGTTCCACCGTCATAGCCAGAGATCAGAACCACATCAGCATGAGCTTTCGAGACTCCTGCTGCGATCGTGCCCACTCCAACTTCTGACACGAGTTTGACGCTGATTCGAGCTTCGCGGTTGGCATTTTTTAAGTCGTGGATTAGCTCGGCTAAATCCTCGATCGAGTAAATGTCATGGTGCGGCGGGGGCGAAATCAAACCGACACCCGGCGTTGAATGTCGAACTTTTGCAATCCAGGGATATACTTTGCGTCCGGGTAGCTGCCCACCTTCTCCAGGTTTTGCACCTTGAGCCATTTTGATCTGAATTTCTCTGGCTTGAGACAGGTATAAGCTAGTCACCCCAAATCGACCCGATGCAACTTGTTTGATTGCACTGTTCTTAGAATCGCCCTGTTCGTTTGTCCAGGTATAGCGTTCTGGATCTTCACCGCCTTCGCCCGTATTGGATTTGCCACCAATTCGATTCATGGCGATCGCTAAAGCTTCATGGGCTTCTTTCGAGATCGAACCATAGCTCATTGCACCCGTTTTGAAGCGTTTCATAATGGCTTCAATCGGTTCAACTTCCTCGATTGGAATGGGTTGACGCGCTTTAAATTGCAGCATTCCACGCAAAGTAAAATGCTGTTGGTTCTGTTCATTGACTAAAGTTGCATACTGCTTGAACAGATCGTAATTGCCTTCGCGGACGGATCTTTGTAAGGTGTGAATTGTTTGCGGGCTGAAAAGATGCGCTTCGCCTTCTTTACGCCATTGATATTCACCCCCCACATCTAAAGTATGTCCATTGGTTTGACGATCTGGGAAAGCATCATGATGCCGCAGCAAAGCTTCTTTCGTAATTACTTCGAGATCAGCCCCTTCGATGCGAGAAGCTGTCCAGGTAAAGTAACGATCGACCACCGAATGATTTAGTCCGATCGCTTCAAAGATCTGTGCGCCGCGATAGCTCTGGATCGTGGAAATGCCAATCTTTGAGGCAACTTTGACCACGCCTTTGGTTGCCGATTTAATGTAGTTCTTGCAAGCCGTTGCATACTCTACATTCGGCAAAGAACCTTGAGTGATCATCGATTCGATCGTCTCAAAAGCAAGATAGGGATTGATCGCACCACAGCCATATCCGATCAGCATGGCAAAGTGATGCACTTCGCGCGGTTCACCCGATTCGAGTACTAACCCAACTCTAGTTCTTGCCCCAGTTCGGATCAGATGGTGATGAACGCCAGCAACTGCAAGCAGTGCTGGGATCGGAGCTTTTTCAGCATTGACACTTCGATCGCTCAAAATCAAAAGATTTACGCCAGATTCAATGGCTTGATCCGCTTGAGTGCAAAGATGGTCGATCGCGCTTTCTAGTCCTTTTACGCCTAATTTTGGATCGAATACAATCTCGATCGTCGCCGACTTGAAGCCTTGCTCATCGACATGCTTCAGCTTTGCTAAATCCTCATTGCTAAGAACAGGAGATTTTAGCTCAATCAAATGACAGCTTTCGGGTACAGGTTGGAGTAAGTTTTTCTCTGCCCCGATCGTTGTTTCTGCTGAAGTGATAATTTCTTCTCGAATCGAATCGATCGGTGGATTTGTCACCTGAGCAAATAGCTGTTTGAAGTAGTCATAGAGCAATTTAGGACGATCAGATAGCACTGCTAATGGCGTATCGGCTCCCATCGCGCCAACCGCCTCAACCCCATCTCGCGCCATGGGAGTAATCAGCAACCGCAATTCTTCAAACGTATAGCCAAATGCCAACTGACGCTGAAGCACCGTATTGAGATCAGACGAAGCCGCAGGTGCAGCTTTCAGATCAGACAGACCGACCATATGTTGATCGATCCAGTCTTGATACGGTTCAGCACTGGCAATTTGATGCTTAATTTCTTCATCTGCAACAATTCGCCCCTGTTCCATATCGACTAGGAACATTCTGCCCGGTTGCAAGCGACCTTTTTGAGCAATGCGCTCAGGTTCGATCGGTAAAACTCCCGCTTCCGATGCCATGATAACCAGGTCATCTTTTGTGACATAGTACCGGGACGGACGCAGACCATTACGATCGAGGACTGCTCCCATCATTCGACCGTCAGTAAATGCGATCGAAGCAGGACCATCCCAGGGTTCCATCAGACAGGAATGGTATTTATAAAACGCCTTGCGCTCAGGACTCATCGACTCATGCGCTGTCCAAGGTTCCGGGATCATCATCATCACCGCATGAGGCAGCGATCGACCCGATAATGTCAACAGTTCTAAAGCATTATCAAAGATCGTGGAATCACTTCCATCAATGTTAATGACAGGCTGAGCTTTTCTTAAGTCGTCACCAAACAAATCGGATTCAAACAAAGATTGCCGCGCGTGCATCCAGTTAATGTTGCCGCGCAATGTATTAATCTCGCCATTGTGAGCAATGTAGCGGTAAGGATGCGATCGCTCCCAGCTTGGAAAGGTATTTGTACTAAAGCGAGAATGCACCAATCCTAGGGCGCTTTCCATGTCCGGATCGCTCAGATCCAGATAGTACTCACCCACCTGCAAAGGCATCAACATGCCCTTATAAACAATCGTTCGGCAAGAGATACTTGCGGGATACCAAAAGGGATCAATCCCAGGAGTACGAATGGCACTATGCGATCGCTTCCGCATTACATAGAGCTTGCGCTCAAATGCCAAATCCTCTACTAGATCATCTGAGCGATGAATAAAAACCTGCTGCATGAAGGGTTCACTCGCTTTCGCAGTTTCCCCTAATGTCGAATTGTCCGTCGGAACGTCTCGCCAGCCGAGAACTTTTTGCCCCTCTTCTGCTACGATTTGCTCAAAGATCCGCCGTCCTGCTTCTCGTTGAGCAAGGTCGGGAGACGAATAAATCATCCCCACTCCATACTGTCCAGTAGCAGGCAAAGCAATGTTTAATCCAGCCGTAACTTTCTGAAAAAACTGATGTGGAACCTGCATCAAAATGCCTGCCCCGTCTCCTGTATTTGTTTCAGCACCACATGCGCCTCGATGCTCCAAATTCGCCAAAATGGTCAGAGCTTGTTGCACGATCGAGTGAGATGACTTTCCTTTCATCTGCACAATAAACCCGACTCCACAGGCATCATGCTCGAACTGCGGATCATACAAACCTTGCTTCGCGGGCAGTCCGTATCTAGTCATTATCATTACCCTTCTTCGGTGGCAGAGAGAGTGCTAACCAGAGTTTCAATGAAGATATCTCTAGTTCTCTTGAAATTCTCTAATACACTTCGGAGATCCCCTTCAGGTCTTAATAAAGATCTCAGATCTGTATCAGCAAAGCTTTCAATTGAGGATCTTCTATCTTGAGGCAGGTTCAATTTCTAGGGTTTAAAGTTGATAAAAATCAACAAATCAGGCGTTAACTTGTAACATGATTTAATATCAAGCAATACAACTTCAAGATGTAATGAATTTCAATTAGAAAAAAATTAAATAATGAGTTCGCAGCATTACGCATCCTCTACTTAGAGCTCGCTTTCCGAATCGGATAGAATTAAAGTACAGTTATCCAATCGGCTTTTAGGACTTTAAGATTCTGGAGAGAAGTGATGTCTATTTCTACGAACGATACTCGCACCACCGAACACCGAATTCGTCTCCGAATTCCTCAGCAGTACCATCAAGAACCCGTCATTTCGCAACTCGTTTCGCAGTATCACCTGACGATCAATATTACGGCTGCAATTTTAGGGGCAAATGCGAGTGGAGATGGATGGTTTGACTTAGTTCTGATGGGGAGTAACACAAATATTCAAGCTGCTTTGAGCTATTTGGATGAGTTGGGTTTGGAGGTATGGCAGGGGGAGGAGTCGGACGGCTGGTGAGGGCTGCGTTATCTCTAGCATCTTGCAATCATCCGCTCAATTTGAATCGAGTAGCAGAAGCGATCGCCGCGTGAGATGGATTCACCCTGTACGATCGCACCGTCTTCTGTATAAGCCGTATGTCGATACACAATCAAAGGATGTCCTAGCGGAACTTCTAGCTGTTCACCCATTTCGTAATCCGCTTGGGTACATTCAATCACAGCATCAATCTTTTTAATGTAGATCCCATGTTTTTCTAAAGTCGTAAACGTTAGCTTTTGACGTAATTCTTTGCCGTAAGCTTTTCCTAGCTCTGGCAAAATGTAAGTCATATCAATACAGCTAGGAACTCCATTGAATAGAAGAACTTTCTTTTGCTGGTAAGCGATCGCACAATTCAAAACTTTCTGCACATCGACTGGCACGGCAACTCGCTCAAAGCTCAACGTCTGAACTGTAATCTCGATCTCCTGCTGTGCCAAATCTGCTTCAAGCAACAGTGGACTAGAAAGCGAATACACAACTTTCTGTTGCATCGAGACAAACGCACCTCTCCCACGTTGGACATTGACCAATCCCTGTTGCGTCAGATTCGCGATCGCACGTCTCGCCGTAATCCGACTCACCTCAAACTCCGCCATCAACTGATGCTCGCTGGGAAGTTGATCGCCCGGTTGATACATGCCTGATAAAATGCGATCGCGCAATTTCTCAGAAATCGTTAGATGTAAAGGAAACGTCATTTTGAAATTCGGTAGCCTCAAGTACAGATCCACAAATGCTCTAAAATTAGGCTTGTTATAACAAGTTGAAAGATGAGCTATGAACCCGACTATCTCTGAGTCTAACCTGTCAGGAGCTAGATCCGTTCTCACACCCGATGCCCTAAAAGCATTAAATACTCGATCGACCTTCAAGGGATTGATCCGTCTAAGCCTTCACCTGTTGATTCTGGGAGTCAGTGGCTACCTTTGGGGCACAAATTTTGGTCACAATTGGGCGATTGCTCTACCTGCTCTCGTCATCTACGGCTATAGCTTTGCGGCAATGTTTGCTCCATTGCATGAATGTTCGCATCGGACTGCTTTTGAAAACAATACTTTAAATGATTTCGTCTGTTGGTGTGCTGGCGTGCTGTCGTTTTATAACGGTGCCTTCTATCGCCGCTATCACAAATGGCATCATCGCTATGTTCAGGATCTAGAAAAAGACCCAGAACTCAGTGATCCTATGCCTAAAAATTTGACGGAGTACTTGTGGATTATTAGCGGACTACCCTGGTGGTGGGGAAAGCTAAAAACTCATATCGGGGTTGCTTTAGGACGAGTTGAGAACTATCCCTATATCTCAGAAGAAGCTCGTGCGGATGTGATTCGATCGACTCGGTTACAGCTAGCAGTTTATGTGATCGCAATTTTACTCTCGATCGCGCTGCAAAAGCCTCTATTTATTATGTATTGGCTTCTCCCCATGTTTGTGGCTCAGCCAATTCTGAGAGGCTACTTACTTGCAGAACATACTGGATGCAGCCACGATGACAATCCATTGACGAATACTCGATCGACGATCACACTCTTTCCGATGCGATTCATCATGTGGAACATGCCCTTTCATGCAGAGCATCACCTTTATCCATCGATTCCATTCCACCAACTTCCAGCAGCACATAAACAGATCAAGGAATACCTTACTCATGTCGATTCTGGCTACATCAAGGTCAATTTCGATATTGCCGCGAAGCTTGTATGAGTGAGTGTTTCACGCTAAAGAATTTTGAGCTTTACTGTGGAGAAATACTCAGTGAAGCTCAGATTGTCTATCAAACTTATGGAACTTTGAAGGACGATCGCTCAAATGCTATTCTCTATCCAACTTCATACGGGGCACAGCATTCAGACATCGATTGGCTGATTCGTCCAGAGAGTATTCTTGATCCGTCAAAGTACTTTGTGATCATTCCCAATATGTTTGGCAATGGTCTTTCCACCTCACCCAGTAATAGTAACTGGGGAAGATTTAGCCATTTCGATAATGTTCGCGCTCAAAAGCAGTTACTAGAAGAAGTGTTTCAAATTGATCAACTAGCACTCATTTACGGGTGGTCAATGGGCGCACAGCAGGCGTATCACTGGGGAGGATTGTATCCTGAGCAAGTTTTACGCATTGCTGCACTCTGTGGAACGGCTCGCACAACGGATCACAATCGCATCTTTCTCCAAAGTCTGCGAAGTGCATTGACAGCCGATCCCGCTTGGAATGGAACAAGATTTGAAGCCATTCCCGATCGCGGATTTCGAGCATTTGCTTATATCTATGCAAGTTGGGCAGCTTCTCAAGCCTTCTATCGAGAAAGAGTCTACTCTCAATTCGGCTATACCTCGCTTGACGATTACCTCGATCTATTTTGGGAAGCGAACTATCGAAAACGCGATCCTCACAATCTATTAGCCATGATCGAAACCTGGCTACAATGCGACATTAGCGACAATCCCATCTATCAGAGAGATTACATAACCGCACTCAAAGCCATTCAAGCAAAAACATTAGTTATGCCTGCAACGACGGATTTATATTTCACGCCAGAAGACTGTGCAGCAGAAGCAGAATTGATCCCAAATGCCGAGTATCATCCGATCCGATCAATTTGGGGACATCGTGCAGGCAATCCCTACGATAGTCCAGCCGACGAAGCCTTTATTCGATCGAAAATTCAAACGCTATTGAATGACTGACCTATGCTTTCTCAAATCGCTCATGATCAAGGAATTCGCTACTTTTTGATTTCGTTCACTGACCTATTTGGAGTTCAGCGATCGAAGTTAGTTCCGGCTGAAAGCATCGATCAAATGGCATCGGATGGAGCCGGATTTGCCGGATTTGCTGCTTGGTTAGATATGACTCCGGCTGATCCAGATATCTTGGCAATTCCTGATCCAGAGCAATTGATTCAACTTCCGTGGCAGCCTGATGTCGCCTGGATGCCTGCGGATGTGCATACGATTACGGGAGAACCTTTAGAACAAGCTCCAAGAGTCGTGCTAAAGCGAGTGCTAAAACAGGCAGAAGATCTGGGCTATCGAGTCAAAACTGGAGTTGAATGTGAGTACTTTTTGCTTAGTGCAGATGGAGAACAGATCTCAGATAAACTCGATCGACAAAGTAAACCTTGCTATGACCAGCAATCTCTGATGCGTCGATATGACGTGATTCGAGAAGTTTGCGATGTGATGCTATCACTTGGCTGGGGCGCTTACCAGAATGACCATGAAGACGGGAATGGGCAGTTTGAAATGAATTGGAAGTATGCTGATGCGTTAGTCACTGCTGATCGACATGCCTTTTTCAAATACATGGTGAAAGCGATCGCTGAAAAACATGGCTTACGCGCAACCTTCATGCCAAAACCATTTGCGCATTTAACCGGGAATGGCTGTCACACGCATCTATCGATTTGGGATAGTAACGACAAAGAAAACCTTTTCTACGATCCACAAGGATCGCTCGGACTTTCACAACTGGGATATCAATTTATTGCAGGTGTTCTGAACTCGGCTGCGGCACTTTGTGCGATTACAAATCCAACTGTAAATTCTTACAAACGCATCAATGCTCCCGTGACTCTATCGGGTGCAACTTGGTCGCCTAATACCGTGAGTTATAGCGGAAATAATCGAACTCATACGATTCGGATTCCTGATGCGGGAAGATTTGAATGTCGATTGCCCGATGGCGCTGCAAATCCTTACTTGCTAGGTGCCGCATTGATTGCAGCAGGTTTGGATGGAGTGACTCAAAAACTCGACCCTGGAGTTCGACGAGACAATAATAGCTATACTGACCCATTACCTCAAGACCAGACCAAAACCCTGCCCGCGAATTTGTTAGATGCGTTGCGATGTTTGGAGAAGAGTGATGTGATTGAGCGATCGCTTGGCAAATCTTTCACAACTGCCTATCTCAACCTCAAATATCAAGAATGGCAGCACTTCAGTTCTCGTATTACACCTTGGGAATCAGAAACGACTCTTGACTGCTAACTCAAAAGAGTTGAGCTTTCTACCGCTGGCTGAGCAGTCTATGAACATCAAAAAGAAAAGCCCCCCATTTCTGGAGGGCTTTCTCGCTCAATTCAAGTCAGAATTAACCGTTGATTGCAGGTGCAGAAAGTGCAACAGGTGCAGCTTCGCCTGCCGCCAAGTCGAGCGGGAAGTTATGAGCATTGCGCTCGTGCATTACTTCCATCCCCAAGTTCGCACGGTTGATCACATCCGCCCAAGTCGAAACCACAGTTCAAGTTGAACGCCATCGTGGACACACCCAATGCGGTGAACCAGATGCCGACAACCGGCCATGCACCTAAGAAGAAGTGCAATGCACGCGAGTTGTTAAACGATGCGTATTGGAAGATCAACCGACCGAAGTAGCCATGGGCTGCAACGATGTTGTAGGTTTCTTCTTCTTGTCCAAACTTGTAGCCGTAGTTTTGCGATTCAACTTCAGTGGTCTCACGAACCAAAGAAGAAGTCACCAACGAACCGTGCATCGCTGAGAACAAGCTACCGCCGAATACGCCCGCTACGCCCAACATGTGGAACGGGTGCATCAAGATGTTGTGTTCTGCTTGGAACACCAACATGAAGTTGAAGGTTCCTGAGATTCCCAAAGGCATCCCATCCGAGAATGAGCCTTGTCCGATCGGGTAGATCAAGAACACTGCGGTTGCTGCTGCAACAGGCGCAGAGTAGGCAACGCAGATCCAAGGACGCATTCCGAGACGGTAGGACAATTCCCACTCACGTCCCATGTAGCAGAAAACGCCGATCAAGAAGTGGAACACTACCAATTGGTAAGGACCACCGTTGTAAAGCCACTCATCCAAGGATGCAGCTTCCCAAATCGGATAGAAGTGAATCCCGATCGCGTTCGAGGACGGAATTACAGCACCCGTGATGATGTTGTTGCCGTAGAGCAAGGAACCTGCAACCGGTTCGCGGATGCCGTCGATGTCTACAGGAGGTGCTGCGATGAAGGCGATG
>JALOOO010000157.1 GCA_025454375.1 Leptolyngbya sp. Prado105 | reverse complement strand
GCTACATCTCCACGCTCAAGAAGCAAGGCTTGAATGTGCTAGACGCACTGAAGCAAGTATTCTTGGGCAATCCGACTATCCCTCAACCTGAGTAGTTACTTCCATTCTTTCAATCCCAGAACTGACTCTGAAAGAGTGTGCTTAAGCTTTACAATGTAGCCTAATGCACCGGGAATACTCATTTCCCAGTCATTTTTCTCCGCTTTGGTCTTAGGGAGCGCTAGCAGCGTCTAATCTCCCGGTCGTCCGGCAGGTAAGGTTTCCCACCGTGCCTCCATTGCCGCGAGTTTCGCAGGCTGATAGCGGTAGACAATTTCAGAAGGATGCCCCATGTAGATTTGGAAGGATGCAGCGGCAATCAATGTGGCAAGAACGACTTTGAGCGATCGGAGGATTATCTCAGACATTGAATCTTCAGTGAGAGCTGAATTGGATCAAGCGATTCAAACGCTCAAGCAACCGGGCTTCTACGATCAATTCGCCACAATTTGGACTCCGGAGATTCTGGTAGATTAGTTCTCTCTTCAGGAATGATCGCACAGCCAGGAACATGAAGCTTTATGTTCGTCGAATGACCGATTACTTCTTCTTTGTCGCGATCGCCATCTTTACTCCGTCAATTTTGCGAATCTCATCCATTACAGCTACGATCGCGCCATGTTCAACTTTCTCGTCAGCATTGATTACTACAACTGCTTGCTGATTAGCTTGTACTAGCGCCTTAACCCCTATTTCTAGCTGAGATAGCTGAATGGGTTGTTTGTTTAATGCAATCTCTCCACCAGGCTTAACAGTGATTGCAATTCTAGTTTGTTGTTGTATCTTTGCAGTTGCAGCCTGTGGAAGATTTACAGGTAGACCTTCTGATCTCGTCAAAAACAATGTCGAAATGATAAAAAACGTTAGTAACGCAAACACGACATCAATCATTGGAACAATGTTGATCTGAGGCGTTGCATCATCCTCTTTTGGAAAAAGCATAAGTCTCTGAAGAGCAATTAGGAATGAAACTTGGGCACATAGTTATCTTCGTAACGGCGATCGTAGATTAGCTCAAATCGATTCGCATACTCTTCAATTAAAGCAGTTTGGCGAGTGAAAAAACCACGAAAGATGCTGACTGCAAATAAATTGAAAATTGCAACAACTAATCCCGAAGCTGTAGACACTAATGCTTCACTGATTCCACCTGTGACTCCAGCAGTTTGGCTCCCTCCAACGTTGCCAATGTTGAGGGATGAAAACGAAACAATTAACCCAGTTACAGTTCCTAGTAATCCAAATAGTGGAGATAAGCCCACAATCATATCGAAGACGTTCGTAAATCGCTTCATTCCTGGTACTTCTGCCTGTGCTTCGGCTTTCATTGCCAAGCTAAACTGCTCTGGAGTGGGACGATCAAGCGAGAGTGCAGACAAGAGAATCCGAGCCGCAGGGAGATCAACGTTCTTTCTCAAAACTGCGACCGCTTCCCCCACATCATTTTCTTGATACAACATCAGAACGCGCTGCATCATCTTAGGTTGCCGTTTGATAATTCGACTCCAATAGCGCGATCGCTCAATGATCAGCCCAATTGCTGTGACAGAAAACAACAGCAGTGGAACCATGACAATTCCACCCGCCTTCAGAATCGCGATCGCATCATTCATCGCAGCCACTCCAACTTACTCTCAAAATCTGCTTAAAAGCTTTGAACTTACAAATTTCTTGTACTGAGGCAACAAGAATAACAATCAGAAGCGTAAGACCTAGTGCAACTCATTGTCAAGTAATTCTAGGTTATCTTTCTGCTTGAATTCAAAAGAATCTCTTAAAAAAGATTACGTATTACTTCTACTTACATAAATCTGCTCGATTTAGGCGTTGACAGATGTAGCAATTGGCTTAATATAAGAGGAATTGTCTGATGCAATTCATTGTCAATAAGTCATGGCTTTTGTTCCAGAAGTTGTCGAGCAGCGTGAAAGAGAAACGATGCGGCTAAAGCGGTTTATGCCGTTTAGTTTCACAGGTGCATTAGCTCTGCACATTGTGTTGATTCCATTGCTAGTGCTGCTGTGGAAGCCGATCGCACAACCTGCAATTTCTGAGGAAGAAATCGAGATTATTGCCGACGAGCAGCCAGGCGAATCACTACCCGATGAGAATGCCCCTGAGACAGCGCAACAAGCAGGGGGTAGTGGCGGAGGGAGTGAACAGTTCTCCCTTTTTAATCCCAATCCAGCTTCTCCTCCACCTGCTGATTCCGTTGAGGTTGCACAAGCTATTCCTGAAGCTGCAATCATGCCTCCTCCGATTGCAGAGCCAGAAGTGGTAGAACCAGAAGTTGCAGAACAAATCCCACCGCCTTCTCCAACTCCTAGCCCGTCTCCCAGTCCAAGCCCAACTCCCAGTCCAAGCCCAACTCCCAGTCCAAGCCCAACTCCTAGTCCGAGCCTAACCCCAACTCCCAGCCCAAACCCCAATCCAACCCCAGTTTCAACGCCTTCACCCAGTCCCTCTGCGAGTCCTGCTTCAAGTCCAGCCGCAACACCCACTGCACAAACCAGCCCAAAACCTGGAGAAAGTAACTCTCCAGGCAACACGATCGCTAGTCAGCCAAGTAGTAGCCAAGCCAGTGGAACTACCACCGGAAGCGGAAACGGGGCGGGTAATGGATCTGGAAATGGAAGCGGCAATGGAATTGGCAATCGTGGCAATGGCAATGGTGTGGGTAACGGAAATGGAAACGGGACTGGAAACAGCACAGGTTCTGGACAGCAAGGAAAACCGCAACCCGTCGCTGTCCGTCAAGCACCGCCGCGTGAAAACACGGATCAGCCTGCCCGCTCTCGGCGCAATCGTCCGCGATGCAAGGACAACTGTGGCTTAGATCAGTATTTGGGCGCTGAAGGTTCAGCGCGATTTGACTTTGATGTCGATAAAGACGGCAATGTGATCAACGTGCGCTTGCGGCAATCGAGCGGGAATCCGGAGATCGATCGCAAAGCGGAAGAAGCGATTCGTCGTCGGCGCTACGAGGCATCAGAAAGTGGATTTCAAGGTCAGCGCATTCGAGTCACCTCAGAACAAGAGGGCTCCGAGTTTCAGCGTCAAAATGCCGATCGTCGTCGTCAAGAAGAGCAAGAACGCGCTGCACGAGAAGCAGAACGGGTGGCACAGGAGCGTTTAGAGCAAGAGCGTATCCAACGCGAAGCACAACAGCAACAGCCCCCCGCATCTGCAACACAACCCGGTCAATCTCCGCAAAGTGCGCCTCCGACTCCTACTGCATCACCCACCCCAACTGAAGCACTACCCACCCCTGCGCCAGCCGAAGCGCCTCCAGCCGAACCCGCACCTGTGGAAGCGCCCCCCACCTCTGCGCCAGCCGAAGCGCCTCCAGCCGAACCTGTCCCGGAAGAGGCTCCGCCGCCCGAACCTGCACCCGTGGAAGCACCACCAGCCGAAGCGCCCCCGCCTGAACCTGCGCCAGCCGAAGCTCCACCGCCTGCGGAACCGCCACCAGCAGACTCGCCTAACCCATAGTGGGTTGTTCAGATTGTGGCTTTTGCAATTGTGGATGGCGCAATCGAGATAAGAACTATCAGAGCGTGGAAGAGAGTTTACTAAGCTTGGCGGTAAAACAAGAAATGTTGTGCTTCTTATCTACGCAATCCACAGTCTTACTTCATTAAAAATCTGAAGCTAGCCCAATTCGATAGGTAAGCCCTGGCTGATAAATTCGGTTGACTTTCTCGTAAGTGCGATCGGCAAGATTTTCGAGAAACACAGTCAGTCCTAATCCACGAGTGATAGGAATTCTTAAGCCTAAGTCAAAATTGATCCAAGAGGGTGAAAATTCGCGTGGGTCGTCTCCAGGCAGGGTAAACAAAGCTCGTCGCGCCCCACTGAAGTAGCTTGTGTAGAAATTTACTTCCCACCCATTTGAGGCATAACCAATGCCTAGTCTGGCTACCGAAAATGGGACAGTACTAAGTTGCAATCCTCGCTCAACTCCACTTCCGATTTTGGCATCGGTGTAAGTGTAGTTGAGAAACGTAGACCATTGGGGAGAAAGCTGCCAACGTAAAGCTGCCTCAATTCCGTTGGTATTGACTAAGCCAATGTTCGTCCATTGTCCAGCTTGAATACCAATGCGATCGTTTAATCGACTGCCAAAGTAAGTTAATTGTGCGGCAAACCTTTTTGATAGCTGAAAATCTAACCCAGCCGTCCAGGATGATCCGGTTTCAGGTTGAAGATCAGGATTGGGCAACCAGTTGTGAACGGTATCGAATGCGTAGAGTTGATCGAGTCCTGGATTTCGATGTACAGATACCCAACTGCCGCGCAGTGCCAGATTCGGTGAAACTACCCAGCGTGCCCCAACACTAGGATTTAGATAGCTGCCAAATTCACTGGTAAAGTTCTGCCGCAGACCGAATTCTGCCTGAAAATTATTCGTGATTTGCCAAGTATTCAATGCAAAGAGGGCAGTTTGAAAGCGATCGCGATCGAACCCTCCATTAAATCGAGCCAATCGAGGTAGCGTACTAAAAGCTTCCCCTGTAAGAGACGCATTTTGTAAGTCAACCCCCCAACGTAAGTTATTGGTCTTACTCGTTTGCCAATTGTGTTCAACCCTGGCATTCAAGCCGCGAGAATTCAAAATCCCGCGTCGGAAAAAAGTGGCTTGGGTTGGCCCATAAGTGCTGAAGTAATCCTGATTGAATGACAAAGTTGTATTGAGGGCTGAATCATCACTGTTCCCTAACATGGCTTTCCAGGTTAAACCCACGTTTACGGTGTCATGATCTAAGCGATCGCGCTGCAAGGGAAATCCGAAGTACAACAAGCCGCGCCGACTGGTAACCGTTGAAACATCTAAACTCAGCGAATTGCGATCGTTGAGGTCAAAATTCAGATTGCCATAATAGTTATCTTGAGCCGAATCTCCATTGAACAATCGTCCATCTGGACCTCGATTTGCCGCTCCGACAGGAACTTGGTAATCATTATCAGCCTTAAATCGTTCATAGCTAAACAGATAATTTAGCGATCCGATCGAACCAGAATAACTGCCTCGATAGTTAGAGGAGCTAAATGATCCCAGTTGTGCGAAGCCATTGAATCTTGGAATGCCGTTGCCTTTTTTAGTGGCGACATTTACCACGCCTCCAAATGCTTCAGAACCATACAAAGTGGCTGCCGTGCCGCTCGAAAGTTCAACTCGCTCGATCGCGCCTGTCGGGATCGAGTTGAGATCAGTTCCACCGTGATAGGTACTAATGTTGGTGCCGATCGGACTGCCGTTGAGCAGAAACACCGATTGATTAATCGAAGCGCCGCGGTAGAACGTACCTGTGTGAATATCTGCACCAAAACCAGCATCATTAATTGCAAATCCAGGCAAGCCCCGAAGAATCTCTGCTAGACTATCCGCACTCTCGCGCCGAATCTCATCGGCTTCGATCGTATACACCGGAGTCGAGGTTGGCTTTTGGCGTTTTCCTTCAAAAACAATCTCTTCTTCGGGTTCTTCTTCGGGTTCAGATTGGCTCAATAAAGTTTCAGCGACCACTAGGTACTCTGGTTGAAGCAATTGGGCACTGGTGAGTGGTATTTGAAAATCCTGGAGATCTGAAATTGAGGGTGTCGATAATTGTGATACCGAATTATTGTATGAAGAGTCGCTAGAGGATGCGCTACTTGGATCAATAGAATTATTGCTAGTGGAGTCAGATTGAAATGACACTTCTGCTCCATAACTCAACTTGGTCAACGAATCAAGGAATGTTGTACTTGAGAGGAATGTAATGCTAAGAAAATAAACCTTGAAACAGCAAACGTCTTTAATCATCATGCTTTTATGCTCTTCCGAGCCACTATCATCATCTACAACTTGATCAATGTCTGCTCGATCATCCGGTAAAGAAAAATCAATGTCAAACGACAATCCGTCGTAGTCTAGGTAGGGTAATAGTGCAAGGAGAGTAGCTGGTGTTTACTTGGGAAAAGTAAGACAGTATGAACAAGTTTAGATTATGGGAAAGTCTGAATTAGTTCAGCTATCAATATTTAGATACAAAATTTTTAACTTACTGCTTCCGGTTCGATAAGATGAGCCACAAGAAATACGGTGCCCCAATCATTGCTGTCACTAATCCTGAAGGAATTTCTCTAGGCGCGATCGCAACCCGTCCAACCACATCCGCAAGGCTCACCAAAATTGCGCCTAAGATAGCAACGATAGGCACAAGTTGACGGTGACGATAACCCACTAAAAGACGACCTGCATGAGGTGCAATTAATCCCACAAAGCTAATGGTTCCAACTGTGGAAACAGCAGCGGCTGAGAGAACGACTGCGATCGCAATCATCGCTGCACGAACTCGTTGCAAAGACATTCCCAGAATTCGAGGCACATCTTCTCCTAGAGCCAAAACATCTAATCGACGAGCAAACAGCCATACGATCGGCAGCAGCAATACAGGTAAGATTAACAATCGCCCTAATTCGTCCCACTGACGAGCATAGGTACTGCCTGAAAGCCACACGATCGCTTGTGCAACTCGTAATTTTGCGAGAACTACAAGCACATTGATCCCGGCGGAACAAAACGCGGAAACAGCAATTCCAATAAGCGCAAGCCTCGCTGGTAATACTCCCTTTTTCCAGGACAGTAGGTAGACGCAGCCGAAGGCACTAACAGCCCCAATCATTGCTGCAAATGAAAGGCTCTCAGGAGTCGCATTTGGAACCAAAACGAGAACAATCATTGCCCCCAATCCTGCGCCTGATGTGACCCCAACAATTTCGGGTCCCGCTAACGGATTTCGCACGACTCCTTGAAGCAGCAAACCGCTCACCGCTAATGTTGCACCTGCGACCATTGCAACTAGCAATCGGGGTAAGCGAAGGTTCAAAATCACGGTTTGAGATAAAGCTGTTTCGTTACCGGATAACAGATCGATGAGTTGATTGAAATCGATCGTTCTATTACCCAGTAGAATTCCTGCGATCGCGATAATCAACAGTACACTAAGCAAGCTAGACAGCAACACCGGATAAGAAAATCGACGAGAAGATGTTTGCTGTTGGGTAGAGACAGAGGGGGTATCGCCTCCCAATTGTTTTGAGGTAGAAGCTAACCAAATGAGAAAAGGAGCGCCGATCAGCGCGGTAACACTTCCGGTTGGGAGATCGTTCAAGTTTGTGGTCAATCTTTGAGCAATAATATCTGCTCCAACTAACATAATTGCGCCCCATAGTGCCGCACCCAGCAGTAACAGCCTGTGCTTTCGACACCCCATCAGTTTGACAAGGTGCGGAGCGACTAAACCCACAAAGCCAATGGGTCCTGATACACTCACGACGATCGCAGCCAAGAATACAGCCAGCAATGTACTAAGGACGCGAGTGAATTGAATTTTATTACCCAGCGATCGCGCCACTTCTTCTCCAAGTGACAACACATCTAAGGCTCTTGCCATACTCAACAATAAAATTGTGGAAATTGTGATTCTAGGAGCGGCATACTGAACCCTGCTCCAATCAATTTGAGCGAGAGAACCTGCTCCCCAGAAAAATAAATCGCTGGTTTCGTTTTCATAGATGAGTTGTAGAGCAGCAGTCATTGCAGACAAGGCTAGAGAAACCGCTACTCCTGCAAGTGTGAGGCGAAGTGGGGTAGCTCTCACTGCTCCTGCGATCGCATAGGCTAAAATTGCAGCAAACAATCCACCGACTAAAGCGATGAGTGTAGGCGAAATTGAAAATAATCCAGGTGAAAAGATGACAGCCAGCGTAACAGCAAGATAAGCCCCTGCATTAATCCCCAGCGTTGCGGGTGAAGCTAAAGGATTACGAGTAATTGTTTGTAGAACAGTTCCCGCCATTCCTAGCGCTGCTCCTGCAAGAATGCCGAGTGTGGCGCGAGGAAGCCGAAGATAACGAACAATATTGTGATCTGCCGTATCTTTAGGCGAAAAGATAGCCTCGATAACGGTAGCTAGATCTAAATTTGCCTGCCCTTGGGTGAGGTGAACCATAAACAGCACGAGCAGCAGAATAGTTCCTAAACCAAAGACTTTGAGCGGTGGAATGATTTGAATCTTCATTTTCTAGTCAGTGCGGTTGTTACTTTTTCAACCAGTACCTGAGCACTTTTAGGACCACCAAACACCCAAGTCTCTGCGCCGATCGAGTACAAGCGTTTCTCTTGCACAAACTGCAATCCTTTCCAGACTGGATTGTTCTGCAATTGCTTGAGGTGCGTGTTATTCTCTGCGGCAATGTAGAGAAAGTTCGCTTGCTCAAGTTTTGGGAATGCTTCAATTCCGACTGTGTTGAACCCGAAGCGATCGATCTGGCCTTTCCAAACATTCTCTAAGCCGATTTGGTTTAGAATTTGCACCGCCATTGCATTATCGGTGAACAGCCGAATTTGAGGGGTCGCTTCATTAAACTGTCCGAGAATAAAAGAATTGTTCTTTTGATTCGTAGATTTCAAGCGATCGCTGGCGGCTTTAAAGGTGTCCTGCATTTGTCGCAATACGGCTTCTCCTGCATCGCGACGGTTGACTCGCTCTGCGATCGCTCTAAAAGTCTGCTGCATTTCGTCGAACTGAGACAGAGCATTCGAGTCTGGATAAGGATTAAATAGCAGGGTTGGCGCGATCGCAGATAAGGAATCATAAATCGCTTCATGTCGTAGTTGTGTTCCGATGATTAGATCGGGTTGCAATTGAGCGATCGCTTCTAAGCTTGGTTCCTGACGAGTGCCTACATCAACTACGGTTTCTGCCAACGTTGGCTCTATATCTACGAACGTTTTATAGCCTCGAATATCTGCCACTCCGATGGGTTGAATTCCTAACGCCAAGAGATCTTCCACGTACACCCATTCGAGCGCCACAATTCGATTTGCTGGTGTCGAGGAAGGTGTATTGGATTTGGATTGATTTTGCCGTGCACAGGAAGCGACTACAGCAGATGTTAGTGCCGTAGCAAGAAACTGCCGCCTACCGAACCGATGCATCTGCTTCTCCCTGAATTTCAGTCAAATCAAGTTGAGTGAAGTCGATCGCAGCGATCAACAGGTTAGGAATCATTAAGCGATCGCTGTAGGCAGTTCTTAAGTTTTGCGCGTCAATTTTTCTCACTTTCTTTTCCCAAAGATATTAGTGCAAGTAATTCTTAACAAGCTTGAAAAACTTTCTTGGCAATCCTATCACTTGATGGGAAAAAATGGTGAGTATGGAACGGCAGAACCTTAAAAATTCTCAAAATCGCTGCCGTCCTATTGAGAATAGTTAGTAATTGGGATATTACTGTAGGCGAAAGGAATTGGAAGCCCCTCATTCCCTAGCCCCTTCTCCCGCAGGAGACAGGGAACTGGATTCTTGCTCTCTCCCGCAGGAAAGGGTTGGGGTTGAGGGCGTTCCAAGCGTTCTATGTTTTCGAGTCTACCTACTTAGAAATAGCGAGGTCAGCGACTGTATGTAATGCATTGGTCACTTTTCCAAACGCCGCTGCATGAGGACGAGATCCATCATCAGCGTAACCGTAGGTCAATAGGCGGTTTCGATTTAGACAAAGCTTCGTAAACTGAGGTGCTAGCAAGTTAAACAGTTCAAATCGCTCCTTCAGTTCTGGAAAGCGACTTTGGTAATTTTCAATACTTTGCCGCACTTGCAGCCAAAACCGATGTTCGGGGTAATGGTGATGCGTCTCTAACAAGTTAGACAAATAACGATGATGACAAATAAACAAACCAGCAAAGATAAATTGACATAATCCTTCTGGTGGCTCAGTCAGCAATACTGACTTCAAGGCTTCAGGCAAAGATTCTAATTCCGGTAAAGAGTGACGACTGATATTGACATCATCCACGAAGTCCTTCATGGCAAGACGATGGGGAGCATGGTTTTTCAGTACCAAAATCGTGTTTTCACCATGAGGAGAGAAAACGGTGCCGTATCGGTAGAGATAGTGCAACAGAGGGGGCAACACTGTATTGAATAATCGCTCTAACCAAGCTTCTAAGCTGAGTCCTGATTGTGCTACCAGTTGAGAGATAAACGGCTGACCGTTGCGATCGACGTGCAGCAATGCCGCAAGGGTGATTGGACGCTCATCTGGTTCGGTGTAAGCAAGGACGCTTTCACGCCAGAGACATCCCAGCATTTCCTTGTACTGATAGGGAGCGCCGGATAACTGAGTGTAGTAGGGGTGATTATAGTTAATGCTGGCAATCTCTCCGGGCAAAATCAGACGGCATTCATCCCGGAGAAAGGGATCGCGATCGCAGATAGATTTCACCCACTCCGTCACCTGGGGCGCAACAATGGTTCGTTCCCCTGGCAATCCCCGATAGACTAAAGTATTGAGAATGCTGAGCGGTAACTTCACGTAACGCTTCGTGGGATGCGTAATGTTGGCAAAAGTGCGAATCGATTGTTGCGGTAAATAGCGATCGCGACTATGCCCTAATGGAACGATTGCTTGATTTGCCAACTCTTCTATAAACAATGGGATAATGATATTTTTCCATTGCCATTCATGAACTGGAATGAAATAGTAATCCTCAGCCTGTAGATTGCGTGACTTCAATTGTGCTTCAAACTCTGCAAGGCTTTCTTCCAGTTCTTCCTGAATTAAGGTCAAGTAATCTAGCCCATTTACCGCAGCAAATTGAGCGCGATCGCGCTTCACAGCAATCCAGAATAACTGAATTTCCTGTTTGCGTTCGGGGGCATAGGCTAAATAATCATCATAGCCAAATCCAATTCGTCCTTTGTTAAACGTAATCCAGGGATGTCCCTCCATCTCCCCTTCCACTTGAGGATACTCTAAGTTGATTAAATCAACGGCTTGAGTTTCCTTTGTCATGTGAATGTGAGCATCAGCAAGCAGCGTATTGCTCAGTTCCTTCAATAAATGAGCCGTTGTTTCGGCAGTCATTCCAATCTTAGTGTGAGCATCCAGCACGAATTGCAATGGATTGAAAGCAGGAACATAGCCGTTCTCTTCCCGTCGTTGAATCGATTCTGGAATCACCCGGTAGCTGTCAAACAAACGCGGTTTAGCCTCGAAGCGGTAAGGCACCCCTTCCGGTAGAGAAAGTTGATAAAGATGCGTTTCTCCGGTACTGAGGAGTTCTGGTTGAATCATTTCCTCATACATGAACTCAGAGAGCATTTTTGCAAGAAGAGCGTTTCCGGCAGCTTGCCAATGCGGAGTGGTTAAGGCATGTTCCAGAATTTGTAACTGATTCATTGTGAAAACTCCTGAAATTACGGTTGAAAAGACAAAGACAACTTGCGAAAAACTGTGGATCGAACCAGTAGAAAATTAGCGACACAAACGATCGCAGCAACCAGAAGCGGAGCGGCTAAATTGTAAGAACTCACAAGCCAGGAAGCAATTAGTGGCGCTGCGAGATTGCCAACATTGGCGAACGAAGTGGCTAGGCTGTAATTAAAATGGAGACGGTTTAGCGCACTATTGCTGAATAGTTTGAGTTCTAAAGTAGCTTGTGTGACTGCTAAACAAAATCCGTAGACAATTCGAGCCAAGATCAGAACAAAAACCTGCTGCGTCCAGCCTTGAACAAACAAGCTGATAGCGAGAAGACACAAGCCGACTAAATAGATAGAAGGTAAGCGTTTTGGAATACAAGCATAACGGATGTAAGGTAAAGCCACGATCGCGGTCACACTTGGAATCAAAAACAGCAAGCTACTCGATAGTAGATTCAGGCTAAAGGGAGCGACGATGACATACTCCGTAAAGTAAGGACGCACAAGATTATTCGCAAGCTGAAAGGTTAGAATTGCACTGCCGATCGCAAGAATAAAACCCGTTTGATTCCCACTTGTGGATGGCTTGCTAGGTTCGTCATCGTCTGGACGTTGCGTGGAAACGCCTCGTAAGCAATACAGGCAGAGACCAAGTTGTAAAATATCTGCCGCTGCAATCCAGTAAAACAAAAACAAGGGAGCTTCTAGATCCACCATCCAAGCGCCAGCGATCGTAGCCGCGATGATTGCCCCGTGAAATACAGCTTGGTAAGTTCCTGCAACTGCTGCTCGTTTAGCTTCACCAGCTAGTTGAATAATCAAAGGATACACCAGCAAATAGCTACTTTTGCAAGCGAGTAATAAAACCGTGTAGATGAGGAACTGATTCGCTGTTGTAGAAGTTCCCATGAGCGCGGTCATGATTGCAGTTCCAAGCTGACCGATATAAAGAAGATGCTTGACTT
>JALOOO010000370.1 GCA_025454375.1 Leptolyngbya sp. Prado105 | reverse complement strand
TTCTCAGAAATCACTTTTGTCTGTTTCTAGCAACACAGAGCTTTGTACTTAATAGGACATTCGCCAAGCGAATGTCCCATCTCTTTTTAAGAAATTAAGCTGAAAATGTCGCTTATCCAACCTGAAACTGATGCCTACAGTTTGAGCATCTGTAGTATTGAATCCCACGTTTCTTGCCATTTTTAACGAATTTGGTCGAGGCACACTGAGGACACTTTTCTTGGCGTTTCTGAGCATCCTGGATTGAATTTCGGGGATCAGAATCAGTCGGGGAGGATTGTGATGATGGGGAGGATGAATTGTCAGACTGCCCTGAAGACAACAGTTCTAGCGTGGAGGACGCATCCCCCTCATCCCCTGAGTTGTTTGGGTAGAATTCTGCCAGTCGGGGCAGAGATAATGAGGCAAAATAGCCAGGAGCAGGCAACGTTGCCAAAAATGCTTCTTTAGGACTTTTGATCAACGCAAAGTACTGATCGCCACGCTCCAATCGCAATTCATACTGTTTGTTCAGGTAAGCCAACTGCTTCGGCGGCAACCGATCGTCTAATTCTTGAGCCAGCGCGATCGCAATATTTTCGCCGATAAAGATGTTCGTTGAGTTGTCAAAATCATCTTTATTCAAGCCGATTCGACTACATAGCGGAGACTGTGTGACGTAAGCAACCAGAATTCCCTTACCGCGCCGAGTCGTCAAGCCCCGTCCCACCTTCAGTCCCTTTCGGAGAATTCGCGAGACTTCAGACTGAACCTTTCCCCGACCCCGGCTGCGGTTGTCGATCGCCCGTGCCTCATCCACCATTAATTCCAACTCGTCGATCGCAAACAAGTGCGCTGGATAATTCCGAATGGGTCGCCCCGCTTTCACATCCGTTTTAGCTTGCTCAATCCGAGTTTCGATCTGGTCAGCCAATCCTTGCATTGCTTTCAGACACTCCTCAAAGCCTTCATGATCCGGTTGGTGTCCATTCCAATCTGTAAACGGATACTTTGGGTCAAGCAGCGTTAGCTGAAACTCATCTCCATGCACCCGTTTCATGCAGTTAATCAAGTTATCCAGGAAGACCGATTTGCCGCGATCGGTGGGAGCTGCAATCCGATAATGGTGACTCTGAATCACAACCTCTTCCAGCCAATTCTCCGGTTTCTCGTCGATGACATTCGTACTGGCAGATTTCTCCTTGGTGTGGGTTCGCATAATCACCCGAACACAGCCTTGATCCACACTAAACGAGGGTTTAGCCAGAAGCTCAAATTGAAGCTGGATAGAACTTGTGTGTTTTTCCATCTCCTCCGGCGTGACTCCTCTGGGACGAATCCACACCTCGTCATACTCAAAATGACTCAGGCAGTGATCCGCATCGCAGGTGATGCCTCGTGCTAGGAAGAAGTCGATGAGCCGATTGCCGTTAATATCTGCCTTGGTCGATCCCATAAACCGCTTTGCTGCATGGTAAGTCGCAAGTTGGGCATAAACGCGATCGCGCTCCTCCACCAGCGACCCCATACGCTGATTGAACAAATTTTGAATTTGCTCTAGTTCAGGGTGATAGGAGTTCAGCACCTGCTCGTACTCATCCAAGAGCGCCTCATATTTCTGGGCGGCATCCTGCCACTGCGCCTGATGCTGTTCGACCACGCTCTCTAATTCAGTGAGAAGAAATCGTTCTCGACGACGATGCTCCGCATTGCGCTCTTTGATTTTGGCAAGGTAATGGTGGTAATTCTCGTCCGTCGTCTGTTTGAGATTTTGAGCGAACTCTATTTCGAGCGCAGCCCTCACTTCTGCCTGTTCGGTTTCGAGCAACACCCTCGCCGCTGCGTACTCTCGCTCTAAAAGTTCTCGCGACTCTGCCAGAGAAGTATCAAACCGTTCGCGGTACTCGGCAAGCTGCTCACCCAGCAGTCGCGCCCGTGCAGACCATACCTCCTGATTCAAGTCAGCCTTCCGCAACTGCTCCAGCGTTTGGGAAAGGGACAGCCGAGTTTTTTCTAGCTCTGCTTGAGAAGATTGCGCGATCGCGATCGCTGATTGAAGTTTTCCATCTAATTCGGTTTGCAGCGTCGAAAATCGCTGAGACCAATCCTGCTCCAGTAGATCGGCATAGCGTTCAAACTTTGCGCCGCTGAAGGTTGCACCCGCAATGTAACCGCCAGACACACCAATTCCAGTCAACATCAGCAACCTTGCCAGAAGCGGATTGGATTGGTTGCCTGCTGCGCCAACCAAAATTGAAGCAAACACACCCAGAATGCCGCCCACGAGATGACGATCGTGAGCAGCCCAGTACTGGCTTCTGATGTCCGGTGTCCGATTCATGAAGAGCCTCCAAAAATAGAGAAAGCCCCCGGCGCTCATGAACCGGGGGCTTCGGAACTAGCTGGCACGAGGAAGAGCAGGTTGCGTCGCAAATTGTGGACTGAAGCTGGCACGTTTCTCAGCAAGCAGATGCCGAGCAACGGTCAAATCGTGCTGCAATCCTTCGATTTTCAATTGCCAAGCCTCGCCCTTAATTTGAGCCTCCTGGGTATACCCGTTCAAGTCGTGTTGCAGAATCGTCAACTTCTGCTGCTCGATCCCCGTCTTCACTTTGGCAGCTTCATACTTGACACCTGCTGTCCTCAAATCCTGGGATTTGATGTGATTGTTCACAACCTCGATCGCACCATCGATCGCGACACCCTCTGCCTTCAGCAGTTGACGGTTCAGTTTCAGGTTTTCGGTCGCAACTTCCGCCGCCCGCTGCTGCCCCCGAATTCTTTCAAGGCGCTGACTGTATGTTGCTTCATCAATGTATGGACAGTTACCAGGGACGAAAACATCATCGGAAATGTAGTCCCCTGCCCTAAATTGAGGAATGCCTGTTGTGACAGGGTATTCAGTTCCGGTGAACGTTCCGCCAGATGAAGGGCTGGGAGCGCGTTTAGTCGAACGATCGGTAGGCAGAGTGGTGACTTTCGTAGAAGTGCCAGGATCAGTGGATTTCGTCCCACTCCTTGGTACTTTCGTTGCTGCCTTCTTGATGGCTTTGGCAGCATTCCCTACGGTGGTCGAAACAGGATCAGAAAGTTTCTTGGGCATGGTCGCCTCCTTGAACAGGTTGATAAATCTGAGGAAAAAGCAGTCTTAGTGGAATCGAAACTTTAGCCAGAAGAACAATCAACACAGACAACACAATGACGATCGCTAGGGCGCTTTTCCAGAATTTGTGGCGGTCTGAGACTTTGGGACAACCACATCCCCTCGCAAAATCGCATCGTATTCGGTTTCGAGAATTTGGCGATGCTGCAACGCATCTTGCTGATTCTCCAGGCGCATCTTTTGGAACCGGAGATTCCGCAGTTT
>JALOOO010000156.1 GCA_025454375.1 Leptolyngbya sp. Prado105 | reverse complement strand
CTCTGGATCATCTTCAGGCAGTTGCTTTCTATGCCCAAGAGACTCATCAATTAAGAAAGCATCAGCCGACTGATAGCGATCTCGATCGAGCAATGCCTGAGCATCTCTCGTTACGAAATGATTTCGCAAGCTAGTATCAAAGCGAGTTTGAGCAATGCCACTGTAAGCCTTTTGGAGAAATTGATTGGTTTCAGGCGTGAAATAGTAAGTGGGATAGAAGTAGAGATACCGATATTTCCCATCTTCAAATCGCTTTCCAACGGCTTGAGTTTGATTCATCAAAATCTGCCGCAGCATGATTTCCAGCCCTGCAATGCTAGAGATATTGCGCTTTGCATTAGAGCCGTTCAAGTGCTGTTTGTTGGTATAAACTTGTGGTGTAAAAAGGACAGAAGATTCCATTTGCTCGGAGACGGTATAAGCAGAATGAGAAATCGAGCAAATCAGTTGTCGTCCGCGTCCGGATTTCTTTGCTGCATTGTAGTGCTCAAGTTCTTTGAGGAACTGATCTGCTGATTGATTTTGGGTGCTATTGGGGAGCATTACGATTTGCTGAACCCACTGTCTTAGATCGTTCCAGCCGTCTGCAAGCTGATACTGAGCTACGATCGCAGAAATCAATTCAGTTAAAAACTTGATCAAAGCGTCGCACGTTGGTCGAACCGTCTCCAGTCCAGGATTCTGTTCTAGGTACTTTGCTGCTAGAAAATACCATTCATAGGGAACACCACCCGTATTGCCTGTTAGTTTATTTGCTTTCAGACTTTCGTTGATCCTTTGAATTTGCTCAATTTGAGGGGAGTAATCTTTGAGTTGCCAATGTTCAGCAACTTTATGAATGATTTGCTCTGGGCGTAATGAGATCGCTTCGGCTTTCTTGTTCTTTTTGCGTTCAGTTTCTAGTCGATCGAACTTTTCACCCCAAATTTTACGACTTACTAAATCGCCAAATTCTGCAAGTTGATCAATCCGAATGTCATCCTCAAACTGAACCTGTAAACTTGTGGGGAGTACTCCTAGATTTTGAAATTTCACCAGGTTTTCGCTACGACTTTTTGCAACTGAGGCTTTCGTCGGATTGAGAATTCGCAATGTTGCATCCAGCGCAACTCGCATCAAACCTGGATGATCAAAGAATAGATTGTAGTATTCTGCATACTTCATTCCCTTCCCATCTCGTCCGAAACCAGTCTGACGCAGTTTAAGCTGTCCAGCGCAGAGTTCTTTGATGCGATTCACCACTCGATCAGGTAAATCACTCGGATCAATACTCGGTGCATCTCGATCGGCTAGATAGATCACTCCCGTTGGCAAATACAGCAATGGCTCATAGTAAACTTTTTCAGCCGTATTCAAACTTGTATGAGCTTCCATCAAAGCATTGTTAACAACGTTTGTGAGAACGCCACGATTTTCAGCAATACTGTGATAGGTCAATTCAAGCTGCCCATCACTCAAAGCATGAATTAGCTCTTTCAGTCGATTGTGCTTCGCATCATGTGGATGTTTCACGATCGAAGCTAAAGAATCCGCCAAGCAAGTTAGCTCACAAAGCTGGCGTAAAAGGCGATCGCGCAATTGCACATTCAGCCCATATTCTGAGAAATTCCAATTTGTATCCCAGCGTCTCTGAGCATTGTAAGCCATACACAGTAGGTCATCAAGGTAATCTTCGTAGTCTTCACCGATGAAGCGATCGAGTCCTAGCTGCTGGCACAGAGCTTTAATCAATTGTCGATGTGAGTCTAAATCGAGCTTGCGGCAGTTTTCGGGCGCATTTGGGAACTTTTCAAAATCATGCAAAATAAACGCTGCAAGAATTAAACGTCGCTCTTTCTCATGAACTAAACGTTTAATGGTTGTATCCATCTTTTCTAGGCGTTTCTCAATTAGATTAGCTGGAAACAAGCCATTTAATAAATGTGTGTTGAGCGATTGATCTGCGGCATTGTCTCGCCTAATTTTCGCTTTTCCTTCAGCTTCACGTTGTCGATCGAGTTCATCGAAAAACTTTCCGCCTTTTGCTGTCACTCCGATCGCGGTTTGCAGTAAATTTGGCAACACAAATTCGCTAAAATCCTTCATCACAGGATCATCAGGGTTTTGTGCTTGAATGGCTTCGCGAAGGAGTTTTAATGTGAGTAATTCGCGATCGCGTTGAATGGTGCGATCGACTGTCTCATCAAACCCAAAGTTACCCTCAAATAAATCTTCATTCAGTTCGTCATTCTCGCTCTTGAGATTCTGCATCATCGTCTACCTCTAGAGAATCTAGGTACGCATTAATTGCACGGATATAAGTTGGATAATCAGTCAAAGTGGGTTGAATTGCTTCAATGACAATTTCAGGATCAATCTGTTCGTATCGATGAGCCAGACGATTCCTTAAACCAGCAGCTTTTACAAGCCGACTTCCGAGCGCTTCTGGAAGAATGCCAACTCGAATCGCTTCTGTAAAAGCATCCGCATTCGTTGTAGGTTCAATCTGACGAATCTCTTTGAGTAAATGCCGATTGATATCTAAGGAGGCTTGAATGATTAGCTCCAGAAGTCTTTCAGTGGTTCTGTACTTATAGAAGTCTGCTAGGATTTCATCTGAAGTGAAAGCAGTCAACTGACTCAACTCAGTAAGATAGCCTGCAATCAGATCTAATCTGACTTCAATTGAGTTTAGATCGAACGTCATGATTGTAGTTCTCGAAGTTTACGATCGATCTCGCTCCGAAGCTGCTTCCGCTTCTGTTTGATCTGATCCGGAGACAGTAGTTTTTGCTGTTTAAATCGCTCAAATGCTCCAGGCTCATATTCATAAATAATCTGTCCATCTCTTGCAATGCTATGAACCAGAAATTCTGAGGTTTTTTCTAAGTCAACAACATCAATTTGGTCATCTCCGAGCCTATAAATTGTCTGCAAAATTCCCCAGATTCGGACAGTATCCCATCCTCCCTTCTCATAGTGTTTGCGCTGTTCTTCATCACACAAAAAAGCAAAATCCCAATCACTTTTCTGAGTAGCGTTTCCTCTAGCTCTAGAGCCAAAGAGAATGAGTAATCGAATGTAGGGTGCTTGCTTCAAGATTTCAGGCATCAGCGCGATAAAATCTTCGATCGATCTTACTGGTTTTTGCTCCTGAACTAGCTTTTGAGCATATAGAAAGCAAGCTTGAATATCTTCTTTTTCTAGCCATGAGTAGCGATCGAGCAGAGTTTCAATCGTCTCGCCTGATGCCAATTCCCCTAAGACTTGCTCTACTGAAAGTGGTCGATCGCGAATGATCGGCTTACCGTCAAGAATTCTGGGATTAGCTATTATCCGTGCTAGTAGCCCTTGTTCACACATAACGTACCTGAAGTTGTTTATGAATTACAGCGCGGTTCACCATCTAACGAATAGGGATTTTCTGCATACTCAAGTTCAGCATTTCTAGCAACGCAATATCTCAGACCTGGGATTTCTGATTCCAAAAACTCAACCCGATCTTCTTGGCGCTGTGCATCCTGCTCTAACCGACTAATTCTCTGCTCAAAGTTCTGATTAAGTGCCTCTTGTTCAAAAAGGCGATCAAAAATCTGAAGAAAAATTTCGCGAAGTTGTTGGAGATCAGCGCTGGAATTGAGCATATCTACTTATCCTGAATCAAGTTGAGCAATTTTATACTCAGTAGAATAACACTCTTTTGACTTACAGTGCATTAACCAGGCAAAAATCTGTGCCATTAATTCTCCCAATCTGAAAGCAGAGATATTAATGGGTGATATGGTAATGAATGGAGTCCACACAATATCCTCCCTCACCAGTGTTGAGGCTAAAAACCCTTTCAGGGATTGAAAAAATGCGCTGTATGTCATTCGCGCTTACTCCTTTCAACTGGTTGAGTTTCACTGAAAACCCTTTCAGGGATTAAGACTATGCAATCCATATTGCACCTCCATTACTCTTGAACTGGTAAGCAAGAGTGTCGAGCAGCAACGCACTCTGACCAAATGCGATCGCATAAGGCGGCGCGTCATGCAAACTATATTGATCGGCAATTGGATAAATCTGAAAATGTATCGGCAACATCAGTCGCTGTCGAACTTCCTGAACCGATCGAGGCAACACATAACACACTAAACCCTCCTGTCTCAATTTCTGATTAATCTCACTCGCCCAACGATTCTCCGGCTGCCAAATCTCAATTCCCGTCAAAACTTGCACCTTCCAAGCATGAGAGATCGCTTGCAAATCCCCTGAATAAACAAACTTCCAATTGACCCGCTCCTCTCGATACGCCTTAAGCTTCATAAATGCAAGACAGTGAGCAAATCTCCCTTTCGGAATCGCTTGACCCGACCTCTGTTCTACCGCTTCCAACATTCTCATAAATTCTGCTTTTGTCAGCATCTCAATCTCCAAATTTCCAAGAATTCCTGGCAAATCATAAGTTTTGAAGCGATCGCTTTCGTTACTTTCAGTCAAATCATAAAGCCCACACTGCAAAGGACTCGACCCTCTAAAACTACAAGCATCATTCGCGATCGGATTCCCCGGTTTACCTGATGACAATCGCTGCCAATCCTCCCACCAACCTCGAATATGACCTCGAACCTTTTTCAAACTTGTTTCAAACACAGTTTCACAAGCTTTCTGAAACTGCTGACGACTCTCAGCATACTGTTGCCGAATTGTCCGATCGTTCAAATCATACGCAAGTTGAAACGACTGAACCGCGCCCCATCGCTTGTAGTAGCCACGAAAATCATTAATCCGGCGATACTGTGTCCGAATCGTTTCATGGAAAAAAGGACGATCGTAAGTCTTACCCGCTTCTAAAGATGGCGAATCTCCCTCAAAAAGTCGCTCTGCAAGAAAGTTCGGCACAAGCGCATAAGCTGTAAAACCATCAAACGGCTGCTTATCGCCATCATGTCTTCCCAATCTTCCAAGCCGTTGAATAAAATTACCTGCATCCGACGATTCAAAAATCAGAAAATTGATCTTAAAATCTACCCCAATATCGATCGTGCTAGTTCCTAAAATTAAATCTGCTAGTAGGGAAGTTTCGCGATCGCTTTTTCCCGATAGTCCCGTATTCTCGCTTACTGTAAAGCCATGAGGTTGCAATAGCTCAGCAAAAAAAGGCGTTAACCGCTTCACCGCAGCGATCGAGTTGAGAATAATTGCTCCCTTACTACCGGGATGCTCTTGAAACTGAGCCAAAATTAGATGAGCAGCTTCTTTAAGCCAAGTTTCGGAAGCTTTCGGGTTCGGTTCAATTGCTTGAATATGCAGCGTTATCGATCGAGCAATTTGCCGCCAATGCTCAGATCCAAGCTTATTTCGCTCTTCTATTGTTTCTGGAAATTGATACTTACTTTCTCGCAATGGATCAATCACTTTACAGCGAAAACCTGCTGCTTCTAGTCGTTTAATCAGTTGCTCATCAGGTGTTGCAGAAAGAAAGAGAAATTTCTTAGCAGGTGCATTCCTTCGTTGCAGCCCACTTGTATATCGAATCAGAAGCAAAGTATTGAGAATGCTAGCAATCTGAGGCGCACCCGCCACATGAAACTCATCAAAAATGAAGAGATCAAAATTGCGATCGATCCGATTCCAAAGCTTATCAGGACTATCCCCTTTTAGAACATATGCGCCCCGATAAATATAGTGAAAAATATCAGGATTCGTCACGAGAATCTCCGACTGTCCAGTTCGAGTCGCGATCGCTGCTGCTTTATTTAGTGCTTCTGTTTCAGCATAAATCTCTAGCTCTGCACCACTTAAGCGATTAATTCGCGGTTCATGCTCTGGCTGAAATGCTGCAATATATTGCCGAATTTGATTTTCCTGATCACGGGCGAGTTCATTCGTCGGATAAAGCCCAATCGCGCAATAATACTCCTGAAATGTTCTGAGATAAGCTGCCAAGCTTTTCCCATCTCCAGTCATCGCTGTATTGATGACAACATCAATTTCTGGATTCTGAAGCGCTTCTAGTGTTGCCGCTTGATGCCATGCAACCGTCACCCAATCTTGTGGCAACTTTAGCCCTGGAATCGGATCAGCAGGAGCCGAATAAATCGGTTTTAGTGTAATGGTGTAGTCGGACATGACTCGAAAAAGTGTCCGTAATGAGTTGAATGAATCTATATTGACACTCAGAATAGAAGTTGACAAGCTATCTTACGGATAAAGTGTCCGTACACTTTATATGACTCGAAAAGGACAGTCGATCACACTCTCGATTTCAGAGCGAGACAAACAGCAACTCATTGAGTTAGCGAAAGAACACGGCATGACCTGGGGAGACGAACCGAATATCTCCCGACTTGTCAAAGCGATCGCTCAACGCGAACTCAAAATCGAGCGCAACCACGATTGGTCACAAGACCGCATCCAGGCATTGCAGCAAGCAATGAAAGCCCTAATCGATTCAGGACAAACAGAACCCGCAACCACGATCGCACAACTCCTCCTCGAACGCAGCGAACTCACCTTACCCCTGCGCCAAGAGCTAGAGCAGATGATCCATCAACCGATCTCAGCATGGCGATCGCAAATCGATCAATTCATTCGACAAGAGCAACCCTTCCAGCTTGCCTATCGGGATGCAGCCGATCGACTATTAACATTCTCGATTCGGTTCGCACAGGTAAAATTTCGAGAAAAGCGGCATTATCTAGAATGCTGGTGCGAAGAAACAGAAGGCAATCATGACATCCCAGCCCTCCACCATAATTGGACATTACGACTCGATCGCATTTCAGAAGCAGCCGTCAGCCGCCTGAGCGGAAAATGGAAGTCGGGATTAGATACGATCGAAGTCGAAATGCAACTATCTGGAGGACTCGCATTCGCCTATCAGTCTCGCCCAGCCGATCGGTCTGTGGAATGGGAATCAGGCATCAAAATCGTCAAACGTCAGACCTCTAGTACCTTTTGGTTACTCCGGGAAATCTTGCCCTATGGAAAAGATTGTGTGATCGTTGCGCCTGATACCGTGCGCGATCGAGTGCGATCGGAAATTGCTGCAATGTTTGCGGAATACAACGATTTTTTACCAGAGTGAGCCGACTTCAATAGACCAGCGTTACACTTCGATTTGAGATTTGACACGTGAAGATATGGACACTAAAGCCGCTGTTGCTTATAAAGCGGGAGAACCGCTGAAAATTGAAACTGTTCAACTCGAAGCGCCAAAAGCGGGAGAAGTTTTAGTCGAAATTAAAGCGACTGGAGTGTGTCATACCGATGCTTACACACTTTCTGGAGCCGATCCCGAAGGATTATTTCCAGCAATTTTGGGGCATGAAGGGGCAGGCGTTGTTGTCGAAGTGGGCGAAGGTGTGAAAAGCGTCAAACCTGGTGATCACGTCATTCCGCTCTACACGCCAGAATGTCGCAATTGCGAGTACTGCCTCAGCGGAAAAACAAATCTCTGTCAGGCAATTCGATCGACGCAAGGCAAGGGCGTGATGCCAGATGGGACGAGCCGATTTTCGATTGGAGGGGAGCCGATTCTGCATTACATGGGCACTTCGACCTTCTCGAATCACACAGTCTTACCAGAAATCGCAGTGGCAAAAATCCGCGAAGATGCTCCGTTTGAGAAAGTTTGTCTCATCGGCTGCGGCGTTACAACCGGAATTGGTGCGGTAATCAATACTGCCAAAGTTGAACCCGGTGCCAATGTTGTTGTATTCGGCTTAGGTGGCATTGGGTTAAATGTGATACAAGCGGCTCGAATGGTTGGGGCAAATATGATTGTTGGAGTCGATCTTAATTCTAGTAAGCGGGAGCTAGCAGAAAAGCTCGGCATGACACACTTTGTCAATCCTAGTGAAGTCGAAGGTGATTTGGTTCCTTATCTCGTCGATCTGACGAAAGGCGGAGCCGACTATTCATTTGAGTGTATTGGCAATCCTAAAGTGATGCGGCAGGCTCTAGAATGCTGTCATAAAGGTTGGGGTGAGAGCATTATTATTGGTGTAGCAGGTGCAGGGCAGGAGATTAGTACTCGACCGTTTCAACTCGTGACTGGACGAGTCTGGAGAGGCACAGCATTTGGTGGTGCGAAAGGTCGAACCGATGTGCCGAAGATTGTAGATTGGTATATGGACGGTAAGATCAATATTGATGATCTGGTGTCGAAAATTTTACCGATCGACCAAATCAATCAAGCCTTCGATCTGATGCACCGAGGAGAAGTCATTCGCTCTGTTGTAACTTTTTAGAAAATATGGATCTACTCAGCCAAACCAAATGCTTTGGAGGCTCGATCGAAGTTTACTCCCATGCCTCGATCGCTTGCAATTCTTCGATGAAATTTGCCATTTACCTCCCTCCCCAAGCAAAAGAGCGATCGCTGCCTGTTCTCTATTTTCTCTCTGGCTTAACCTGCACCGAAGAGAACTTTATGACCAAAGCAGGCGCGCAACAATTTGCTGCAAAGTATGGATTGATCCTGGTTGCACCCGATACAAGTCCCCGCAGTACAGGCATCCCTGGCGAAGAAGAGGATTGGGACTTCGGAACAGGTGCAGGATTTTACCTTGATGCAACAGTTGACCCTTGGAGCCAGTACTATCGAATGTATAGCTACATCGTGGATGAACTGCCAGAGCTAATTCAAGCAAACTTTCCAGTCAGCGATCGACAAAGTATCACCGGACATTCGATGGGTGGACATGGTGCCTTAATCTGTGCATTGCGAAATCCCGATCGCTATCAATCTGTCTCTGCATTCGCTCCAATCTGTGCGCCGATGCAATGTCAGTGGGGACAAAAAGCATTCTCAAACTACTTAGGAGCGAATCAGGAAGCATGGCGATCGTATGATGCGAGTGAACTGGTGCGCGTTGGAAAATTTCCACAGACGATTCTGATCGATCAAGGTAGCGAAGACAAATTTCTTTCAAATCAGCTTTTGCCGACTGTGTTCCAGAAAGCTTGCGAAGAAGTTGGACAACCCTTAAATCTAAGATTCCAAGAGGGCTACGATCACAGCTACTCCTTCATCGCTTCCTGGATTGAAGATCACATTCGCTTTCATGCAGAAATGCTTTGACGAATCGGAATCTCAATCCAAAATTCACTGCCTTGTCCAGGTTCAGAATGATAGTCCAGCATTCCGTGATGGTCATTCACGATCACCTCGTAGCTAATCGCAAGTCCCATACCCGTGCCTTTTCCAATCGTTTTCGTCGTAAAGAATGGGTCAAAAATCTGCGATCGGATTTGGGGGGAAATTCCACAACCATTGTCACAGATTGCAATTAACACTCGACTATTTTCGATGAATTTGGTCTGAATGCGGAGAACTGGATTTTCGGTTGTTTCGAGTGCGTCGATCGCATTACTTAGTAAATTCATAAATACCTGATTTAACTGTCCTGCATGACATTCAACGGGCGGGAGTTGATCATATTGCCGGATGACCTCGATCTCTTTTAACCGATGTTGCACAATTAAAAGGGTGCTTTCGATGCCTTGATGAATGTCCACAAACTTCATTCCCGCTTCATCCAAGCGAGAAAAATTGCGAAGCGATAGCACAATCTCACGAATCCGATCTGTTCCACTTTGCATTGATGCGATCGTTTTCGGCAAATCTTTAGAGATAAAATCGAGATCAATCCTCTCTATACAATCAACGACGGTCGATTTAGGTTCAGGATAGGCAGCCTGATAGGTTTCGAGCAGCAGCAGCATATCTGACGCATATTGGTTGAGGTGATTGAGATTGCCATGAATAAAGCCTACAGGATTGTTAATCTCATGGGCAACGCCTGCAACTAATCGTCCCAAGCTAGACATCTTTTCGGTTTGAATTAGCTGGGCTTGAGTATGCTGCAACGCATTCAGCGTCGCTCTAATCTGCTGGGCTTGATTCTGGGTACGCAAGAGCAAATCAGCTTGTTCTAGTCCGATCGTCAACTGTGTTGCAACCTGGCTAACAAATTGCACTTCTTGCTCTGTCCAATCTCGTGGGCGATCGCATTGATGCACACAGAGCAATCCCCAGAGTTCATTCCCGCGCAAAATCGGCGCAATGATAGCGGCACGAATCGCAAATTGCGTCAGGATTTCTCGATCGCAAGGGTCAATTTCTAGTAAATTCACATCTGAGGTAGCACTCACATGCCCATTTTGATATAGCGTTGCATACTGTTCTCCAAAGCAGCGATCGGCTATACTCGCACCGAGAGAAACTGGAAATCCTGCAACGACATCTTCAGCAATGATCTCGCCGGAATTGTACTGACTGCTGAAATCAAACTGGTAGATACAGACGCGATCGACATTCAGCGATTGTCTTAATTCCTGAGTTACTGTCGTAAACATTGTCTCAAACTGCAACGATCTCCGCATGTTCGTCACGACATTAAACAACACCTGCTGTTGCTCAGTAGCTTGCTGCAATTTAGCAGTGCGTTCTTGAACTTGTCGCTCCAAATTTGCATTGAGCAATTGCAGTTGTTGATGCGTCTCATACTGCTGAATCGCTGTCGAAAATTGATGCGCGATCGCATGTCCTAGCTCCATCTCTCCTACTGTCCAAGGCTCGGTCTGACCCCGCCGAGACTCGCACCACACCTCAAACGACTGACGCGGATAAAGTTGTCGCTGGTCTGGATCAACTTGCCCCGCCCACAGGATTTCTGTCTCAATCTCATCTCGAAAGATTGTCAAATAGCCTAGCAATTCACGTCGATACCACAAGGGCAGAATCAGGACTCCTCGAATTTTACTGGCTCGAAACGCAGGCTGAAGATTTCTCAGAGCAGATTCTTTGTACAGATCCGCGATCGCCCAAATCGAATCTTGCTCAGATTGAAATCTCTCTTGCCAAGCACTATATTTTTCTAGCTGTGAAAATGCTGCCAACTCGGGAATATTTGGCTGACTGCCGCACTCAAAGCTCAACGACTTGGCAGCGATCCACAATCGACCGCCTGATCCACGAAATGCTGCAACTGTTTTATCTAAAGCGGTTTGCAGTTCGATCGTCGAAAGCGAATGCAGCAGACCACTAATTTGGTTCAGAACCGACTCGCGATTTGCCCGCGCGCGCGCCTGTTCAATCAATTCTGACTGCGAGATCGCCACAGCAAGTAAATCTACCACCATCTGAACTGTATTTACTTGCGACTCTAAGAACGATCGTGCGTCAGTCTGGTGAATCACAAACAAGCCCCACAGCGTCTCTTCTTGCAGCATTGGAATCACGAGAGAAGACTGAACGCCCATGGCGCTGAGATATTCCGCATGACAGGAATTCAGCGGACGATAGCGGATTTCATCCGGCGCATTTGGATCGATTCCACTTTGTCCGATTTGACGATCACCTAGATTGACAACCGACCTTGCGCCCGTTTTTACAAACAATTCTCGCGCTTCAGTAGGAATATCATCTGCTGGGAAAGTCAATCCAAGTAACGAAGGTAAGCGCTGTTCGCGAATCCATTCTGCAACGACTGTTCCAGTCTCGTCCGCATTAAACTGATAGATCTTGACGCGATCGCACTTGAGAACAGTGCCGACCTCCTGCGAGATCACAGCTAAAAGTTCAGATAAACTTTTCGATCTCCGAATCCATTGCGTCACTCGCCCAAATAGTGCTGCATCAAAAGTCGGAGCGTTCACCTGTAACTCATAACTCATAGCGGATTCTGCCTCACTCACCCAGTAGTTAACTTCAGTCGTAATAATTTAAGGAATATAGTTCGACTGTTAAGACTCAGTATGGGCAGAGTTTTTTTGAAATTTACGAGAAACCGCAAGTTTTTAGCTAACGACTATTCTTTTTTGAGCGATAGTCTTGACACTCATTTGCGTGGGGTGTCATTACAACGTGAGGATTAACAGCGCATTTGATGTAATGATTGTTACTAAAGAACTGACATTTCTTACAGGGAAGCCGAGCGAGTTCACGGCTGATCCGACTCGATTTTTGGTTGTACTTCCAAGTATCCGCAATCACATAGATTAGCCCCACCCAAATCGCGATAAAGCAAAGTGGAATCAACACCATTGCCCCGTCTTGCTGAGGGGGAGCAGATGGCGTAGAAGTACGACTAGACGGAGCTTGTACAACCTGGACTTGAGCGATCGGACTTTGTTCTAGGGGATACATAGCAATGAAAGGGAGCGAAACAAACTGACCTTATTCACTGTTTTATCGATCGTGGATTTTTACTATCTCTACCAAGGGGACTGATTTCTATCAATTTGGGTATATCCACAGATGGACTTACTATAAGTTGTAACGCCGATTAAAGTTTTACAACGGATGTGAATCTTCTGTTGCCTCGATAAGATGGCGCAAAAC
>JALOOO010000155.1 GCA_025454375.1 Leptolyngbya sp. Prado105 | reverse complement strand
ACGCTCGATCGACTTTATTCTGATTTAAAGGGATTAGAGAAATTTGAATTGCCAACTCAATCACAACAGGGTTCGAGTCTTGTATTCGCAAATCAGGTGAGCCTAGAGCGAATTGAGTATCGATATCCAGGAGTCGAAGAAGATGCACTTAAGGAAATTTCACTCACCCTTAAAAAGGGAGAATCGATCGGACTAATCGGTCGATCAGGTGCTGGAAAAACAACCTTAGTTGATGTAATTTTGGGACTTCTCATTCCAACAAATGGAGACATCAAAATCGATGGTTATTCTGTCTATCGAAACTTAAGAGCTTGGCAGAATTTAATCGGCTATGTTCCTCAAACTATCTTCTTAAGCGACGATACTTTAGCCCGTAACATTGCATTCGGTGTGCCTGATCATTTAATGGATCAAGAACGAATGATGCAAGCGATTCAAGCGGCTCAACTTACTGAATTGATCAAGGATTTACCTCAAGGTTTGCAAACTCGAATTGGAGAACGAGGGGTGAGATTGTCAGGAGGGCAACGGCAGCGAATCGGAATTGCGCGAGTCTTATATCACGATCGCCAAATTATTGTCTTAGACGAAGCAACCGCTGCACTTGACAATGAAACTGAAAGTTTGGTGAGTGAAGCAGTGAAGTCTTTAGGCGGGGAAAAGACGATTATTATCATTGCACATCGGCTTTCTACGATCGAGCATTGCGATCGTATCTATCAACTCGAAAAAGGGCAGATCATTAGCTCAGGAAGTTATCAAGATGTGATACTAAATCAACCTGCTTAATCTACTTGCAAAATAGGAGTGAGTTTGAGATTGAATTCTGTCTCAAACTCGCTTTTCCTAAAATCCAAACTCCACAATTCGAGTGAACAAGGATCGTCCAGTTTAGTTGGTTTCAGTAATAACTGGAAACTTCGTTGTGTTCCATCAAAACGACATTCAACAGATTGAATTGCCCCAATTTGGCGACGATCTAACGCAACCGCTAATCGCAATAATGAATGAAGTTGCTCAACGACTCGGCGATGATGTTTACTTGTGAGATTGCGATAGGTTTCATGGCGTTTCTTTGGCGCATTTTTGCGATGATAACGAGCAAGATTTGCGATCGTCTCAATCTCCATTTCTGTAAAGCCCAACAGTTCAGCATGACGAATGAGATAGTAAGAATGCTTGTGATGCGAAGAATGTCCAACATGATGTCCGCAGTTGTGTAAAATCGCGGCTGCCCACAATAGCATTCGCTCTTCCTCTCCCCAAGAATGCAGCTTGCCCTGAGTCTGATCAAACAAGCTCAAAGCAAATTCTGCGACTCTTTCACTATGCGCCAGATTGACTTGATATTTCTGAGCCGTTTTCAGTACACTTCGCTCACGGACTGATTTCTGATATCGCAATCGATCTTCAATCAACCCATGCGATACCATCCAATCGACAACCACGCCTTCGCGCAGCGATCGCTCACAAATGACGATCGAATCCGCCACCAATTGCGTCATCACTTCTAGCAAAATCATTGCCCCAGGCAAAATAATTTCTGCCCGTCGCTCATTTAATCCTGGAATTGCTAAACGCTCCGCTAAACTCGTTTTTCGCAGCCGATTCACCCAATCCCGCAAATCCTTAACGGACATCTCGCACCCATTGAGCGGAGTTGGAACTGTTCCAAGTTTCTCACGAGCATTTAACGCGACTAAAGTCTCGATCGTGCCAGATGTGCCGACAATTCGCAGACGTTCTCCAGGTTTAATATTGGCTTGAAGATCTTCAATCGATCGCTCCAACATCCCCCGAATGTAAGCTTGCAGCCCGTGAAATTCAGTTGAGCTAATTGGATCAGTTTTGACCCGCTCAGCCGTCAGTCGTACAGCCCCAACTTTTGTGCTACTTAAAGTTCGAGGCTCATGCCCATCGCCCAAAATCAACTCAGTCGAACCGCCACCAATATCGACAATCACATGCGGTTGGTTGTCAAGACTCATGCCCGACAGAACACCCAAATAAATCCGTCGAGCTTCTTCCGTTCCCGAAATTAAATTTACCCAAAGTCCAAGCTCATCCTCAATCCGTTGCAGAAATGCCTGTCCATTCGGCGCTTCTCGCACCGCACTCGTGGCAACTGCGATCACCTGTTCCGCATTGACACTTTTTGCGACATCCTGACAGCGCCGAAGCGCCGACATGGCACGCTCCATCGCCTCTTCAGACAATTCACCTGTATTTTTACAGAAATCGCCCAATCGCACCGTTGCTTTTTCGCGCCCGACGATCGTAAATGCGGGGAGACGAGGCTGAATGCGAGCAATCACCATATGAATCGAATTCGTACCGACATCGATCGCGGCGAGGATGCGGTCTTGATCAGGAGGAATGATAGGAAGCGTCACAGGATTATTTTGAGATTTCGAGATGGAATTAACCATGAGATTAGGCGGACTGCGACTGACTAAGTGGCTACGTGGACGGTGAGAATGGGAACACGAAATGCAAGACTGTTTCTAAACTAAGGTTTTACCGCAATTCCTGAGCAATTCGGCGAATCTTTATACAGAAACCGCGCTAAGTTCTTTTTATAGACTTGCGATCGACAGAATTTTATGTGGACTCAGCCGAATCAATCTCCAGAACCGACTTGGCGCATCATTGCACGACTTCTACGCTGGCATAAGCCTGAAGGGCGCTGGTACTTGGCGTGGGGCTGTATTTCTCGCTGCAAATGGTGAACCACCTGCATTATTAGTTGTCATTATTATTCTAGGAACTTTAGCGACCAGTGCAGCAGGCTGTGTTGCAAATGATCTGTGGGATCGCAACATCGACCCCCATGTAGAACGGACGCGCGATCGCCCCCTCGCTTCAAAAGCGCTCTCCGTAAAAGTCGGAATTGTGGTTGGGATCATCTCACTTCTGTGTGCCGCAGGACTAGCCGTATTTCTGAATCCACTCACCTTCTGGCTCTGCGTTGCCGCAGTTCCTGTCATTTTGCTCTATCCAGCTGCGAAACGAGTTTTTCCTATCCCACAATTAGTTTTGTCGATCGCTTGGGGATTTGCGGTTCTGATTAGTTGGAGTGCTGTTAGTTGTAATACTGTGTCAAATCTGGCTTGTCTGACTCAACCCATGTGGTTACTTTGGGGCGCAACGGTGCTTTGGACATTAGGGTTTGACACCGTATACGCAATGTCCGATCGCGAAGATGACAAGCGAATTGGGGTTAAATCCAGTGCATTATTTTTTGGTCGATATGCCCCTTATGCGATCGCAGCATTTTATGTTGGAACAGTATTAATTCTCGCAAAATTGGGTTTAGTCATGAGACTGAATTACTGGTATTGGGGAACCTTGGGCATTGGGACGATCGCTTGGGCATGGCAGTCTTACAAGCTTATTCAACCTTCAATTCCGCATCCGTTCTACGCTTTTAGCTTCAAGCAGAATGTCTGGATTGGGTTCCTTCTTCTAGGCGGAATGATTGCTGGACTTTAGACATCAATCCATTCGACTCGCACAAAGTGAGCCGGACGACCCAAAGAATCTTGAACGATCGACACCTCTCGCACGCTCAAATTAAATGGAACTGCTGTTGTGATGTACTGCTGTACAAATCGCCCTAACTCGGGTGTAATTTGTGCAGCAGTTGTTGCAGCAAATCCAAACCCCAATAATTGCTCGATCGGAGTGCGCGGCAGCAATAAATGAAATCCAAACGCGATTGAAGCGGTCAGCAGCATCCCCACCGAAAGATTTGTACCACAGCGAGGATGGACTGCAAGATTCCATTCCCCTTGGGTAATCCGAGACAAAGCTTGATTCACGGCACGTCTCACATCCGCCGTAGTTGCCTGCCCATATAGATAAAACCCTTGCTCAGTGGACAACCCGCCCAAGTTGCTATTATCTTCCCACCCAGTCTCAGAAGCAATTCGCCGATCAGGCAAGCCGCTTAAAATCCATACCGTTGCGTGTTCTAGTGCATGGACTTGGCGCACTGTCAGCATTTCTTTCAATCCAGGAAGAAATCCAATCTGTCGTAGCAACTCTGTATCTTGAGTTGCTTGAGGAGTTGGAAAGAAAGACGTTAAAAACTCATCGAACTCAGAAGCATTTGCTGTCATATACAAAGCAACTTCAGAAAATCATGCTAGAAAACAAGTGTTTCTACTCTAGCGTTTGTCTCCTGAAGCTGCGCGAAGGCTGTTGCAAATCGTTGTGACTTTTAACTGAAAGTTGAATTCGGAACTAATGCCGTAGGTGCAGCGGGCGAACTTGGAGCAACCGGAGGGCTTCCGACAGCACGAGCCACTTCTACTCCATTCTGCTCTAGAATCACGATCGGGTCTGACCCATTATTCATTTCGATGCGCTTGACTAAAACTTGTCCATTTGAAATCCGTTGTCCTGCCTGAACATAGCGACTTGTTGCTTCATTCGGGGCTTGGATAATCGCTTGTGGCACTCCTGCAACGACAATCACACCTGTCACCTGAACTGATTTGGCAAGCGTCGGATCGGGGAGAGGAGGTAGCGATTTGATTGGCGATTTTTCAGGAGGTTTTGCAATTGCAACCTTTGGATTAGGACGAGAAGCTCTAGAAGGTCGCGATGCAACTGGACGATTGCCAACATCAGGAGTTGGGGATGTTGAACTGGGCTGATTGGCACTTTCAGGCAATTTAATTGGAACCTTAAAAGAAACAATTGGGGGAATGCTCGAAAATGGATCTTTGCCTTTCGTATCGATTCCGCGTTGAACCTGTCTCGCCCGCTCTGCTGGATCGGTTGATTGCAATAGACCTGCAACCTTCCCTGCTTTTCCGGTTGCCACGTCTTTCTTATCCTTTTCTGGAACAGTGGGCTTTGCGAAAGCCTGGGCAGGGGTTGAAGGCGATGCGGCGGGAGTTGGGCTGGTACTTGTTACCGTTGGATCTTCACCGACTGTACAGCCACCCATCCAGACTGTTAATGCACCGACGCAAAGTACCAGCGCTCCTTTGGGGATTCGGGCTGTGATTTGCTGTGTAAACCGCTTGCTCATGACCACTCCAAAAATTCGACTTAAAAATTCGCCTGGATCACCGTTCGCAGTACAAGCGTGAAATTGACCCGCAGCAGAGAACGATTCAGTTAGTGCAAGTGTGCCCAAATTCAATCAATTTTCTACTGATCCTCAATTTTTGAGCGAATTTTCGGAGAGAGTATTCAATTAGACTTCGCTGCAAACCATGATGGTCTGGAGTTTCTGAAGCCCTTTCTTCACTTGGCGTGAAACAGTTACTGCACTAATTCCTAGCCGTTCAGCCGTCTCCTTTTGAGTCAGGTCATATAGAAACACGAATTCCAAAACTTCACGGGTACGATGTTCTAGTTGAACGAGAGCTTGCTGAAGCCGAATTTGATCTTCCTGTGCCAGTTGAAAACTCCGATATCGCAAATCGGGAACGAGATCGCCGAGAAACGCCGTTCCTTCTTCATCGCCGACAGGGGCATCCAAACTTAAAAGCGCGCGATTTTGTACTGAAAGTCGAATTTCTTGCCATTCTGAGATTGAGATCTCTAACGCCGCGGCAATTTCTATATCAGTTGGAGGTCGCCGCTGTTCTGCCTGAAAATCACGAACGATGTGAGCGGCTTGGCGTTGTAGTGCTTGCCAGCGACGTGGAATTCTCACCGAAGGGCTTTTATCCCGCAGATAGTGTTGAATTTCGCCTCGAATGTAGGGAATCGCAAATGAGCTAAACGCATGACCTTTCGACATGTCAAATCGCTCGATCGCTCGGATCAGCCCAATACATCCAACTTGAAGCAAATCGTCGTAGCTCTCGGTACACTGATTCATCCAGTGATGAGCTTCCTTTCTCACCAGTCCAATATTCAGTTCAACCAATTGATTCCGAACAGCAGCAGAGGATGAGAGTTGATATTTACGGAGCAGTTCTAAAGTTTCGCTTCTTAGATCGGTAGAGACAGGATTAGGCATGACGAATTTCAGTATTTGGCGCAAAAGCTCAAGAAGAAATCGAACCGTTCTTCTAATCCAACCTGTGAGGGTAGAATCACAGCTAGACAGAAATCACAAGAAAATGAAATTACCGTGAAACAGCGTTTCTTATTTATTTTCTGTGACTCTTAAAACTTATTTCTTGAAGCGAATTTGCTACAACTGCATTTCCACGGAACGTCCAGCTACGGTGATCTTCATCACTTTTTAGCCTAATTTTTCATCAAGATTAGAATTATTTTTCACCTCTTAGAATAAACAATAAAAATGGGGCATTTCGCCCCATAAAATTAAGTCTTTTGAGTTGTGATCGCACTAAGTTGTGCGGCTTCTTGTAGTTAACTAAGCAGCAGGTGCGACTCGCGCATAGAACAATCCACGGATTTTCACGTCACTTGCTTCACGAGATCCCATATCGGTTTCTGAAGGCTGTTCGCTTTCAAACGTTCCTGCAATCTCGCCCGAAGCACTGTCGATTTTCGCAACTTGCAGCGAAATCGTTCCTTTATCCAGTTGGAAGCGCTTAACGTTTTCCTTTCTCAATTCCTCGGAGTCAGCCGACGCAGGAAGTGCAACTGCATTGTCATACCCTGTGGTCAGACCGCGACCTTTCGGGTCGAGGAAGTTTGATGTCCGATAAGACGGAACGCGGAAATCACCTGTAAAGTCGGTCGAGGTGTTGATGCTCGAAGACCCTGGATCGGTAGTTGCAACTAAGCCCTTAATCGTAAACAGAAATGGCACTCGTTCGCCACCAGGAAGCTGAACTGTAATGGCTTGGAAGTCAAGACCATCTTCTTCAGTGAAGGTTAAACTGCCATCAGAGTTTGCTTTCAGGGTTCCTGAAACTGCATCGATCGAGGAAGTGTAGCGAGTCATCAGCTTGACTGGGACAAACTCAGCTTCGCGACGCTTGCTGGTGGTTTCTTCTTTGACGAAGAAGGATGTTGGTTGCAGACACAATCCGGTGATTGAGTAGGTCTTGCCACCTTCAATCGGAATTGAGCCGCGAGATGTAGCTTCAATTTGGGGGCAGTTATTTGCCAAGCCTGTGTTTGCTCGTAGGTTAAGCCTTCCGTACTGGCAGCGGGAGCTTCACTACAAGCGGTCAAAACACTCAGGCAGAACGCCAACAGTGTCACAATAAAAGCGCGATACCTCATGGTCAACCTCAAAGTAATGTCAAATCTCTGCCAGTGTGTTCGGGCGTAAAGTTCAAAGAAGTCAATCCAGGGGAGTAATTCTTTGAATCGCGCTCTAAACTGCTGTCAGATCTCATGGAGTTTCTAATAAATTCTGGGGTGGCTCTGATCGAACCTCTCATAGCATTTTACAGATATTCGTAAACTTTTTAAGAATCGAGCGCGATCGCAGGTTGAAAAGTCGATGCGGAACGATTAGGGTGCTTACGGAGAACGAACAGAATTGTCAAAAAGCAGTACCGTATTAAGTTGCTCCCATCCAAATCCTTGCCTATCTAGGAACGAATTTCATGAATGATGATGTGATGTTTAGAGAACCTGCCTTGAATGAACAGGCGAGATCGCAGGAGATTGATCGCGTTGCTCAGGAGGTTCGTGCGATCGCCCAGGACTCCAAGGAGGACGGAATCGCGCTACTGGCGTTGCTTAGAGTTCTAGAAACCCTCCATCGTGAAATCCGTGAGGGATTGTTTCAAGAGTCTTTGCCAAGCAATCGTCAGGCACTTTATTCGCTATTAAAAGATATTGAGGCAAGTGGAGGATGGCCCTACATCCATCGGATGCGCTTGCAGGAATTTCTAAGAAATCTGATTGTAGAATCTGAAGATGACGCTGATTTGGCTGAGTAAAGTAAAAAGCGCTAGAGATGAAACTCCCTGGCGCTTTTCTGAGTGAAATCGTAAAGTTTTGTTACTCGTCTTTAGGCTGGCGGCTGGCGGTTTGGATATAAAGAATCAGCAGAAACACGCTTGGCACAAGCACAAACAAAATCGACGCAATAAATCCCAATTCATTAACTTGCATAAAGCCCGATCCCTTCTAAACTCGGCATCAACACTCTTTAGGATACCATCCATTAGGGTTTCGTCTTGACGCTGACTTCACCATTGACTAAGGCTTGGCAAGCGAGACGATAAGAAGCGGGTTTTTTCTTTAATTTGCGCTCTTCAAATGCAGTGCGAGGGGAAAGGTTTTCCATGCCCTCGACAATTTCAACGATGCAGGTTCCACATTGCCCGTAGCCTCCGCAGTTCATGAGTTTGCCGCTGAAGGTGTAGAGATCGACTTGGTTTTCGATCGCTTTGATCCGCAAATTCGCGCCTTGAGATGCAACCACCTCTTTGTCCTCTTTGACAAATTTGATGCTGGCAGACTGGAAAGCGGGCTTCGGCGGTTCAGGAGCAGCGACCGCTTCAGGTTGGGCTTCAGAGAACGCTTGAAGATCAGTATCTGCGGGTTGCATAGTCTTCCTCTCGAAGAGAATAGGGTTAGTCTTCTCTTATTTGTAACCCAGATTGGCTCGAAAGTTAAGAATAGTTAAGTATTGCAACGTGCGATCGTCAAAATTCTAGTCGATTACGATTCGCTTGCAATCGCTTCTAACACTGGTTACACTTCTTTATACACTTTCATTTTTTATGAATTCCTTGTCATACTGCCGATTCACATTCTAAGGAATGGCTGGATCATCAGAAACGGCGGGGTTACACGATGCCTTATCTGGTAAAGTTACCCATATTAGGCACTTTAACAAAAGGCTGAAAGAAGCGTTGCAGTAGACGTAATTTAGAGGAGGAGAGTAGTCAATGGGACTACCCTGGTACCGCGTACATACAGTCCTGGTGAATGATCCGGGGCGGTTGATTGCGACTCACCTGATGCATACCGCGCTGGTTGCAGGTTGGGCGGGATCAATGGCGCTTTATGAGCTTGCGATTTTTGATCCAAGCGATCCAGTTTTGAATCCCATGTGGAGACAAGGCATGTTTGTCTTGCCGTTTATGGCAAGATTGGGCGTGACTTCTTCTTGGGGTGGATGGAGCGTCACAGGCGAAACCGTCACCGATCCAGGCTTCTGGTCGTTTGAGGGCGTTGCGGCTGCCCATATCGTTTTATCGGGCTTGCTGTTCCTAGCAGCTTGCTGGCATTGGGTTTATTGGGATTTAGAACTTTTCCGCGATCCGCGTACAGGTGAGCCTGCACTCGATTTGCCGAAGATGTTTGGAATTCATTTGTTTTTGTCTGGATTACTTTGTTTTGGCTTCGGTGCATTCCACCAAACCGGATTGTTTGGTCCGGGGATGTGGGTATCGGATGCGTATGGGGTGACAGGGCATATTCAGCCTGTTGCGCCTGAATGGGGTCCGGCTGGGTTTAATCCGTTTAATCCAGGCGGGGTCGTTGCTCACCACATTGCGGCGGGAATTGTCGGCATTATTGCGGGCTTGTTCCACCTCAGTGTCCGTCCGCCAGAGCGTTTATATCGCGCTTTGAGAATGGGGAACATCGAAACGGTGTTGTCAAGTAGTATCGCAGCAGTATTCTTTGCGGCTTTTGTGGTTGCAGGAACGATGTGGTACGGCAATGCGACGACTCCGATCGAGTTGTTTGGTCCGACTCGTTATCAGTGGGATAGCGGCTATTTTCGACAAGAAATCGATCGTCGAGTTCAAGTTGCGGTGGCTGACGGTGCGAGCTTATCAGAGGCTTATAACCAAATTCCTGAGAAGCTGGCGTTCTATGACTACGTCGGTAACAGCCCAGCGAAAGGTGGTTTGTTCCGTACAGGTCAGATGAACAAAGGAGACGGGATTGCTCAAACTTGGCTCGGTCATCCGGTGTTCAAGGATAGCGAAGGTCGTGAGCTGTTTGTGCGTCGCTTGCCGAACTTCTTTGAGAACTTCCCAGTTGTTCTTCAAGATGCAGATGGTGTGATTCGCGCTGACATTCCGTTCCGTAAAGCTGAGTCGAAGTACAGCTTTGAACAAGTAGGTGTGACGGCAAGCATTTACGGTGGGAAGTTGGATGGTCAAGTGATCTCTGACCCTGCACAGGTCAAACGCATTGCGCGTGCGGCTCAGTTGGGTGAACCCTTTGAGTTCGATCGTGAAACCTTAAATTCGGATGGTGTATTCCGCACTAGCCCACGTGGATGGTTCACGTTCGGTCATGCAGTCTTTGCATTGTTGTTCTTCTTTGGTCATATTTGGCACGGATCTCGAACCATCTTCCGGGATGTGTTTGCTGGGGTTGACCCGGATCTGTCAGAGGAGCAAGTCGAGTGGGGACGTTTTGCGAAGGTGGGTGACAAAACCACGCTTCAAAGAACGGAAGCCTAGTTGGTTCAACGGGTCTAGGCAGTTTGCTTAGACCCGATTCGATTCTTTATGTTGGGATACCATCATGGAAGCTGCAGCGTATATTTTGATTTTGGCTTTGGCGCTTGGGGTTTTGTTTTTTGCGATCGCATTCCGCGAACCTCCGAGAATTGGTAAGTAGATGCTTACGAATAAGACCCGTCTCAGGTGAGGCGGGTTCTTTTTTGCGCCGATTTTGGACAGGGTGATTTAGGATGTGAGATGTTGGGTTACCTGAGCTTGTGAGCGTTTCTTCGCGTCAAATGGATTTTTCGACCCGGTATCGGATTCGGGCGGTGCAGCCGCAGGATTTGAACGAAATTGCGGGGATTTTGGTGGATAGTTTTCCGCTGTATCCGCCATTTTTGCCGTGGTTGGGTGCGATTATTCGGGTGGGGATTTATGAGGATTTGCGGAGTCGATCGCGATCGATGACCTCAAATTATGCTTGTCTAGTTGCGATCGATACGATGCACCGGGATGAATTGATTGTTGGGACAGTCGAGGTGGGATTAAAAAGCTCGAACCCTTGGCAGCCGAAGACGAGTCAGTATGTGTATTTGTCGAATTTGGCAGTGAGGGAGGAGTTTCGGCGACAGGGGATTGCGGAGCAGTTGTTATTGACGTGTGAGCCTTATGTGAAGAGTTGGGGCTATCGTAATATTTATCTGCATGTGCTGGAGACAAATCAGGCGGCGAAGGGATTGTATTTTAAGTTGGGGTATCAGTTGGAGGAGATTCAGCCGAGTTGGGATTGGTTTTTAGGGAAGCCGAGACGGATGTTTTTAAGAAAAGAAGCGCAGAGTCTCTAAGATAACTTCAGTCAGTTGAATAATCTATAGTGAACTTCCTCCCCCTAAAGAGCCGGAATAGTTCTGATGCGATCTCTAATTGATACTTGTGTGATCAGCGATTTCATTAAAGGAGATGCGAATACGCTGTCCAAGATAAAACAAATGCCTGCGACCGATATTGCAAGTCTCTGGCATTACAGTCATGGAGTTACGTCATTGATCGCTAAGTTTGTTAGACGTATCTAATGTATGTCCATACTGGATGCGATCGAACTTCTAAATTGCAACCAGTTAACAACCAGTTCACTCGATATCGTCATTTAGTCTCTCCTAACTCCAATGAAAAAATCAAACGATCGTATCGCCATCCTTTTATCAGGGTACAAATCTGGTGGAGATACAAAGGTCGTTCTAAACTTAGTCAATGCACTTGCAAGGCAAGGCAAGGCGATCGATTTGGTGTTAGCCTCCGCTGCTAAGCTAGCACTCGATCTTCCCTCCAATGTCCGGATCATCGATCTGCAAACGCCGCTTAGCACCCGCACATTGACCGCTTTAAAATTATTGCCGCCTCTCATTCGATATTTATGGCAAGAACAGCCGAAAGTTCTGATCTCAAATCTGATTTTTACAAACTCGATCGCAGTGCTTGCAAAACAAATTGCTTTTGTCCCGACTAAACTCGTTTTAGTAGAGCATATTGGGCTGTCAAAAAATCACGATCGCGCAGATGAACCAAACAGTCGGTTCATTCCCTTCTTGATGCGGAAGTTATATCCAAAAGCAGACGCAGTAGTGGCGAACTCTCAAGCTATGGCGCGTGACTTAGAGAGCGATTTCAAACTGAAAGATCATCTCACGATGATCTATAACGCTGCGATCGACGAATCACTCCAGGAAAAAGCACAAGAACCTTGTAAACATCCCTGGCTACAAGCGAATCAACCTCCTGTATTTCTAGGAGTTGGACGGTTTGCTCATCAGAAGGATTTTGCAACGCTAATTCGCGCATTTGCACTACTGCGTCAGCAGATGCCTGCTCGCTTAATTATTTTGGGGGAAGGAGGATTACGAGGAGAGCTAGAAGCCTTAATTCGTGACTTGGAAATTGCAGAAGATGTAGATTTACCCGGATTTGATCCGAATCCATATCCCTACATGAGTCGTGCGAGTGTATTTGTCTTGTCGTCGCGTTGGGAAGCACTTCCGACCGTGTTGCTTGAAGCCATGGCATGTGGTTGTCAAATCGTTGGAACCGATTGCCCTTATGGTGTGGAAGAGATTCTAGCAGGAGGAGAATGGGGACAACTGGTTTCACTGGAAGCTCCAGAAGAAATGGCACAAGCGATGAAGCAAGCACTAGCATCTCCCATTTCTGCACAGGCGATTCAACTTCGAGCAGCAGATTTTAATGTCGATCGAGCCGTCACCCAATATCTTGCTCTCATCGAACAACTCTAATTTCATCTCAATTCCGATCGCAAATTTATCATTGCGCTCCGAATCTTAATTGAAAATGAAAACATCTGACACTAAATAACAGCATCAGATGTCTTCAGAAGATAAATTAGAATCTAAGCTTCAACCGCTTCTGGTTTCGGCTCGTCTTGTTTCACCGTCAAATACCGAATCACTTCACCGCTCAACCGCATTGCGCGTTCCATTTGCGCGATCGGACTGCCGTCGGACTTGAAATTCATTTGAATGTAAACGCCTTCGCGCTGTCTGTCAATTTCGTATGCCAAACGGCGTTTGCCGCGATGCTGAGTTTCTACAACCTCTGCACCATTGTCTTTCAAGATCGATTGATACTTTTCGATCGCTTGATCAACTGCCTCGTCCCCAATATCTGGACGCAAAATGTACATTGTTTCGTACAACTGACTCATGAAAATCGACTCCTTATGGTCTGAATGGCTCTCTCGAGTTATCAACGTCACCAACAAATCAGGCAAATAACACTTGATTTCAGTCGGGAAACCCCAATAATGAAAGGGCAAGGAATTACAATTCTATACCAGTTTCCGATTGATTCGTCGCCTTCTCTTTATCCCGGTCCCGCAAAACACGATTATTTCCTATGGCACAGCGTTACGTCCGCGTTCAAACCCCCAATGACAAGATCCATTACGGCTTGCTGCAAATCGATCGCACCATTCAGGTCTTAGACGCACCTCCCTGGCATCGAGGACAACCCACTTCCCTGCAATTGAACGCGAGCGAATATCGGATGCTCGCACCCTGCGCCCCGTCTAAAATTATCGCAGTGGGTAAAAACTACGCGAGTCATGCGGCTGAAATGGGAACACCTGTGCCTCAAGAGCCACTTTTGTTTCTCAAACCACCCACGACTGTGATCTCCCTAGATACTGAGATCCTTTACCCACCGCAATCCGAGCGAATTGACTATGAAGGAGAATTGGCGTTGGTCATTGGCGATCGCGCGAAAGATTGCACTCCTCAAGAAGCACACAGTAAGATTTGGGGCTATACGATCGCGAACGATGTCACCGCAAGAGATTTGCAAAAAAAAGATGGGCAGTGGACGCGAGCCAAAGGCTTCGATACGTTCTGCCCGTTAGGTCCTTGGATTGTCAGAGAAATTAATCCAGATGCCAGAATCCAAACCTTTCTCAATGAAAATCCCGTTCAATCTGATTCGATCGGAAATATGGTCTTTTCACCGGATTTCCTCGTCTCCTACATCAGCCAGGTGATGACACTGCTGCCAGGTGATGTGATTTTGACTGGAACTCCTGAAGGCGTTGGAGCAATGCAGGTGGGAGATCGAGTTCGAGTCGAAATCGAAGGCATCGGATTTCTAGAAAATTCTGTCGCAACTCGATCTCCCATTCGCCAAACGCAGCTTCAGGATTAGCGAACCTGCATATAGACTGCATCTGAGATTGTGGGAATCTCAGCATATCGTCCCAGTGCAGATTGAACGATCGAATAACCCACGGCTGCGACTGTTCCTAAAAAGACAGCGTTGAACAGCGTTTGGGTCAGAAGCCCCATGCCAAAAACGGGTTGTAGTGCAAACTGCCAAATAATACTAATCAGACTCAATACAATCCCAAACAGAATCGCTTGCATCGTATTGAATCGAATAAAGTGCGGAACATTCTCGTTTCTCACGACCAGCAAGAACAGCGCAAAAAACACGATCAATGGAATGAATCCCGTGTAAATTGCAAGTAAAGGTGCAAGCGGCATCGCCACGATCGCAACTAAGGGACTGAGAAAAGAGTCCGTTACCAGCAAGATCCGCCCCACAAAGCCGACCACATCTAATAAAGGCAAAAGGTACACTAGACAAGCAAAAATGCGATCGGACACTGTTGTAGAGCCGCGCCATGTCATAACTCAATTCTCCTCGTTCATGTTCAGATTCATCGGGATACGCCCAGAATAGCGCACTTCCATTGTTACTCAATATTTGCCACACGGAATCCCATTTGGCACTCAAACTGATCGGGGATTTTTTCACCCAATTTTAGGATTGCCTGCCCACAGCGCAGTTGCCCTTGTCGCCATCTTGGCTGTCCACTTTGGTCTGCTAATAAACAGCCCTGACAAACTTGCTGAGGTGAGAGGAGTTGTTCGCCCGCTAGGATGACTAACATCGCGCCTCCAAAATTAATGATTAAATCGCAAACTTAACGAATCTTCGATCGCGTTCAAAGCGATATACACTTGACCCTTGAGCCTATTTTAGAACAAGCTTTCTGAAAAGTTAGGTAATTCTGATACAGCTTTACTTAAACTCGATTAACAGGCTTGACGTATTTCTGGAACCAAATCTTCTCGCCGTCGGATTTCATCTCAAGGGCGTGAATGAAGTTACTAAATTCTTTAATCAGATCGGGGTTACGCCAGCCTTTCTTCATTTCTTCGGAAATGATTCTCAAGGCTTCTTCTGGCGTAAACGCCTTTTTATAGGGACGTTCGCTGCTGAGCGCATCGTAGATGTCAATAATCTGAAAGACTTGCGCTAGAAACGGAATTTCATCTCCCTGTAATCCATCTGGGTAACCGGAGCCGTCCCAGCGCTCATGATGATGCCGGATAATGGGCACTACTCCTCGCATGGTTCGTAAAGGTTGACAAATCTTTTCGCCAATTAGAACATGCTGTCTCATCACCTGAAATTCTTCAGGAGTGAGCCGTCCTTTTTTTAGTAGAACGTAATCGGGAATTCCCACTTTACCGATGTCGTGCAGATATCCGCCCCACATTAAATCGCGAATCTGCGATCGCGACAATCCTAAAAACTCACCAAAGGCTTTGCCACGTGTGACTAACCTTTCGCAATGATCTCCAGTATTTGGATCGCGACTTTCAACGGTTCTTGCGATCGAGAATAAGACCTTTTCTGCATGGTCTAAATCTTCATTCAACCGTTTCTGATGGACGAGCGATTTGACCCGTGCGGAGAGTTCGAGTTGATCAAAAGGCTTGGTGAGAAAATCATCGCCGCCTGCTTCAATGCCACGTAAGCGCGATCGTCGATCGTCTAAAGCAGTAATGAAAACGACTGGAGTTAGGCGAGTTAGCTCATCTTCTTTGAGCCGACGACACACTTCATATCCATCCATTCCTGGCATCATCACATCTAGCAAGATCAAGTCAGGATGAGTTTGGTGGAGTTGTGCCAATGCCGCAGTGCCGCTATCGGCTTCTACCACGTCGTAGCCTTCGATAGAAAGCAAAGCAACAGCAGTCATCCGGCTTGAAGGATGATCGTCTACAACTAAGATTTTGGGTCGCTCCAAATCTAGGTCATTCACAGGGGAAACGCCAAGTCACTGAACAATATGAGGCAAGTCTGACCTGCCTTTGTCAGTATGGTCACGCGACTAAGAAAATCGATCAGAAGGTGAGTTGAGATTCACAATTCCCATGCTTAATCACAATTTAAGGTAATTACGGTCACTTCTGGAGCGCAGAATAGGCGACCGGGGAAATAAGTGCCTAAGCCTCGATTGACATAGAGTCGGTTTTCGCCAATTTGGTGGAAGCCTTTAACCCATTCCCAATGTTTCATGACTCGATAACAGGCTCTTAGCACTGGAATTCTGTGCTTGATTTTTTTGGGTAGGGTGCGATAGAGGTAGGCACATAAGACGGAAACATTCGCGATCGGGGGGAGGATGATTTGTCCGCCATGGCTATGTCCTGAGAGTTGCAGATCAACGCGCCATGATTGCAGTGTTTCAGCACAATCAGGATTGTGGGCTAAGACGATACGAGGTAAGTCGGGTGGGAGTTGCTCCAAGACTGTGCCGAATTGTTTGTAGGCAGGTGACCATAAATCTGCTAATCCAACAAGGGCGAGTCCTTCTCCGACCGGGTAAGCGATTTCATTCCAGAGAACTTGAATCTCGACTTGATGAAGGGCATCCATGATCGTCTGCTTGCTATCGCGATGGTAGAGATCGTGATTGCCCAAGATTCCATAGATGCCGGATCGTGCTTCAATCTGTTTCAGTCGAGTCGCAAGTTCATAAATCGGTTGGGGATCATCGGTCACGAAGTCGCCTGTAATCACCACAAAATCTGCTTCGGCTTGATTTGTGGCTGCGATCGCTTGGTTTAAAATCTTTTCAGACAATCGCTCTCTGTCAAAATGTAGATCCGAGAGTTGAACTAACCTCGTGCCGTTGAGGTGAGGGGGGAGATTGTCAATTGTGAGATTCAGGGTTTCAACTTTGAGCGATTGATTGAATAGGGGCTGCATATCGTCTGGTCATAACGCGCTCTTAGCTTAACAACTCTCAGCCGATATGAACGGTGAAGCCTTGGTGAATGGTTTAAGAAAATTTGGTGAGAAATCCTAAAAGTTTGCGGCTTTTGGGTGTGAGGAGTTTGCGGCGATAGGCATCTGCCGCTTTTTTGATCATTTCGGCTTGAGTCGGATAGGGATGAATCACGGTGGATAATGTATTGAGTCCGCGTTTTCCCACGATCGCTAAAGTCATTTCGCTAATCATTTCTCCGGCATGACGCGCCACAATTGTCGCTCCGAGAATTTCGTCTGATCCTTTGCGGTGCAAGATTTTGATAAAGCCATTGGTTTCGCCATCGGCAACGGCACGATCGACTTTATCTAAAGTGATTTTGATGGTTTCAGCATCATTGCTTTGGTGCAATCCAACCTGCGCAATTTCAGGATCAGTGTAGATTGCTGAAGGCATCACTAGACTGCTAAGCTTCGATCGACCGAAACCAAACGGTGAGAAGAGTGCGTTTTTAATCACGATTCGCGCGGCTGCATCTGCTGCATGAGTATATTTCCAATTCATGCAGATGTCGCCTGCTGCATAGATTTGCGAGTTAGTCGTTTGCAGGTAGTCATTAACTTTGACTCCTTTGCGATCGTATTGCACGCCAACGGCTTCAAGGTTCAAGCCTTCTACATTCGGAGCGCGACCCGCACTGACGAGAATTTCATCGACCCCGAAGCGATCGCCATTGGCATAAATGACTTTGCCTTCTACTCGTTCAATCTTGCTATTTAAAACCACTCGGATTCCTTCTTTAAGAAAGACTTGCTGAAGAATTTCCGCAGCTTCGAGATCTGCTCGATCGAGCAGATGAGCATTTTTATGAAACAATGTCACTTCACAGCCGAGTCTCTGAAACGTCTGTGCCATCTCACATCCAATCGAGCCGCCTCCAATCACAGCCAATCGACGCGGACGATCGGTTAAAGAAAAAACAGTTTCATTGGTTAAATATCCTGCTTGTGCTAAGCCTGGAATTTGCGGATCGCTAGCGCGCGCTCCCGTTGCAATTACGGCTTTTTTGAACTTCAGAACCCGATCGCCTGCTTGGATGCGATCGGGATCTAAAAATCTTGCTTCACCGAGAAAGACATCCACCCCTAATTTCTCAAAGCGATCGGCTGAATCGTTTTCGCTAATTCCTGCGCGTAACTGTCGCATCCGTTCCATCACAGCCGGAAAATCGACTTCGACTGCATCTGGAGGAATCACGCCAAACGATCGCGCTGCTCGCAGTTCAGCCACGACTCTCGACGATCGAATCATGCACTTCGACGGCACGCAGCCAACATTCAGACAGTCCCCGCCCATTAAATGTTTTTCAATCAATGCTACTTTCAGACCAATTCCCAATCCGGCGGCTCCTGCTGCGACGACTAAACCTGCCGTTCCTGCCCCCAGCACAACCAGATCGTAGCGATCGCTCGGGTGCGGATTCACCCAATCCGGTGGATGCACACGCGATATAAGCAATTGATTGTGAACATCAATTGGAGAAATTAGAGAATCTGTCATGCGTTATCAATCCCACTATCCTTTAAAGCTTTTCGTGCAATTCGCGTGACATAGACGGTTACTCCTACTGTAGCGATCAATCCAATCAGCCGAAGTCCCCACTGCACTAGTTGGGCTTGTTGACTCAGCGGTGTTGTTCCCAGGGTTGTCAAATTTCCAGCGATCGAGCCAATGTAGACATACATAACGATTCCAGGGATCATTCCGACACAGGCGAGTGAATAGTCTTTCAATGAAACTTGTGTCACGCCAAAGGCATAGTTTAATAACGTGAATGGAAATGCTGGAGACAATCGAGTGAGTAGAACAATTTTGAATCCTTCTTTCGCAACTGCTTCGTTGATCGCTTTAAATTTGGCATTTCCTTCAATGCGTTTCGATACCCAATTTCTTGCAAAATATCGCCCAATTAGGAAAGCCGCGATCGCGCCTAAGGTCGCCCCAATTGCAACATAAACTGCCCCTAGAAATAGCCCATAGACTAAACCTGCTCCTAAAGTCAGCAGCGTTCCCGGAACGAAGAAGACGGCGGCGGAAATATAGAGAATAACGAATACGATCGCGCCAGCAGCACCAAGATTTTGAATCCAAGTTAGGGCATCTTGTAACATTGATGAAAGAATAAGTGACTGAATTCTAAAGTAACGTGAAATCTAATCTACGAGCTACCTCTATCCGATGTAAGAATTTGTAATAAAAACGCTCATCAAAACGGATTACCTTAACAAATAGCGAAACAAGATGATTTTGACGATCGCGATTAAGATTTCCGCTCAAAGCCCATCAGGGTAATGAGTTCAGGCTCTTAAGCTAAAACTTGCAGCAGATCACTTAAATTTACAGTGTTGGGAAGTTTAGAATGAGCAGTAATTTAGCAACAAAACTTCGCGAAGGAACCAAGAAAGCTCACACGATGGCGGAGAATACCGGATTCATCGCGTGTTTTTTGAAAGGAACGGTTGAAAAAGAATCTTATCGCAAGCTCGTTGCCAACTTTTACTTTGTCTATTCGGCAATGGAAGAGGAGATTCGCCGACATAAAGATCATCCGATCCTGTCGAAAATCTACTTTCCAGAGCTAGAGCGAAAAGAAACGCTAGAGCAAGATCTTGCTTACTATTTTGGTAAGAACTGGCGCGATCAAGTTGCTCCTTCTGATGCAACCCAGTCTTATGTGGCAAGAATTCATCAAATCGGGCAGAACAATCCTGAGTTGTTAATTGCTCACTCTTACACTCGTTATATCGGCGACTTGTCGGGCGGTCAAATCCTCAAAAAAATTGCTCAAAACGGGATGAATCTCACAGAAGGCGAAGGCACAAACTTCTATGAGTTTAAGCATATTTCCGATGAGAAGGCATTCAAGAGTGAGTATCGCGCACGCTTAGATGCAATGCCGATCGACGAAGCAACGGCTGATCGTATTGTTGAAGAAGCAAACGATGCGTTTGGCATGAATATGCACATGTTCAAGGAGCTAGAAGGCAACTTGATCAAAGCGATCGGAGTTGCATTGTTCAACGCGCTGACTCGCAAACGGGGTCGGGGTAGCACGGAGTTGGTGACGGCTGAATAGTTCAATTTTTGGATTGGGATTACCTCTCAATTTTTGAATCCTGGGAACTTAGGTGAAGAAAATCATCAAGCTTCCAGGATTCGTTGTTTGAACTTGGTATGATTGCCGAAGGCAACGCTTTGGACTGAATTTATGGCTGCAAAGATTCCGGTTACTGTCATTACTGGCTTTTTGGGAAGTGGAAAGACGACTCTGATTCGTCACTTGCTCCAAAATAATCAAGGACGAAGAATCGCGGTACTCGTGAACGAATTTGGGGAGATGGGAATTGACGGCGAGTTGCTCAAATCCTGCCAGGTTTGCCCTGAAGATGAGACGAGTAATATCGTCGAATTGACGAATGGCTGTCTCTGCTGCACAGTGCAGGAAGAGTTTTTGCCAACGATGCTGGAATTGCTTAAGCGTAGAGATCGTTTAGATGCGATCGTGATCGAAACTTCTGGGTTAGCATTGCCAAAACCCTTGATCAAAGCCTTTCGCTGGCATGAGATTCGTAATGCGGCAACCGTTGATGGTGTGATTACCGTCGTCGATTGCGAAGCGGTTTCAACGGGGACACTTGCAGCAGATCTACAAGCAGTCGAAGCACAGAGGCAAGCTGATCCCAATCTGGATCACGAAACGCCGCTGCAAGAATTGTTTGAGGATCAGCTTGCTTGTGCGGATTTAGTCATTCTGAACAAGACGGATCTCGTCGATGGTGAAGCTCAGAATAAAGTTCGATTGATCGTCGAACAAGAACTTCCCAGATCAGTCAAGATCATCGAAAACGGGCGAATGAATGGGGAGCTTGATCCGAACTTGCTTCTGGGATTCAACGCGGCAGTTGAAGACAATTTAGAAGCACGTCCGAGCCATCACGATACAGAAGAAGAGCATGATCACGATGATGAAATTCATTCCACTCATCTGATTTTGGATCAAGCGTTTGACCCAGAACAATTGCGATCGCGCCTAGAAAAGCTTGTCCAAGAGCAGGAAATTTACCGCATCAAGGGGTTTGTCGCAGTGCCAAATAAATCGATGCGGTTGGTCATGCAAGGGGTAGGCTCCCGGTTTGAGCATTTCTACGATCGACCCTGGCAATCAGACGAACTGCGACAAACTCGCCTGGTCTTTATCGGGAAAGACTTGGATAAAGACCAGTTAGCGGCGCAGTTTGCTTAGACAACCATTTCGCCGCATTCATCAACTAGGTAGCACAATGCTCGGAAGCGCAAGCCAACGAATTGGTCATAAAGTGGATTGAGCTTGCACATCGGCGGGATATGAGCGATCGTGCGACCGAACAGTTTGAGATCGCGCTCAAACGGGCATTGTGCAGGGATCAGTTTACAGACAAGATGAGCAGATTGACGATCGTGAATTTGAATCGAATCGAGCCAGTTGCGGATCGGTTGCAAGATATCGAATTTGTGAGGTGGACGAGCGATCAAGTTGGAGTCGAAATTTGTCTCAGACATAATTGACCTTCCAGACAAACGAAAGAGAGTAGCAATCAACAATAGAGAGAGAAAGTGAGAAGGATTTTTGCTTTTCTCACTACAAGATACACAAGCAGGCTTTGATTTCCGTGAACTTCAGTGATGGGATTTACTAAAGTCTATTATTATTATTGCATATTAATATCAGCCAGAATTCCAATTGGTTTCTGTAAAGATATTTCCATTAAAGCGATCCCCGAAATTACCGCACAGTGTCCTAAAGGGTAAGTTTTTCTTTACATTTGGCAAACTCTACGCCTGTTGGTATTAATCCTTAGACATAAAGATAAGACTGAGCGATTGATCCATCAAATTTGTATTTTTTATTACGGATTCATCGTCTCTAATTTTTGATTTTCTTAATCTTGAATCGCTCGAATTTTGAACAGCTAATTTGATAGATTGAATACATTTTCTAGGATGATCTATGACTTCAACGTTATCTAAGCAAATCCAGCAGTTTTACGATGCGTCTTCTGGGCTATGGGAGCAAGTTTGGGGCGAACACATGCACCACGGCTACTATGGTGCAGACGGCAAAACTCAAAAGGAGCGCAGACAGGCGCAGATTGATCTGATTGAGGAATTGCTGAAGTGGGCGGGGATCACAGAAGCACAGAAGATCTTGGATGTGGGATGCGGGATTGGGGGAAGTTCGCTCTATCTTGCTGAGAAATTTGGCGCGGAAGCAACCGGGATCACACTCAGTCCAGTGCAAGCGAATCGAGCAAAAGAACGATCGAGAATTTCTCGTATTCCTGCCAATTTTCAGGTCGCGGATGCGCTGAATATGCCATTTGAGGACAATTCGTTTGATTTTGTCTGGTCACTCGAAAGCGGCGAGCATATGCCGGATAAACAGAAATTTATCGCAGAGTGCTATCGAGTGCTGAAGCCAGGTGGAACGTTTCTCATGGCAACTTGGTGTCATCGACCCACCGATAAAGTGCCTTTGACTGTAGACGATCGTAAACGGCTAGCAGAAATCTACCGAGTGTATTGTCTGCCTTATGTGATCTCATTGCCAGAATATGAAGCGATCGCGCAAGCAGTCGGGCTGCAACAGATTCAGACCGCAGACTGGTCAACGGCGGTTGCTCCATTTTGGAATGTTGTGATCGATTCAGCATTCACACCTGCTGCGATTTTTGGCTTACTGACATCGGGTTGGACAACGATACAAGCTGCACTATCGCTCTCGTCGATGCAGCAAGGGTACAAACGCGGATTAATTAAATTTGGTTTGGTTTGCGGCAAGAAAGCTTAGAACCACGGTAGTGTTGAGAAGTCAGGATTCCAGAAAGTTATGCGTCGAACCTCTTACAAGTCTTCTAATTTTGTTCAACGATATGCCCCTTGGCTCTATGCTTTCTGGAAATTCTCACGTCCGCATACAGTGATTGGCACTTCATTAAGTGTCTTAGGACTCTATCTGATTGTTCTGGGGAGCAATCGCCAACTGTTGCCGCATCCCAGTTTGCTCATCGCGCCATTGATTGCCTGTCTCTGCGGCAATATCTACATTGTGGGCTTGAATCAGCTTGAAGATATTGAAATCGATCGCATTAATAAGCCCAATCTCCCCTTAGCTTCGGGAGAATTCTCAGTTTGGCAGGGACGATTGATTGTGATTTTGGCGGGGATCAGTGCCATTGCGGTTGCTGCCTCTCAGAGTCCTTATCTGTTTGGCATGGTGGGCTTGAGTTTAGCGATCGGCACCCTTTATTCGTTACCTCCGATTCGACTGAAGCGATTTCCATTTTGGGCATCGCTGTGCATCTTTACGGTGCGAGGCATGATCGTGAATTTGGGATTGTTCTTGCACTTTAATCAAGGCTTTCCGATTCCCGCTAAAGTTTGGGCGTTGACAATTTTTATTTTGGTGTTTACGTTTGCGATCGCGATTTTCAAAGACATGCCAGATACAGAAGGCGATCGGCAATATAACATTCGGACATTGACGCTCAAACTTGGACAGCGCCCTGTGTTTAATTTGTCGAGATCAGTCTTGACGGGATGTTACTTGTCCGTCGTTGCGATCGCGCCTTTTTTACCAGGTGTAAATGCGCCTTTTCTAATTCTGAGCCACCTCATGGCACTCGCGACTCTATGGTTACGGAGCTACAAAATTGACTTACAGGACAAAGTGGAAGTCACTCGTTTTTATCAAGTGATTTGGAAGCTTTTTTTCCTAGAGTATTTGATTTTTCCAGCAGCGTGCTTCCTGAGTTGAATTTGAGCAGACAAACCAAGGGCGTGAAAAGTGCAGGAGTGTAATGATCAAGGTCTGCGATACTGATGAAGCAATGGCGCTTCTTGAATGCAATGTCAGGCAAAGTTTTCTTAGTGGGATCAGGTCCGGGGAATATTGGAAATTTGACGATGCGGGCTTATCAGTTGCTGACTCAGGCTGAAGTTCTCGTTTATGATGCGCTAGTCGATTCGCAATTTCTTGAACTCGTTGCAGAAACTTGTTTGAAGCTCAATGTGGGCAAGCGAGGCGGACAACCCAGTATGAAACAGGAAGACATCGATCGATTACTGGTTGAACAATGTCAGCAGGGAAAAAAAGTCGTTCGGCTCAAAAGTGGCGATCCATTTGTCTTTGGGCGAACCACTTCGGAGATTCAAACGCTTAAAGCTGCAAATTGCGAATATGAAGTCGTCCCAGGCATTTCTTCAGCATTGGCAGCCCCATTGTTGGCAAATATTCCCTTAACTGATCCAGTCCTAAGTCGAGGATTTACAGTGATAACAGCCCATGAACCAGAGCGATTAAACTGGCAAGCCCTGGCGCAACTCGACACATTAGTGATCTTAATGGGAGGTAAACATTTACCACTAATTGTCGAACGGTTACGTCGTCAGGGAAAATCAGAACAGACCCCGATCGCAATTATTCGCTGGGCTGGACATCCTGAACAGGAAATCTGGAGTAGTACACTCGATGAGATTCTGACACAGGTTACACCCCAACGATTATCACCTTGTGTGATTGTGATTGGGGAAGTTGTTCGCTTGCGGTCGTTTTTATGACGTTGCCCCTTTTTAACAAAACCATTATCGTCACTCGCGCCGCAGGGCAGTCGAGTCAGTTCGCGTATTCTCTGCAAAACTATGGCGCAAGTGTCCTTGAAATGCCGACGATCGAGATTGTCCCACCGTCAAGCTGGGCGAGTTTGGATCAAGCGATCGCAAAGATTAATGAATTCGATTGGTTGATTCTGACTTCGACGAATGCGGTGGATTACTTTTTCGAGCGATTGGGATCTCAGCTTCAAGGTGTGCGTGGATTAGCAGAAATTAAGATTGCGGTCGTTGGAGAGAAAACGGCTCAACGACTCCGACAACGAGGATTGCAGCCTGAGTTTATTCCACCGGATTTTGTAGCAGATTCGATGGTGGTGAATTTCCCAGAATCGGTTGCCGGAAAAAATATTCTATTCCCACGAGTGGAGACAGGGGGACGGGATGTTTTAGTGCGAGCCTTTAGCGATCGAGGTGCAATTGTGACAGAAGTTGCTGCCTATCAATCCATTTGTCCAAGAATTCCAGATGCCACTGCGGTCGCAGCGATTCAAAATCACAAAGTTGATATCGTGACTTTCGCAAGTTCTAAGACGGTGAAGCACTTCTGCCAATTGTTGGAAAAAGTGATCGGGGACAGTTGGAACCAACATTTAGAGAAGGTACGCTTTGCGTCGATCGGTCCTCAGACTTCAAAAACCTGTCGGGCTTTGCTGGGACGAGTTGAGATTGAAGCGGAGGAGTTTACGCT
>JALOOO010000154.1 GCA_025454375.1 Leptolyngbya sp. Prado105 | reverse complement strand
CGTCAAACAGGACTCGCGAGAAGGGTAAATCGCTCTGTCCGGGTCCTCCGCTGAGATACAGCAGCACAGGTTTATCCTGGCTACGCCCCCGCAGCATAATCCATTGCGCTTTGCCTCCTAACTGCACCTTCTCTAGGCTGGCAATGCTACTGCCTCCTGGAATGGGCGGTGTACTCCCAGGTAGCGCAATCCAGATGGCGAGAATCAAGAGTCCCACGGTTGCCGCGATCGTCCATCGACCCGGTTTGAGAGAAGAAGTAATCGACATCAATTGATTGGCAATGGCAATGCCCCAGGCACACCCAATGATCATCGGTAGTATGCCAACCAGCCCGTGAAACCCTCGCCCCAAAATCAGTGCCAGAATTCCAAATGGTTCATCTAGACGAATCGCATCAACGGTTGGACCGATGAGGTTGAATTGTCCAACTTCGATCGCGATAATATAGGCGATCGGAGCAATCAGCATTGCCCATCGGGATTTCAGAATTATGCCTGCCAAGCCACCGAGGATCAAACTTGTTGCCATGACAATTAATGTCTGAGCAGTGGTTGTTGAACCACGGGGCATCGTCCGGGCAACTGCGAGTCCGAACAGGACGGCTGCTACGGTCACAACCACTGCCGCCATTCGAGGATTCCGCCACAATTTTCGCAAGAACCAATAGACAGTGTGCTTCATTTTGCAGTCTCCATATTTCTGAACAGTAACCCATTGGCAATTAACCACAGTAGCCAGAGCCAGGCAGTGCAGTTCATCGATCGAAAAATCTGCTTCATTGGAATACTGCTTGCTCAATTGTCACACGGAAGAATTCAAAGTAACGGTCTGTGCCAAACCACCAACCTGCCCCCATCTGAGATGGAATCGTGTATCCACCAAAGGTTCGTTCTGCTGGGTATTCACCACCAAATGGAATTTCGGTAAACTGCTTATCCTCCGTTTGATCGCCCCAGCGCAGCAAGGAACTCCTAAGTAATCTGCCCTGGTTGTCAATAACAAACGTGAGGGTCATGGGTTCGTTGTCTGCCTTGAAGCTCGCTTGAATCGTGTTGGTATCAATGGCGCACCAACTCACACCGCGTTGTGGGAGTAATGCAGAAGGCAGCCAGAAGCATTCTCCTGCCCAGCGTCCAATGGCAGAACGCATGACATCGGGATTATCAGCATTGACTACGGGAATCAAGCCCCAAAGTGAGAAGCGCATTCGTCCATTGCCATTTGTGTAGTAATCGGCTCCCTGCATTTGCATGGCACCTTGTCCTGCCGTTGCTTTCCAGATAAATCCTTGGGTTGAAAGTAGTTCTTCGGCTTGTAGAGGCATCCAGTCCTGGTTTGGCGCGAGTCGAATCGTACCCTGCATGGTGAGATGAACGGCGTTCGCTAGCAGTGTACCGGGCGCGATCGCATGTAAAAAGTATCGCTGCACTGGCTCTGGTTGATCCGCAATCATATCTTTGCTAAATCGTTCGATCGAGGGGGTTTGAGATTGCAGAGTTTTCCAAATCTGTGCAACATCGGTGTTGCTTTTCGTTTGTAGAATGATGAGCGCGATCGCGACCAAAGTTCCCACTGCAAATAGGATTTTTGTTGGCATGGCATCATCTCCTTTGAAACGATTTTGGTTATTAGAAAAGTTTTAATGTGGTTCCTGCGGAGTTGCGCTAATCACGCTTTGCTCAATAAATTGTAGGTCACTCACATTTCGGATGGATTGCGGAGTTGATTAGAACCGAAAGGGGGATAACAAAATGGGCAACTCTTTGCGTCGGCTTGTAATTGTGGAGGAAACCCTTGTTTATAGTAGGGACAGCAATCCCAATCGGCAACGGTCTTTTTCGGAAAGGGTGAATTTGGGGAAGAACACATTAACATCTCCTCTAGCCTCTATCCGCCTATCGATTACCGCTTCTATCGCGTGGTAGAACTTCCCCATTGCAAAACTTCCTGCAAGGTTCAAGTCTTTCGGGCGAGGTAAAACGAAAAAATGAGCGCCATCATAACTAGCGAGACTTATAGCATGAGAAATAGAAAAATGCGTCTCCAGAAAGATAAGCCCATTCGTCGTCTGTGGCTCCATTTGTTGCTAGTCGCTCTAGCAGGTGTGCTATCTGGACTTTCTGCTTGCACTCAATCGATCGTCCCATCTGCTACGTCCACGACACCAGCGACGACGCGCCCAGAACAACCTACCCTTATCTTTCCAGTCCAGCGACGATCGGGTACTTGTCCGACGAGTATTGGCGTTTGGGAAATCCTGTTACCCCTAGAAGGCGGAGCGGATCATATTGTGGTAGCAGATATTCGACCCGCCAAAATTACAGCCTCAACTGCTCGATCTCTGACCTATGCTGCCCCTCTAGCGGCAAACTATGCCTCCTGTGTGGGGCAGGCAATTCGTCCTCAAGCTGCCGCCTATCGGTTCGAGATGCGGGAAGGACAAATCTTCTTTCGCATTAACCCTCAAAGTCAAGTCAGTGCAACTATCGTATCGAAGCAACTGGCATCCGGTCGCCCCTATGTGTTTTGGCGAGCAGAAAGTCCATAAGTTCCATCGATCGCAGCAAGGAGGAATGGGATGAATTTGCGAATCTGGTCTGGGTTGAATTCGATTCCATACTTGGGCTAGTTTTGATCGTGCTATTCAGCGAACTCTAGGCGGTTAGCTTTGCCGTTTGGAATCGGTATTTAGACGAATTAACCTTTGAACCGACGCTTGCATAGAGGATAGTCATGGCAAGACAAAATGATAGTGCGGCATATCCAAGTTCATCGCTAGTGATCTATGGGGTCATCACCTTTGTCTGGTCTTGGTTCTTTTGGCTAATTTCGACGCTGCTGAGATCGCAGGATAGTCTGATTCCGGGTCTGATTGGCGCGATCGCAACCTTTGGTCCGACGGTAGGTGCGATCGTTGTAACAGGCAAGCAGTCTGGACGGGCTGGCATTCGTACGCTGTTGCGGCGGGGTTTCCAGTGGCGCTCTAGCTGGCAGTGGTGTCTTATTCTGTTTTTTGTTGCCATTCCACTGCTGCTGCTCTCGGCACTTGCGATCCATCTGGCTTTAGGAGGTGCCACTCCACCCCGTTTCCCACCCTTCGATCACGCGTGGCTCGTTGCCCTGAACTTTATTCTCGTCTTGATTTTGGGAGGTCCGCTCGGTGAAGAATTTGGGTGGCGAGGTTTTTTGCTGCCAACCTTGCAAGCGAGGATGACACCCCTGATTGCTAGCATTTGGATTGGAGTTGTCTGGGCAGGTTGGCATCTGCCGCTATTTTTTATTCCAGGACAGTTGCAGCAACAATTCCCATTTCCCTTGTTCTTAATTAATACCGTTGGCTTGTCAATTCTGTTTACTTGGGTCTATAACAACACCCAAGGAAGTGTACTCAGCGCGATCGTGCTTCATACGGCTGTGAATGGTTGGTCAGGGGTGATTCCGATTCTGCCGGAAGCAGCGGGAAGCCTACGTCCTTACGCGATCGCAACTCTCCTGGTGTGGATTATCGCGATTCTCATCCCATGGCGAACTAGAGGAAATTATTAGCTCTGCTTTTGAATCGCTGGGTTTAAAGTACTTGAACCTATTCGCTAAGCCTGCGATCGCTTAGGTATTCGCCTGTTTGCGCATGTTCGTTGATACTGTCTACTCGATTGTTCCTCGATCTGTGAGAGAACTAGGACTATTCTAGAGGCTAGGTAAATCTTTTAATAGAAGTCGCCTTATCGATCTAACGGCTCAAATCAGCGGCGGCAGATAACCTTGAACTCAGCACTCGCGGCTTTTAACCGTCCGCTGCATTTGAATTATTATGGTGCTCCTTATGGGCGGAACAATTTGAGTTGCTCAATCTGCTGGGTTTGCTCTTGTAGCCGAATAGCAAGACGATCGCACACCCGCTCACAGAGTTCAAAAATCATGGGGTCAGAGATCTGATAGTACACATTGATGCCCTCTGGATAGCGGGTCACCATGCCTGCTTGCATTAGAGCTTTCAAGTGCTATGATGGAAAGTCTTGCTGGCTAAAGATCTCAGCCAATTATTAAGCTCTTTGGTAGTACACCTTGAAAGGGTTGGGTTAATCATACCTGTTTGATAAGAACCTCCTACTCAGGTTAGATGCTTTCCTATTACGAAATAGTAATTTGGTAATAAGTGCATGGCAAGATGAACGATGGAAAACATCAAAAGAATCAACGACCAGTTAGCGGTTGCAATGGGTCAAGTTACGCCAGAGCAGTTACAGCAAGCAGCCCAAGAAGGATTCAAGTCTGTGTTGAACTTGCGATCGCCGAATGAAGAAGGGTTTTTGAGTGATGAGCAGCAGCAGGCAGAAAAGGCAGGACTCAAATACGTCAATATTCCAGTTCAGCCGGATGGTATGAGTGATGAATTGGCGGATCGAGTTCTCCAGGAAATTGACCAACTGTCCAAACCAGCTCTCATTCATTGCAAAAGTGGAATGCGTTCTGGAGCAATGACGTTGATGTACGTTGCTATTCAGCAAAGAATGACTGCCGATGAAGCAATGCAAAAAGGGAAACAGATGGGATTTGATTGTGATTCCAGCCCTCAGATGAAGCAGTTCTTCGAACATTACGTTTCAGAACACGCTAAAGCCAGTTGAGGTTCTAGCTGGTGCCGCAGCGTAGGACAACACAGTTTTAATCAGGAGATAGGCACAAATGGCACTCGTTTTAGAGCAGATCAACATTGAGGGACTGGCACAGTTGTCGTATATCGTGGGTGACGATAAGACAGGAGTGGCAGCCATCATCGATCCACGTCGCGATATTGATATCTATTTACAAAGAGCCAGAGAATTGGGTGTGAAATTGATTGCCAGTATTGAAACACACATTCATGCTGATTTTGTCTCTGGTTCTCACGAACTGAAAGCTCGCATGAATGTTCCAATCTACGGCAGTAAAACAGACGACTATCAGTTTGAATTGCATCAGCTTCAGGAAGACGATGAGTTAAAGATTGGCAGCGTTACACTGCGTGCTTTGCACACGCCAGGGCATACTCCTGAACACATTTCACTGCTAATTTCTGACTCAAAACAGGGTGAAGAACCGTTTGGTCTGTTTACAGGCGATACTTTGTTCAACCTGGATGTGGGTCGTCCTGACTTGCTAGGCGGTGGCACCGAGCAACGGCTAGCCGCGCAGCTTTATCACAGTCTGTTTGATAAGATTTTGCCGTTGGGCGATCGCATTGAGATTTACCCCTGTCATGGCGCAGGTTCTGCTTGTGGTAAGTCGATCGGCGATCGCAGACAAAGCACGCTCGGCAACGAGCGAATTTTTAACCCTGCATTGAAAGAACGATCGGAAGCAGAGTTTGTTGAGTGGGTTATGAGCGAGATGCCGGAACCGCCGCATCATTATGCTCGGCTCAAAAAGGTCAATGCCAAAGGCGCACCAATTATGGGCTGCCCTCCCATGCTGCAACCCCTGACACCAAGCGAGTTTCAGCAGAAGATGCAGGACGAAAACACAGTGGTCATTGATGCACGCTCAATTCTTGCCTTTGGCGGCGGGCATATTCCAGGTGCCATTAACATTGCTTTGCGTCCAGAGTTTCCAAGCTGGGTCGGCTGGATGATTAGACCGGAGCAGTCACTTCTGGTTGTGGTGGAAAGCGAACGAGATGTAAAGCTGGTGACAGAGCAACTTTTCCGCCTCGGCTACGACAATTTAGCGGGCTATCTGCATGATGGAATGACAAGTTGGCAGAATGCTGGGTTACCGCTAAAACACTTGGGTGAGTGGACAGTGCAGGAATTGAACCAACGCAAGGATGATTCAAATGTCACAGTGCTTGATGTGCGCGGGGACGATGAATACCAAAAGGGATTCGTCCCTGGAGCCAAGCATATCTTTGTGGCTCATCTAGAAGAGCATCTTGATCGATTGGATAAAAACCAGGCGATCGCAACTTACTGTGGGAGTGGCTATCGAGCTTCTCTTGCTGCCAGTCTCTTGCAGAAGCACGAATTTGAGACTGTGATTAATGTCCCCGGATCTTGGATTGCCTGGAAAGCTGCTAAATTGCCAGTGCAGCAACCAGAAAAATAGATTTGGAAAGCACTATAATAAAAAAGTGAGAAAGCAACGCGATATTCGGAAAATTGCTCAGCAATTAATTGCGTCAGAAGGCAGTTTAGCGTCGTTTTTCTTTCGCAGCCGATTGCTGTTATCTCATGAGTTAAGGTGTGCAGGGTGTTCAGCGCTTTGTCAGGTCATCAAGCTTGAGTTCCCTAGTTTTTTGGCGAAATGCGATATCCCATGCCATAGACCGTCTCGACCCATTCTGCGGCATCCAAAGCATCGAGCCGCTGTCGGACTCGTCTCACTAACGCTGTAATCGCATTACTCTCAGGCTCATCTCCCCACTCCCACAGCGCTTGCTCTAGCTGACCTCGGCTCAGCACATGGCGTGAATGTCTTAAGAGATATTCGAGGAGTTGAAATTCGCGAGTAGAGAGTTGAATTGAGCTTTCTCCGCGATCGACAGTTAGAGTAGTCAGATTCAGCGTCAGATCCTCAAGCTGTAAAATTTCCCCTTGCCAGAGCGGTGAGCGTCGTCCTAATGCTCGCACCCTTGCTAGTAACTCAAAGATATCAATCGGTTTGACTAGATAATCGTCGGCTCCTGCATCTAGTCCGGTCACTTTATCGATCGTCGTATCGCGCGCGGTTAGTAGTAATATGGGGGCTGTATTTCCTGAGAGGCGACAGTTACGACAGAGATCAACTCCGCTCACTTCAGGAAGCATCCAATCTAAAATGAGCAAATCATACTGCCTTTGCGATAAAATCCACTGAGCAATCCCACCGTCTTGCAGCGCATCAACAATGTGACCCACGTCGGAGAGTGCCGTGTGGAGTGGCTCAAGTTGTTCAGGATCATCTTCGACCAGTAGAATCCGCATTGCCGCTTTACTCGCAAGATTTCCCTTCCAAAATAGAGATAGTCCGCTGAACAAACGTCTGACCTGCGTAAGATTTCAAGGCTGAAGTTGGAGATTAAAGTGAGTGAGCGATCGGGAATTTAGAGGAGTGATGCAGAAAATATATCAAATGATTCAGAGCATTAGCTTAACTGGAGTAGGATTTTGGCTACCTTTGCCTCTAGTAGGCGTTTTGTTCTGGTTGGGGGGAAGTGCTGTATCACGCCAAGTTTTGCACTCTTCTTACAGTAGCCCAAATCATCTTCAAGCAGATACACAGCTAGAAATGAAGCTTTCTGTGGCAGTCGTTGTGATCAATGTTGAAATCAATTCACGCCGAAATACAACGGCTGTTTCTATTAAAACCACACATTCGCATCTGAAAAAGCTGGAATACGAATTTTCAGCGACTGATCCGAAACAGATCGAGCGTGAGATCGCGCAAGAGATCGGACTGCCTATACAAGAAGTCAGAAAGCTTGTCCGTTATCGAATTGTAAACTAGACAAATGGACAGTGGCAAGAATTACTCTAAAATCTAAAAAGCATTCCCGATCGCTGCTCGCTATCGGTTTGAAATTGTTCTCAAATCACTCCCGAGCCAGATTTATTAGGAATGGTGCAACATCTGAGTTAGTTCTCAGTTCTTGTAGGCAACTCTTGTGCCATGTTCTGCTGCTATCGCCAAAATCGCGCAGTTGAAACTACACTGAGTAAACTTGCTGTACTATAACATACGAACCGCACCAATCACCATTGAAGCGACTGAATGACTATTGTAACCTCATCTAAATCTTCTCTTAACTGGATTGTTCTTCTTTATGTGCTAGCCATTCATATTGGCGCACTCTTTGTTCTGCTTCCCAGCAATTTTCGCTGGAGTGCAGTCGGTTTGATGCTGTTTCTATACTGGATTACGGGTGGATTAGGCATCACGCTAGGCTGGCATCGTCTAGTGACGCACCGCAGTTTTCAAACTCCCAAATGGCTCGAATATTTCTTTGTGTTTTGCGGCACCCTGGCCCTCCAAGGTAGTCCGATCGAGTGGATTGGGCTGCATCGCAATCATCATACTCATTCGGATCAAAAGCCTGATCAGCACGATTCAGGTAAAGGCTTTTGGTGGAGCCATATGCTGTGGATGTTCTACGATATTCCTGCTAAAGCTGAAGTTTCTCGCCTGACCAAAGACATCTCTAACGATCGCGTTTATCAATTTTTCGATAAATACTTTTTTCACATCCAAGTTGTATTTGCGGTCTTGCTTTATCTGATGGGTGGCTGGTCGTTTGTCGTTTGGGGTGTGTTTTTTCGTCTCGTATTTGTCTATCACTGCACCTGGTTTGTCAACAGTGCAACGCATAAGTTTGGCTATCGCACTTATGACACAAACGATCGCTCGACCAACTGCTGGTGGGTTGCGCTTTTAACCTACGGAGAAGGCTGGCACAATAATCACCACGCCTATCAGTATTCCGCCCGTCACGGCATGAAATGGTGGGAATTTGATATGACTTGGATGACGATTCGATTCCTGCAAGCGATCGGACTCGCGCAAAAAGTCAAACTCGTCGGCAACACCGCCAGCAATTCCAAATTCAAATAGTGCTGATAGACCTGACAACATTGGAGAAATGGGGCAATTTTCTGCATCTGAGTCCGCCAACCGAATCGGTAGAGAAGCCTGATTCTTGGGTGCGACTGCTGAATAAGCGGGGATTGCCTCTGGTCATGTTGTCTCTCAACCTTAGTCGGTGGTGCATCAGTTTGAAATTGTTCTCAAATCACGCCCGAGTCGGACTTATCAGGAATGATGAAAGATCTGAGCTATGCCAATGCAATAGTTTAGCAAAGTGCGACAACGATCGAACTTTGCATCAATCGGCTTTGCAGTCTTACCTTCCTGATTGTTGTGAAGCTTGGAAGCGACGCTCGATTTCGCCCCAATTCAGTACATTCCACCAATTGTTGAGGTAGTCTGCTCGACGATTTTGGTAGCGCAGGTAGTAGGCGTGTTCCCAAACATCATTACCCATAATTGGAAAGCTACCATTACTAATTGGATTGTCCTGGTTTGCTGTAGAAAGAATTTGTAATTGTCCTTGAGGATTTCGTACAAGCCAAACCCAACCACTCCCGAAGCGATCTCCTCCTGCTTGATTAAATTGCTTGCGGAAATTCTCAAAGCTTCCAAACGTTTGATTAATTGCTTGAGCGATCGTTCCTGTCGGTTGCCCTCCGTTAGGACTCATAATTTGCCAGAAAATTGTGTGATTGAGATGTCCCCCTGCATTGTTCCGCACTGTCTCACGAATCGATTCAGGCACAGCATTCAAATCCCGCAGCATTGTTTCGATACTCAAACTGCGTAAATTCGGCTGAGCTGCAAGTGCTTTATTCAAGTTGTCAACATAAGTCTGATGATGTCGATCGTGATGAATTCGCATCGTCTCAGCATCGATCGCTTTACTTAATGCCCCTGCATCATAAGGTAAGGGCGGAAGTTGTGCAGGGGCAGCACTCAAAGGACGATCTAAATAAGCAACCGAAACAAACGGCGCAGGCGATGCAGATTGGTTTTGATTTGGGGTTTGAGAAGAGACAGACGCATTAGGTTGACATGCGATAAGCAAAATTCCCGCAATGAAGGCAACCCACAGCGCAATCGGATGTTGTAAGTATCGTTTCATATTGCCTAAATCAATGATAGAAGAACAGAATTAATGACTGACAATGAGATTGAACCGAGTAAAGCACTCCACAATCCATAGCGTAAATGAAATCCCTGAACAATCGCGGCTGCGATCGCAAAGATAATCGCGTTGAGAACAAACAGAAATAATCCCAGGGTAAGAACAATGAAAGGAAAACCAAAGAAAAGCAGTACAGGTCGCAACATTGCATTCAGCAATCCGAAGACGGCCGCAGCGATCATCGCTCGACTAAAACTACTAAGTTCTACCCCAATTGGCAGCCGAGAGATAATCAAGAAACTAATCGTTGTGACCAGCCAAGTTAGGAGAATGTTGGTCATCGTAATCCCTGTTGATTGTCGAAGATGTACTAGCTACTTTCTACATTCAGTGCAAATTGTGACTTGAAAGTGACAATCTCTGCTAACTTTAGACAGGTTTATGCTTGAAAAAAATCTATCTTGAGCCAGAGGAGAAATCGATCCTGAACTAGACCGCTTGAGTGGAATTTATCCCTCTAAAACTCTACGATCTAGCTAACAGTCGCATTCCCGACTCGGCTATTTTTCAGGGAATCTGCATAAAGCTCGATCGTTGTCCCTACTAAGTGAGTGTAGAGGATAAAACACCTCGAAACGCATACTCAAACAGAGGAAACACGATCATGAAACTCATTCAACTCTCCAGCGCTTTGGTTCTTGCTTCAACTCTTTTCTCTGGCATGATGCCTGCTCGTGCCAATGATGCTCTATTTGGAAAATTGGCAGACAAGATTCAGTGCAGCACTGCCGATGTTGGATTGGGTAACAACACTCAAAACAATATTCAACGCAACAATTCTTCTCGTCAGAACTCCGCGTCCAACCGCAACTCGGCTTGGGGCAACGCCTCAAATAGTCAATCGAGCAAGAAAACGCACAGCGATGGCGGTGGCGGATCAGTTGGATTTTTGGGAATCAGCATTGGGGGATCGGGGAGTTCGCAGGGCAGCCAAGAAAGCAAGTCTAGTCGTTCTAATGCTTTTGGTCGGAACAATGCGGCTCAAAATTCCAGTCGCTCTAGCAATTCTTCGTTTAGCGATCGTAGCTCCTCAACCGTTGTCGTGGGTCAAGTGAAGGATTGCGATTCTAACAATGCTGCTGCGGCTGCGATTATCACGACGGTTGATACGAATCGGACTGCAAAAGATATCGCAAATATCAATGCTGATGTGAACAAGCACGGAATCGATGCGCAAGTGAAAATCAACACGGACAACAACAAGACCGCAGTTGAATTGCTCAATGCTCAACGGCGATCGGGTCAAGTCAACAACTTGATTGAATGGTATACACCGCAACGTTAATCGTGATTTGAACTAAGGGAATAAGGGAGATCACTCGATCTCCCTTTTTTGTCGTTGGGCTTCGTAGAGCATCAGAGCCGTCGCGATCGCCACATTTAGAGATTCCACTCCTGTGGCTAAGGGAATCGTGACTTGCACATCGGCAAGCTCAATCAATTCAGCAGATAATCCGGCTCCTTCATTTCCCATCACAATCAAACTCGGTTGAGAAAAATCAATCTCCCAGTAAGTTTGGGTTGCAGTTGGAACTGTTGCAATGATTTGCATTCCTTGTTGTTTCGCTTTGAGAATGTCTGTTTTGAGATCGCAAGTAGACATCGGCAAGCGAAACCATTGACCGGAGGAAGCTCTTAAAACTTTCGGGCTTTCTAAATCAACGCAATCGTTACTCAGCCAAAGTCCTTCGACTCCAGCAGCAGCAGCAGTGCGGATAATAGTGCCGAGATTGCCCGGATCTTGAATCGTTTCGATCGCTAGACCGAATTGTGCAAATTCAACAGGTTCAGTGTGGAAATGATCAACTGTTGCGACAATGCCATCTGGCTCCACAGTCGTCGCGATCGCTTTTAAAACTTCTGGCGAAACCAGTTCAATCCGGTCAGCCTGGATCTTCTGCCATAAAGACTGATGATTTTGCTGCCAATGTTCGGTATGACAAACAGTATTAAGCGGAATGCCGATCGTACAGACTTCCTCAATCAAATGCGTTCCCTCCAATAAAAAAAGCTGCTGTTCTCGCCGTTCTTTAGCACGATGCAGCTTTCGGAGTTGCTTAACTAATGGATTTTGAAGACTGGTGAGCATGGGGAAAGTGAAAGAGATGGGAAGTGAGAGGTAAGAATTTAGAATACTACCTCCCCACACCCCACTTCCTACTCCCTACTCCCCGCTCCCAAAAAATTACGCCTCATCCAGCGCCGCAATTCCAGGTAATTCCTTACCTTCGAGCAGTTCCAAACTCGCACCCCCTCCCGTCGAAATATGGCTCATTTGATCCGCTAAACCCACTTTCTCAACGGCTGCAACCGAGTCGCCACCGCCAATGATCGTAGAGGTTCCTTTCGGAGTCAATTCTGCCAAGGTATGCGCGATCGCTTCGGTTCCCTTGGCAAATTTATCCATCTCAAACACGCCCATCGGACCATTCCAGATGACGCTCTTGCACTGTTCCAAAGCCGCTTGGAAAGTCTTGACAGAATCAGGTCCAATGTCTAAGCCCATCCAGCCATCGGGAATGCTTTCGACACTGACCGTTTGAGTATTTGCATCAGGAGCAAAATTGTCTGCAACGACCACATCAGTTGGGAGCAACAGATCAACCCCTTTTTCTTTCGCTTT
>JALOOO010000369.1 GCA_025454375.1 Leptolyngbya sp. Prado105 | reverse complement strand
TCTTTTACAGGAGGTGGAACAAAGATTGCTTTTGAGGGGCGAACGCCACCAACCCAATTTTGTGATTTTCTAAATTCTCCTGGTGACTTGGATTGTCCTCTCACTCCCTCCATTAAAATTTTATGAGCTTGTTTAATTAAACGTAAGGATACAGGCAGACCGCGTTGAGTGGTAATTTGCTGAAACGCATAATCATGAGCTCTCACATAATTTGTGACTTCTTCTACGTCATGATTATTTTCGATTATATCATTTTCGACATCTAACAAATCAAGCAATGTACTTTGTGTACCTTCGATTTGAGAAGAGATAACTGCTTCTGAGTTTTGTAATCGATTTAGCACGATCGAAGCGACATTTTCCCAATCTACAGATTCGCTCAATCCTTGTAGAACTTCTGAGCCGCGCTCTTGAAGATAATGGCGAACACTATCGCGCATCGTTTTTCGGAGTTGGCGAACTGTTGAGACAGGAAGATTTTGTAAAGATAGATTTCGCAACCATTCCTTAAATCGCTGCTTTACGCCTAATGAGAAAGTTAGCTCTGCTAGAACCGTATTACTATTTTCCTTCTCGTCTAAGCAAAAGGTTCTGAGACGAGTTAGGGTATTCCGAACTCCAAATAAATTCGCAACAACCCAATAAGTGCCGCTCGTTTTTTCTCGAAAACCTTCATCAATGACTTGAATATTACGATCAGTTAAAAAATCAACCAAGGTTTGCCGCAGAACATCAGGCGGGATCACAACTTCGACAAGCCATTGTGATAATTTTTCAGCTTGTTCTTCGCTGAGTTGAAACTCTAGAATTACTTGATCGAAAATGTGATTGAGTTGGTCTTCAAGAAATTCTTCTTGTCTGGCTAAAACCTTGAGTAGTCGCGGGAGAGATTGACCAAATAAATCTCTTAAAATTCCACCCAGAATTTTCGCCGTTTTTTGTTCTTTGCTTTCTTGAAGTTGCTCGATCGAGAGTCTCAATAACCAAAGAATTGCTGCTTGAACCCGCTCTGGTTGCAGCAATCGACGCGCCAGATTTTGTAATTCTTCAGGCGTGAGCAGCGACCCCATAATCGTGTCAGAGATTCGCTTTGCCAAGCGTTCCTGATTTCGAGGAATCAGACCTGGGGTAAACGGAACGCGCCGCCGCCCTATATAAACCGCTCTATACGGGCGAAACAGCATTTTGATCGCGATGTCATTGGTAAAATAGCCAATCACACCGCCAACGACAGGAGGACCAACAAATAACCAGAGCGTCGAGAGATCCACGGGACTTTAAGGGAGGCGATCGCCTCATTTCGTAATAACCAATACTCCCATCGTACCGCCCGCGATCGGGTAATGGGTGGCAGTTACAAAACCTGCTTGTTCGGAAAGCTCGACTTGCTCTCGACCTGTCGGAAATTTATCTAAACTTGGCGCGATGTAGGCATATTCTTCGGTGAAGCCGATTCGTTGAGCAGTTGGGACAACCACTTCATCGAGATACCATTGTTGAAAGGCTCTGACAAAAGCGCTGTCAGGACGGTGCATATCAAGAATTGCAGCTTTTGAGCCAGGTTTGAGGACGCGGTGAATCTCTTTTAAGCTGCTGAGAATATCGACGACGTTGCGTAACCCGTAGCCCATTGTGATGCAGTCAAATTGATTATCTGAGAGGGGTAACTCTAAAACATCAGATTGAATCCAGTGAATTGGAGGATTGATGCAACGGCGTTCACTGCGATCGCGCGCGATTTTTAATTGAGCCGCTGAGAAGTCTACGCCGTAAACTTGTCCTGTTCTGCCTGCTTTGTCTGCCAGCATTTGAGCCAGGTCGCCACTGCCGCAACACAAATCAAGACAGGTATCTCCGGGTTTTGCACCGCTCCATTTGACGGTCATTTGTTTCCAGATGCGGTGCATTCCGAAACTCAGCCCGTGATTCAACTCGTCGTAGACGGGAGCGATACGATCGAATAAAGCTTGGATATGATCAGAATTCATTAAGATTAAGCGCTTCTCTAAATTGGGGATCTCTAAAATTCTAAGGTTTCGAGAGGTGTACTTGGAACGGGGATTTTAGAGAAGCGCTGATCTCACTATGCTGCGACTGCGGTGTAAGCCGAACGACTACAAGTAATCGCTAATGCCACTTGTTGCGCTGAAAGGTGAAGGAGCAAAAGCTCGTCTTCTCTCAGGGTTTGAGGCTGTTTCCATTGCAGGCAGAGGATAGCTAGAACTTCGCCTCGGAGCGTCACCGGAACAATCAGGTGTGCGCCGAAGTTGGGATCTTCTGATTCGGTTGCGACTTGCATTGTTTTGGAAGCGATCGCTGCTTTTGCAAGTGCAGAATCTGCTAAATCTAAAGCATCTGTGCCATAGGTCGCTTTGGTCGTGAATGTGCCGCTTTCAATCAGTTGAATCACGCAGCGATCGGTCAAGAAGTTTTCACCAAATGCAATTGCAATTGGCTCTAAAGTGCTTTCGAGGCTAGTGGCACTTTGGGCGACTCCTACAATCGAGGACAGGAGCGCGGTTTGAGATTGCGATCGGCGCAGTTCTTCGGTGCGTTGTTTGAGCAATTCGTAGGTTTCGGCTGCGCGTTGGACAACGGCTTTTAATTCGTTCGGGTCCCAAGGTTTCGTGATGTATTTGTAGACTTGTCCGGAGTTAATCGCTTCGACTAAATCTTCAACATCGGTGAACCCGGTGAGGATGATCCGCATGGTGTCCGGAAATTTGGGCACAGTGCGGCTGAGAAATTCAGTTCCTTTCATTTCGGGCATTCGCTGATCGGAGATAATGACTGCGACTTCGCCTTCTTGGGCAAGTAACTGTAGCGCGTGAACGCCGCTTTCTGCTTTCAAAACGTTGAAATCTCGACGGAATGTACGATACAGCAGATCAAGATTGTCGGGTTCATCATCGACGACGAGCATTTTCGCTTTCTTGGGTCGATCGAGACTCATCATTTGGCGGCTAATTGGTTCTAGTTCTGGAATTGCATATTCCATCGATCGTCACTCCTTCGCAGCTTGGGAACAGAGAGTTTAAGTACCTCTAGTCTTGCCACTTTGAGCAAATTTGTAACAAATGTCTTGACTTTTGAGAATGTTTAAACCTCAGTTCGATTCACACTGATAAACCAGGGCAATCCAATCCCCTTCTTGAAGTCGATCGACTAAATTAAACCCCAATGCTCCTAAAGTGTCGTTCAGTTCTGCTTCGTATTCAGTTGTAAATCCCGCTAAGATCAATCGCCCGTTCGGTCGCACTGATGCTCTCAAATCTTCACTTAAGCGAATCAAAATCCGCGCAAATACATTCGCCACAATTAGATCAAACTTCTCATTCGGTTCGATTGATAAAACTTCCCCAGTTTTGCCTCCCATCCA
>JALOOO010000153.1 GCA_025454375.1 Leptolyngbya sp. Prado105 | reverse complement strand
TGCCAAATATGCATCAGTGAATGAGTTTGTTTACTTGCTTCAGGACATGCAGCCAGAAGATTTGGCAGACATGACCTTGAGCGAAATGAAGGCATTCTTACATGAGCAGGCACGAATTGCTTATGACTTGAAAGAGGCAGAGGTTGATTCGGTACAGCCTGGATTGATGCGTCAGGCAGAGCGATTCTTTATTCTGAACCGGATTGATACGCTCTGGCGCGAACACTTGCAGTCGATGGACGGCTTGCGCGAGTCGGTGGGTTTGCGCGGTTATGGTCAGAAAGATCCGTTGATCGAGTACAAGAGCGAAGGCTATGAACTGTTCTTGGAAATGATGATCAACATTCGTCGAGATGTGGTTTATTCGCTGTTCCAATTCCAACCGCAGCAGCAGCCCCAGGTTGAAGTTGAAGTGGTTTAAGTTGAGCTAAAAACTGAAGCGTCCCAGGTGCGATCGAAGATTGTGCCTGGGGTTTTTTGCTGCGACCCTGCAAAATTGAGCAAGCGAACCGATTAGCTCCACTGCAACTGTCGCACCGGAATTTCAATCACAAAGGTTGCCCCGCGATTCGACTTACAATCACACCACAATCGTCCTCCATGCTGTTCCGTCACGATTTGATAGCTAATCGATAAGCCTAAGCCCGAACCCTGTCCAATCGGTTTCGTCGTAAAAAACGGATCAAACAATCGCTGATGCGTTGCGATCGACATCCCAATTCCATTATCTGTAATCTGCACCCTTGCCCATTGCATTGACTCTCCTGAACTCTTTTCAGTAAATAAGATCGTCTCAATCTCGATCGTTGGCATAAAATCGATTTCTTCGAGCAGCCAGCGCTCATCAATTGCCTCGATCGCATTAGACAGTAGATTCATAAACACCTGATTCAGCAATCCTGCATAGCACTGAACTTTCGGTAAACCTCCATCGTTCTGCTTCACTTGAATTGCAGGGCGCATTGTCGAACTTCCCAACGCTCGATTTGCCCTCAAAAGATGCTGAAGTAACATCAATGTGCTGTCTAATCCTTCTCGCAAATCTACTGCTTTGAGTTCAGCTTCATCATGTCGCGAGAAATTCCGCAGCGATCGCACAATGTCTCGAATCCGTTCTGCCCCTGTGCCCATTGAATCGAGGAGCTTAAACAAATCATGCTGCATGAACTCTAGATCCAGGTCTTCTAATTCTTCTGCGATATGCTGGCTTGGCGTAGGATGATCGTCTTGATAGAGTTGAATCATTCTGAGCAGAGCTTCAACATACTGCTTTGCAGGGTCTACATTGCCATAGATAAAACTTACAGGATTGTTAATCTCATGAGCAATGCCCGCGACTAGTTGCCCTAAGCTTGACATCTTCTCGGTCTGAATCAGTTGTGTCTGAGTTTTTTGCAGTTGATTGAAGGCTTGTTCTAGCTCTTCTGCTTTCACGCGAAGCTGCTGTTCTGAATTTTGCAGGGCGATCGCGGTTTCTTCGCGTTCTGTTTCTAACCGAATTCGATCGGTGATATCCAAAACAGTCGAAACAATGCTTAGTACAGTTCCGTTTGCATCGATGATCGCATTGTTATGCCATTCACAAGTGATGATTTTTCCATCCTCTCGAATGTTGTCATTAATGTTGTGTTTGCCGCCTCGCTGTCCAACTAATTTTGTTACGACTTCACGGACTTCGGGCTGCACTTCGCTCGGAATCCAGCGATCACAAGGCTGACCGAGTGCATCAGCGCGTCGAGTCCCAAACATGACTTCTGCCGCAGGGTTCCATTCGGTAACAGTCATCTGAGGGGTCCATTCGATAATCGCAAGCGGTGCATGTTGAACTAAGAGCGCTAGGCGTTGCTCAAATTGCAAGCGTGCCTGTTCAGCTTGTTTACGTTCTGCATCGCTATTGACTCGATCGGTAATGTTAATTCCCATCGAAACGATGCTCATAACACTACCGTTGGGCGCGAGCAGAGGATAGTGATACCACTCACAGATAATGGTTTGGCCACTCTGAACTTGATGGGCTTGAATCTGCTGGGTCACTCCGGATTGAGTTAACAAAGGAGTAATCGCACTGAGAACTTCTTTCTTGAGAAACTCTGGCAAAATTTGCTCAAGTGAGCGTCCGACCGCTTCTGTGCGAGAGTAACCAAATACTTTTTGTGCGGCAAAATTCCAGGTTTGAATCTGATAATCTGCTCCCCATTCTACAAAGGCAAAGGGAGATTGTTGAATCAGTAAACTGAGGCGTTGCTGCAATCGGATGAGTGCTGCTTCTGCTGTTTTGCGTTCCTGAATTTCTTGGTCTAACTGGGTTGAATTGCTCGACTCTTGAAGGGTTGCGATCGTAAAAGAACTCCCTTTAGCATTTTGAATAATCGAGGTTGAGATCGTAATGGCTTGAGCTTGACCCTTTGCATTGTAAAGATAGCCTGTTTGGCTCAAGCCGATTCTGAGATCTGGCGTGAGAATGCGATCGACATGGGCAATAAATTCAGCAGCATTATAGAGTGATTTCTGGCACAAAGCTTGATTGACAAAGACAATTCGATGCTGATGATCCTGGATAAAAATCGGTGCTGCAACTTGATCTAGAACCTGCCAAAGATTTAACGGTATTGCTGAATCTGTTCCTCGCTCTTTGCCAATCATTGCTGAACCCTGATTTAGTAAAACAGTTTCTAATCAGGATTCCCAAAATCAGGAGGATGGCTATTGAGAAGGCACGATCGCAGTTCCACTCTCAGTTTCAAATAGATAAATCTTGTCAAGTGGCAACGCTAGGCGTAGCGTCTCACCTAGTTTTACTCGATGATCTGGGGCAATACGAACCTGCATCATGTCAGAATTATCAGCAAGGCGGACAGAAAGCACCGTCTCATGTCCCAAGGCTTCAATCAGATCCACCGCGACCAGAATTGTCTGATCTGCGGATTGGCTTAGAGTCAGATGTTCGGGACGAATCCCAAGTGAGATCATTTGAGCGTCGTAGCGTTTTAGCACAGATGCCCACTGTTCTGGAAGCGTGAGTTGAAAGAGTGAATGATGCAAGGTAAGAGGAGCGCGAACTTGCACTGGAATGAAGTTCATCGGAGGCGACCCAATGAATTCAGCGACAAATCGATTCGCGGGATTGGTATAGAGTTCGAGCGGGGTTGCAAGCTGCTGGATTTGTCCGCCATTCATCACCGCAATGCGATCGCCCATCGTCATCGCTTCGGTTTGATCATGGGTGACATAAATCGTGGTGGTTCCTAACTGTCGCTGAAGTTTGACAATTTGAGCGCGAGTTTCGGCTCTGAGCTTTGCATCCAGGTTAGAAAGCGGCTCATCCATCAAAAAAACTTGAGGATTTCTTGCCATTGCTCGACCGAGTGCAACCCGCTGCTTTTGTCCGCCTGAGAGTTGCTTGGGCAAGCGATGGAGTAAAGGTTCAATCTGGAGCATCCGGGCGACGAGTTTGACGCGATCGTGTACGGCATGTTCTCGATCGCTGATATAGCGCATTCCGGTCGGCAATTTGCGCGTCACTCCGACTGCCAGATTTTCTGTCCATTTAGAGGGTTTGCCATCAAGCTTTGTGCGGCGCAGTCCAAAAGCGAGATTGTCATAGACGCTCATGTGCGGATAGAGCGCATAGTTTTGAAACACCATAGCAATGTCGCGCTCTTTCGGGGGAAGCTCGTTCACGACGCGATCGCCGACCCGAATATTGCCTGCGGTGAGTTCTTCGAGTCCTGCAATCAGTCGGAGTAGTGTGCTTTTGCCACAGCCAGAGGGTCCAACCAGCACCATAAATTCACCGTCTTCGATGCGGAGATTTATCGATCGCAGAACGGCATTTTTTTCGCTCTGATCGCCCTTTTGGTAGGATTTATAGATGTTTTCGAGAACAACTTGAGCCACAACGATTTGCCCTAATTTCGTAGATGCAAGTGTAGCGTATTCCAGAGGGTGAAGATTTTACGAAATTGGAATTCGGTTTTATGGATTGGAAAATGTATTGATCGTGCCACCGCCCAACACACGTCCGGGAATCGATCGAGGAGTTGTGAAGGGTTGTTGATTGATGCCTGGGGTGGGTTGAATTACACCCGATTCTGGGAGGGGTTGGGGTGCGATTGGCTCTGCCGTGATCGCAGGGAGCGGGGCATTTATCGGCGGAGCGATCGGGGTAATCGGTAAAGGCGCGATCGGAGGAACTCCAGGTTGAATGGGTTGAGTGCCTTCAACGGGCGTTGAAAAAGAATTCGTCGAGGTTTGTGGCGCGGCAATGATTGGGGTTTCTAACCGGGCAGTTCCTTCAATTAGGGTTTGGGCAATGACTGGGGATTCCGCCAGTTTCGACATGGCAGCTTGCAGTTGATTCGGGGGCAAAGGAGCCGGAGTCGAAGCATCCACGGCTGAGAGCGCAGAGTTGACACCGAGTTGTGTCGAAAGGGCGTTTCTGAAAACTCCGAAAATGCCCTGGCTAGTAGGTTGTTCTGCTTGTATCGGTTGAGAGATAGCTTGTGTCGCAGATGTAGCGGGCGCAAAAAGACGATCTGTGGCAGCTTGTGTCGGTTTTAGGGGGTCTGAAGTTGCTTGAATCGAATTTTGGGTTGCGACTTTTGGTAAGACTTTAATATCGTTCATCAAGAGCGAGAGCGAGTCGATATCGGCTGCGATCGCTTGATCTTCAGCCGAGAGTTCTCCTTCTGGGGACGAAATGCCAAAATAACTCATCAGTTCTGGACGACTGAAAAACTCCCAGGCAAATAGTCCAAGGAGCATAAGCGCGATCGAGGGTGCCCAGAATACAGGACGCGCCAAAGGACGCAATCGGGCAAACCAATATCGAGAAGACGATTCGCGCATATCTTTGATTCAGAAACGTCACTTCGATTGTACTCGATCCGACTTTTAGAGAGGGAGCTTTACAGAATTCTCAAAGGAAAATACGGAGAACTTTACTGGGGTTGATGATTCCAGTTGAGCAGCGTGGAGATTTTGGGGACGAGTTGCAACGGTTCAAAAGGCTTTGCCAGGATGCCGATGACTCTTAACGCCGCCTGTTCGGTTTGGGCAACTGGGTGTGCTGTTAGCACGATCACCGGGATCGCCTCTGTCTGCGGATTTTCTCTCAGACAATGCAAAACTTTACGCCCGTCCATGTCGGGCATCATCATGTCGAGCAGGATCGCATCGGGCATTTCAGCTTCCGCAATGCGTAATCCGTCTTGTCCTGAGTTGGCGATCGAAACGCGCCAACCGCCTAATTTAATTAAACAAGTTTGGATCACCAAACTCAGATATTCTTCGTCGTCAATTAATAGAATATGTTTAGAGATCATCGCAGTTTGACTTGCTGCATTGGGCAAAAGCACGGAGAACGTTTCTTGCAACTTAAACAAGAAAAGTGTGGAAACTATGAGGGATTTGGAAAAATTAAGATTCGCCACAGAAATTAGACAAACGTAGAGAAATTCTTTAGTCTCATCACAGAGTGGGTACGATTGGGACTCTCAGTGCGGAGGCACGATCGCCAATGCGTTTTTTACTGATTGAGCATGATTCTAAGCTTGCGGCTCAGTTGAGTGAGTTGTTAATTGCACAACGTTATTCTGTGAACTTGACAGAAGAAAGTCAGACTGCGCTGCAATTGCTTGAAACCTATGGGTATGACTTGGTTATTCTCGATACGACACAATTGATCTGGGATATCACTGAATTCTGTCGTAACCTCCGCGCTCAGGGTCATCAAATGCCGATTCTGGTGCTGAGTGAAACGGATGAAAAAGCCGATCGCATTGCTGCTTTGGAGGCGGGAGCGGATGATTTTGTGGCTCAACCGATCGATCCGGGCGAGTTACTAGTCAGAATTCGCACCTTGTTGCGCCGTGGGAAAGAGACGGTTGAGGAAGTGCTGACGTGGGAGCATTTGAAGTTGAACTGTAGTACTGGAGATGTAGCTTACCAGTCTCAAATACTACACCTAACTCCTAAAGAATATCGACTGCTAGAACTGTTTCTACGCAATCCCAGTAAAGTCTTTAGTCGATCAGCATTGCTCGATCGCATTTGGAATCCTGGTGAATTTCCGAGTGAGCAGGCTGTAAATACGCAGATCAAAGGATTGCGTCAGAAACTTAAAGCAGCAGGCATTCAATCCGATGTAATTGAGTCACTCTATGGGTTGGGCTATCGGTTGAAACCCCCACCGACGACGACAGAAACCGAAGTCTTTGATGCGATCGCTCAAATTTGGCAGCAGTTTCAACCGAGGCTACAAGAATACCTTGATGTGTTTGATCAAGCGCTAAGCGATCCATCGCCGGAGCGACAAAGGCAAGCGGGAGCGCTAGCCCATCAACTAATTGGTTCACTTGGGACATTTGGATTTTCGGAGGGTTCCGCGATCGCGCGGCAAATTGAACAGGAATTCAAAGCTGACCCCATCGATCGTGATCCCCTAGCTGAACGCATTGCAACCTTAAAAACATTACTCAAAAAGAAAGCACAAACTCCGAAACTATCTGAGCCAACCACTCAACACTTTCCTTCCGGGACAAAAGTTCTACTGATTGATGATGACACTGTTTTGACCGCACAAATGCAGATTGTGCTATCGAGTCATGGCATTCAAGTTGAGATTGCTTCTGACTCTGCAACAGCAAGAATGATGCTAGCACAAAGTCCACCGCGGCTCATTTTGCTCGATTTGATGTTGCCGGATGAGGATGGATTTAAGTTACTAGAAGATTTAAACGCCGAGTTTTCAAGCATTCCAGTGCTAATCATGACCAGCCGGGATCAACTGAGCGATCGCGTTGCAGTCGCGCGGCTGGGCGGACGGGCTTTTTTACAAAAACCTGTGGCTCCAGAGCAACTCTTTCAAGCCATGATGCAGGTGCTAGAAGTTCACCCGCATTCGGATTATCAAGTTCTTATTGTCGATGACGATCTAGAAATTTGCGCGATCGTGAAAATATTACTAGAGCCTTGGGGAGTCAGAGTGACTGCTTTATCAGATCCGCGATCGTTTTGGCATGTCTTAGAGCATTCTGCGCCTGACCTGCTGATTCTAGATATCGCAATGCCTAATTTTAGCGGATTAGACCTTGCTCAGGTCGTGCGAAACGATATGCGCTGGAGTGAATTGCCAATTTTATTTTTGTCTGCGCATCGAGATACTGAAACAGTGCGACAAGTTTTTACTGTCGGAGGAGATGATTATGTAAGTAAACCTATTGTGGATGCGGAACTGATTGCAAGAGTGCTAAACCAATTAGAGCGATCGCCTGTGCGACGGAGGAAGGGATGAAGGATCAACAGCACATTGAGCAAGAACTGCAATCACAAGCTGTCCGATCGCATTTCGTGTCAGAAATTGCCTTGAAAATTCGACAATCGCTCAAGATTCAAGACATTCTGAAAACGACCGTGGTTGAGATTAAGGAATTACTAGAAGCCGATCGCGTCTTAATCTATCAGATTGATCAAAACGGAATCGGGCAGACCGTACAAGAAGCAGTAACAGAAGGCTATATCCTGACTGCTGGACGGCAACTTGTCGATCAATGCTTTCAGGATGAATATGTTGAGAAGTATCGTCAAGGGAGTATGAGTGCGATCGAAGATATCAACACTGCCAGCATTCATCCTTGTCATGCAGAATTTCTCAGACAGTTTCAAGTGCAGGCGAATCTCGTGGTGCCCATTTTGCTGAATCAATGGCAGTCGCAGGCAATCCAGCCTGAAGTACAACTCTGGGGCTTGTTGATTGCACATCAGTGCGATCGTCCTCGATGCTGGTCAGAGGTTGAAGTCGATCTGATGCGTCAGATTGCGAATCAATTTAGCATTGCCATCACACAAAGTCAGCTTGTCGAAACCTTGTCTGCTCAGAATGAAGCGTTAGAACTGCGAGTGCAGCAGCGAACCCGGCGGTTATCTGAAAGCGAAGCTCGGTTTCGCGGTGCATTTGAACATGCGGTCAGTGGCATGGCGATCGTAAATTTAGACGGGCGCTTTCTCAAGGTCAATGCTGCTTTGCGTCAGATTCTAGGCTATCCAGAAGTAGAATTGCTCCAAAAGACTTTAGAAGCCATTACGGATTTTGAAGATTGGAAAGCTGCAAATCGTTTTTTGAAAGATTTGAGAAATAATTTTGAGACGGGTGGACAGTTTGAACAGAGATATCTTCATCGCAAAGGATATTTAGTATCAGTGGTCTGTGGTCTATCGATCGTGCGAGATAATCAAGATATGCCGCTTTACTATGTGCTACAGGTGCAGGATGTGACAGAGCAGCGGGCGATCGAGCAGACAAAGCGAGAGTTTGTTTCGATCGTCAGTCATGAATTGCGAACTCCGCTCGCTTCGATTCGAGGATCGCTAGGGCTATTGGCATCCGGTGTCTTGAGTGATGATCCCGTCATGACGCAAAAGATGCTCGATATCTCCTGTGATCAAACCGAGCGATTGGTGAGACTTGTGAATGATGTACTTGATTTTGAACGGTTAGACGCGCATAGAGTGCTGCTCGATCGCAAATGGCATGATAGTTCGGACTTGATTCAACAGGCATTTCTGAGCGTTCGTTCTTTTGCCGAAGCTCAACAGATCGCGCTGAGCTATCAGCCTAGCTCGATTCGGATTTGGGCAGATGGCGATCGAGTGATTCAAGTGCTGATCAATCTCATTAGTAATGCGATTAAGTTTTCATCTCAAAACAGTGAGGTTACAATTGGCGTGAAAGAAGAAGAGACTTGTGTTGCTATCGCAGTGAGCGATCGAGGACGAGGAATTCCTGCCGACCAACTAGAAAGCATTTTTGCGCCATTTCAGCAGGTTGATGCTTCCGATTCGCGGGATAAAGATGGGACAGGACTGGGGTTGGCAATTTGTCGCGCGATTGTGCAGCAACATGAAGGCTGCATCTGGGTTGAAAGTACTCTGAGGGTTGGAAGTACATTTGTGTTTACGTTACCCAAACCCTCTTAACAATCTGTAACTCTCAAATTTCTATCCCTCATTATTTCCTCACTTTTGCGTCATAGAGTATAAGTCCAGAAACAATAGTTTTCTACCCTTACTCAGGAGTCCTTCTATAGACAGATTTGCGTAGACATTTGCCCTAAAACCATGAATGCGCATCATTTTTGCCTATAGAAAGGCTCTTTTCTCCAGACTCCACGTACCCGTATTGCTGTTGTGAGACTCTCATTATGACTTTTACTCACTCCCACTCTCGATTTGATGTCCCGCAGTTTTCAAATCCAGGGCAAACCTCATTTGATGCTCGGCTTGCAGAACAGCAGCAGGAGCATGTTCAATCGCTGCTTTGGACCTGCGATCGCAGTTTTTCGGCTCCTCCAGAGATTGAAGTTCGGGAAACGCAGCACGAAATTTTCCTCACAATCAAGATCCCGAATCTGCGCTCTGAAACGCTCAACATTCAACTCAGCCAGGAGACGATTTTGATTCAGGGCGAACAAGAGATTGATCTGCTCGATATGAACCTAGATTGGAATGACTATCCGTTCACGTTCCACAGTTTGATCCCACTGCCTTCGCCGATTCAGGTTCATTCTGCGATCGCGGATTTGAATCGCCATACCCTATCTTTTGTATTGCAGAAAGCTTGGAAGATGCGGTATCAGTTCAAGATTGAACCGATCGATCGTAACGGTGATTGAATTTAAGCAAGAGTGAGTCTGTGAACTTGGGTTCACGTCTGAGCGCTCGGTCGTTAGAAACGATACAAACAAAGTCCGCCTTTGCGCACGATGAACAGCCAGTCTTAAAGGGTAAGTTCGCGTCAGGCGGACTTTGTTTGTGTAGGTGCGAATTCCATCATGCCGAACTCACGTTCAGTCGTTGGGTGTCATCGCTAGCAATTTAGTCACGCATCGCCTGTAAAGCTAAATTTTTGCCAAAGTTTTTGTTGCTTTCTTTTACCGGATATTACAAATCACGAACACTAGATTACGAATGCTTGAGCCGCTACTGCCCCCAGAATGCTTGTGTTATCGTTCGTGAAAACCTTGTCCATAAAGGGAGGACACTCATGAGTCATTTCATGAGCTATTACCGCGAGGCAAAAATTCATTTTGTCGCATCTCACCAACACCCTATTAATCAAAAACTTCATCACTTAACCAATGCACTTGCGATCGCAGCCGCGATTCTTTTATTCATTGATTGGCGATGGACACTTGTATGTCTTGTGTTGACCCAGGTCTTTGCCTTGGGAGGTCATGCAGTGTTTGAAAAGAATGAACCTGCATTTGTGAAATATCCCGGTATTACAATCTTGGCTTCATTGTCTTGGTCATTCGAGCATTGGTTTGGATTCCGAGAACTCTTCCAAAGGTTCAGCACTCACTCATAATATTCATTCTGGAGTCATTATCTATGTATAACGGCATACTCGTCATCGATGCTGATGCCCATAAACTTGAAAATCCGCTAGTCATTCGTGATTATATTGAGCCTGAGTATCGCGATCGTGTGACCTTGATTGTGGATAATCTTGGCGATCAGCGCATGAGAATCGTCGATTTCAATCCAGCGACAGGTCAAAATGATTTAGTTCGCCTCTTCCCTCAGCCTCAAGGACTGGGCAAAGGTGGATTCCGCAATCTGCATCCAGAAACAACGCTTGGTGCTGTGTTTAATCGCACTCGGATTGAACATATGGATCAAGAAGGGGTTGATGTTCAGGTAATTTATGGAACTTGGAATCTTAGCTTTGGTAGCTATCTCGATCGAGATTTAGCTGTTGCACTCTGCAAAGCTTACAACAACTATATTGCTGAGGATTGCAAGGGCTACGACAATCGCCTGAAAGCGATCGGAGTGTTACCGATCCAGGATGTTCAAGAATCGGTGAAAGAAATGCGCCGATGTGTTGAGGAGCTTGGTTTAATCGGGGTTGCCGTCCCGCCTAATATTGCCGTTCCGCATCCAAAAGCACCGGATGCTTTTCCTGAAGTGCGGACTTGTAAGACGATTTCGCATCCTGATTTTGATCCGATTATTCAAGCTGCGGTCGAGCTAGATATTGGTTTGGGCATTCATGGCGGTCCTGGTTCCTATATGGTGGGAGGACTTTCAGATCACACCGAGACATTTGTGCTGAGCCATATTTTTGTGCAGCGTAATCAGCAGCAGCTAGCACTGGCTCGCATGGTATTTGATGGGGTGTTTGAGCGCTATCCGACTTTACGAGTTGGATTTCTCGAAGGTGGCTGTGGATGGCTTCCTGATCTGGCTCATTCTTTCCATGAGCATTGGGAAAAGCGGATTCGAGACTTTGATCCGAAACATCCGTATCGCCCTTCAGCGCTTGAATTTACTAAGCTGATGATCCAAGAGCAAGGGGTACACAATAGCAGCAGCATTGTGACACAAGCGAAGAATTTGTTCGATTTACTTTGGACAAAACAACATGATCCAACCCAGATCAACGATTCGAGCCTGTACGAACACTTTGAACTCAAGCATCGCGACCCGATGGAGTATTTTGAGCGGGGTCAAATTTTTACTTCGTTTGAATCCGATGATCCAGCCCCGGCTTACTTGCCTGCTGCTATGGGCGAGATGGGTAAACGGCTCGCTTGCTTCTCCGGCGACTACGGACACTGGGATGGTGTATTGCGAGACTGTGTGAAATCAGCGGCTGAAGTCACAAACTACGATCGCGATCATCTTGAACTCCTGCTCAATGGAAATGCTTTAGCGCTTTATGGCGATCGTCTGAGAAATGCGCTGCCGCAAAGAAACCTGGTTGGTGCAATGGTATAAATTATGCTCTAGCTCTGCCAAAAAGCTCTGCAAAGACCTGAACATCCTTGCAGAGCTTTTATGCTAAGCGCGAGTTACAAGCTCTTTTTCATCGATTTTAGTGATTAAAGGACTCGTCACCCGTCTGAGCAAAATCTTCTCGACTTGATTCTCTACAACTCGTGTCGCCTCAAGCTCTAACTCTCCCCACTGAATGCGATCGCCCGTCATCGGAACCCGCGCAAAGTGGTGAATCATAAAGCCAGCGATCGTTCGATAGGCATCACTTACGGGTAAGCCCAAATCAAACTGCTCATTGAGTTGTCTGACCTCGACAGTTCCAGCAAGCAGAATCGAGTAAGCATCTTTTGGGACTAGCGCATCTTGATGCTGGTCTTTTGCAGTGATTCGCCCGGTTAACAATCGAACTGTTCCATTCAGAATCACTAACGCGGGAAAGAATAGATAAAAACAAAATTTCAACGGGCGAATGAGCAGCATTGCAGTTCGCTCCGGTGCATGAGCCGCCAATACTTTTGGCACCAGTTCACCAAGTACAATTTCGACATAAGTCACAATCAAAAATGCGATCGCCGTTGCAATAGTATGAGTCGTCAGCATGACCGGAAGCGGCACGAAGCGAATCAGGGAGATGACCGGGTGAAGCTATTGCGGCTGGCGCGGGACCTGAAACGGCGAAAGGCGCGCGAACGGCGTGGCCACTTCGTCGCCGAAGGGGTGCGGGCCGTGGAAGCGTTGCTGGCCAGTCCGCTCCGCATCGAAGGCGTACTGGTCGCCCCCGCGCTGGCCCACACCGCGCGCGGGGAGGCGCTGGCCGCGGCCGCCCGCGCCCGCTGCCCCGTGGA
>JALOOO010000152.1 GCA_025454375.1 Leptolyngbya sp. Prado105 | reverse complement strand
TTGCTTTTTACTAACGCTTGGGATCATGCTACCAGGGTACGTTCCCAGATGCACGAATGACGATCGGATGAAGCCACCAAAACAATAGCGTAAATGCAGTCACACCGAGGTATGCAGGACGTAAAAATTCTTTTAGCTCCAGTTTCTGCTTCCCCGCTAAAATCGCCCCAAATGGAACGATCGAGGTTCTCGCTTTTACGGCTTCAAACGCCTCACCATATCGCAGCGTCAACCGTCGATCGCCATTCCACACCCCAAATAAGTGATGCAAAATTAGCCCGATCGAGGTCACAACCATAAAACTGGTTCCTACCCACACTGTATGGGCAATACACCATAAGATTTGTCCGACCATTTGCGGATGTCGAGAGATCCGAATAATTCCACTCTCGTATAAATGCACTTGCGGTTTTTGAATGGCTGCGATCTCAAGCAAATTAAACGTGGCTGGATACAAAAATAAGAAGGAAATCGCAGACGCAATCCAAACGCCTTCACTCACACCCGGAACACCTTGAATATTCCAAAGGCGCAACCCATCATACCGATGATTGAAAAAATAAATCATCATCGGAACTACAATCCCTAAACTCACCAGCGCAAAAATGACTCGATAAGGTCGCGCTCCAATTCGCTTCTCCGCCGCCATCCGCAATGAGGCTAACCCGCTATGCGCGATCGCGAATCCCATCAGCCAACCCAACATGATCCAATGGCTAGACGTAAACCAAGACATACCTAACTGAAATGAAGACTAAATCTAGCTTACAAGCTTGCGGAACGAATCACTTCAAGATCCAAGGTATAGAGCGTACTTTGTCCCGAATTCCAAGTCGCGATCGCGAGTCCATTCTCTTCACAGGTCGCAATCGCACAAATCCCAACCGGAATGTCTGCCTGTCCAATTTGCTGCCCAGTGTAGTCGAGTACAATCAGTTGCCAATCATCACAGACTACGATTCCCCAGGCATAAGCTGCGACAAATTTTGGCAAGATTGACAGCCCAACTCGAATCAATCGATAGGGTTTGAGATGAAGCAAGATTAGCGATCGTGCGTTATCTACCTCAGTCGCCACTAGAAAATGAGCTTTTCGAGTCGGAAAAACTCGGTCGAGCGGAATTGGAAGGGTGAATTTTCCAAACACTTTTCCATGTCGATTGAAAAAATCAAATCTTGTCGATCGACCTGCCTGTGAAATTAATGCGATATGTCGAGAATGCAAAGCAGCAATGGCAATAAATTCTCCAAATATCGATTCACAGGTCTCAGGACGACGAACCAATTTCGGATAAGGCAACGACCAAAGACTGAAGAATTTTGCCGTATTGTCCTTATCTAAGGTTGCGACTGCCATCCATTCTCCATTAGGGGCAATCGCGATGCGAGAAGGCTCATGAAAGCGGGTGATTAATTTTGGGGCTGCGGATGAAAGCCGATAAAGCGATCGCTCAGTCAGCACAAAACATTGATGCGATCGCACGATTAATTGTTGAATGGGTTCTGAAATGGTGTCTGACTGCAACACTCTCCCACCGCGCTGATCAAAAAAACCCATCGAGTAGGAACGAGAGTGAAGCGTTTGATCATGACTATGGAGAATGATACTGGCTCGACGCAAATAGCGATCGTATTCAGGCACGGGCAAGGTTTCAACGGCTGCAATCTGCGTAGCACGATCGGTTAAATCTTCCTGTCTCAACACCTGTAACTTAAATTTTGGAGCCGAGATTGCCTCCAATAGATTCTCAGAACCAAATTCTAGCTGCATTGCAGATTGCAGAGCCTCGCGCATCTGAGTTGCAGACTGATACCGCCTCGCTTTTAATTTCCGAAGTGCCTTTAAAACGATGGGCTGTAGTGCCAGAGGCATGTAATCTGGAATCTTCACAGGCTGATTGAGATGAGCCGACATCAATTCTGTTGGCGCACCTGAAAATGGGCGATATCCAACCAGCAATTCGTAAAGCAGAATCCCGACTGCATACAAATCGGTTGAGTGTGAATACTGCCCATAAAACCGTTCTGGAGCCATGTATGCGGGCGACCCCGTTAGATTTGCGGATTCAGATCTGATTTCTTGACTCAGCCGTGAAATCCCAAAATCTGAAATTCTTGCAGTCCATCCAATCGCATCGACACTCAGCAGAATATTCTCAGGCTTAATATCGCAATGTACCACTCCTTGAGCATTCGCATGTTCTAAACCCGCCAGCACATCACAAACGAGCTTCATACTCAGCGCGGGATGTAATTGCTTGTGATTCTCCATCAATTGCCGCAGCGTTCCACCCTCGCAATAATCTATCACGAGATAGCGCTTTCCCTGCAAATGCTCGATCGCTTCACACGCCACAATATTCGGGTGTTGCAGTGTCACTAAGAACTTCAATTCTCTTAAAAACTGATGGGTCGGAGAGCCATTGCAATCGAGTGCCTTCAGTGCAACAAATTGCCCCGTCCGCCGATGAATCGCGCAATAGACTTTACCAAACTGTCCCCGACCCACTAACCCTAAAATTCGATAGTTTGATCGCTTTACTTCCAGCGGACTAGACACATCCTGATACTCACCCCAAGTTAGACAAATAAGCGAGGCAGAATTGATTCATGATCGAGTTGTTTATCGATCAAGACTTCAGCGGGTTCAAGCCGCTTTTGCAGCCCGACGATGAAGAGATTACGGTCTTTCCCCATCGATTCGCACTGAGTCTGCACACAATGCAGTTCGCGTCCTGCAAGCTGACTAAAAATCGAGGCTAAAACTCCCGCTTCCAAGAAACACGAAGGCGTTTCTGCATCGGTTGCAAGTCTGGCAAACGGTGAATTCTGAGTTTCGACAATCAGAAATCCACGATCGTGGTAAGTCTGATCCAACCCCAACTTTCCTAAGCCGTAAGTCACCCAACATTGCTTCAGAGCTTGAAGAAAATCTGCCATCTGCATTTCGACTAGCGGCGTTCCGTAGTAATCACTGACTTCATCACAGAACCGACTGAAGAAATTCCTACCCCACCAGCGTCCGCAGTTAAACAAGACGAGCCGAGAAGCTTGACCTGTCTCTTTTGACAAACCAGAGTAGATGGCTTGGATCAGCGTCTCTGGAAGGGCGAGTAAGCGATCGCCCCGACGGCTTTCGAGCAAGCCCATTTCCAAATCACCGCGCACATATACGTCACTTGCGTAATAGTTTGCGGGAAGACGATCACGAATTAATAAATCGCTAACAGAAATCATTAGAAAATACCTGCAACAGTGAGCATTTCTTCTTCCTGAGGCTGAATCACAGTATCAACAAGGCTTAGGAAAGGGTCTAACAATGCCATTTGCTGAGCATTGAGCGAGAGTCGAAGCTGCTGCTTCATCAAGTTAAAAAAGACTGCATCGGTTCCCTGGTCTTTGTGAAGTTCGATCGAGTCTCTTAACCAACTTAGTAATCGCTTTTGCACATAATCCGCATCGTTGAGCAGCATCGCCATGGCACAATGGCGCAACGCTAACATGCCGTTTTTGACTGTGCGTTCTAAGGCAATGGTTTCGATGCTTGGCATTTCGAGTTGCATCTGATCTGCCGCTTGCTGCATCAAATCAATCTCGTGGTCGCGCAGTGCCCGGTATGCGCTCATTCGTTCTGAAATCGAAGCCACATATTGCCCGATCGCTTTAAGTTCTTCGGGTTGGAGGTATCGATTCTCGGCTTCGTCAAATACACTGTCAAATGGAGATTGCATCATCGTTTTCATTAGAATAGGTCAGAGAAATCCGTCAGAGTAAAGCTGCCATTCGGCTCATCAAATTGGATGTCAGGTTCAGGGGCAACTGAGACTCCAGCCACCGCAGCACCCTCCCAATTCATTGCTGCAAAGAATTGTTTGACTTTTAGCTCGAATGAGAGTTCTGTGAAAGATTCAGTTGCAGCCGCCTGTTCAAGAAAAGCAACGTCTTGAGCGGTCGATCGTGCTTGTGGGATCGACCGTTGGGGTTGATTCTCCCAATTACACGTCGAGAAAAATGTTTGAACCGAGGAGTGTAGCCAATTCTGAGTATCTTGGGGAGCGAGGGTTGAAGCCATTAGAGTTCTCCCGATCGCAGCCGTTTTTCGATGTCTCTTGCGGTCGCGCCTTCATTCAGCCAGAACGATGCTGCGTCGATGCGTTCTTGACCGCCGAGGAGAAACTTACAGTAGGTTTCTCCCATCGAATAGCATTGAATTTCAATACAACTCAACTGCTTTTTCACCAATTCTGTAAAGAAGCCTGCAAACAGACCTGCATATAGAAAACAGACAGGTTTTCCGACATCGCCTAGGGTTCTCGCTACTGCTGAGTCAAAGACATTGATCAGCATAAACCCTTGTTTGCGATCGCCTAAATCGACCTCCCACCGTCCCCAACCTTGCGCGGTAAACGACCACCACCAGGTTTCGAGCAGAAACATCAAGTTCGCTTGACGCATCGGGCGATTGTATTCTTTCTCAAACCACTTCTCAAAAAAGAACGCATCTTTCTGCCCCCATTCACAGCCAATCGTATACATCGTCGCGGCAGAAGCATCTCCGACTTCTTCCTCTAGCCCTGCAACCAAGCCGATGATGAAGTCCTCGGTCGTTAAGATATTCTGGCTATTGTTCCAATCGACGATCGTGCCGTGGTTTGGGTCAAATTGAAAGAAGTCTTTGAATCCGTAGTGATTGTGTTTTTTCGGATTCTTGAGCTTTGCTGAAGTCTGGTGGTTTGGTGCAATCAACATAGGTTTTACGAGGGTTCTATCAAAAACTCAAAGTGAAGCGACAAAGGTTGCGCTGATTGATTTCAGTATGCCCAGAGTAATTTTGAAATTCGGGTTTAGACGGTTCCGAGCATTCGGCGATTCATTTCTAAAATTGGCAAAATCAAACTTGCTTCATTTGGAGTAAGAACCTGTTTGATCACGTCCTGCATGATGGTGTAAATAGCGTTCGAGATTTTCTGTTTATTGAACGCACGCACAATGGTTTGCAGCCAAAATAGAAGCTGCTCTCGCATCGACTCTGGATCATCGATCAGCATTGCGGTTGTCGAGTAACGTAGGGCGAGGATGATATCTTGTCTGCATTTGGCTGTGACATCTTCATTGCCCCGTCGAAATAGCGTCGGATCAGTCGCTCTGATTTTGCCTTGGACTTGCTGAACGATCGTCGCTTCACAAGCTTGCAATTTTTGATAGGTTTGGACGCGCAATTCAAACGACCGAGTGTATTCCGCTAAAAAACGGATCTCTTCATCGCTCGCGTAACGTCCTTCGGTTTCTTGACTTAACCGTTGGATTTGACTCAACATAATGATTCTGAATGAGATTTGTATGCAGCGTTCCCGATTGGGTCAACGGACTCACACTTCAGACGAGTTTGAGAAATAATTCGACATACTGAAGCTGGTGGTGTCTTCAATTTTCTTCATCATCGATCGCGTAATTAATTTGCCCGTTTCAACGAGAACTTGCCCAGTCAAGGGGTGAAGTAAATCTTGCTCGGCTCTGCGCCCGATCAATGCCTCAATATCTTTAATCGAATTGATGTACATCCCAGGCGGCAGTTCAACCACTACTCCACTGCCGATCACTCTGGCTTGACATGCCAATCGCGAATTCGTTTTGCAGGATGTAATGACTTCTAAGGTACGCTGCTCACGGCGATTGATTGGGGTGAGGGAATCCATGCCATCTTGGACATAGATGTGACAGGTCGCACACATACCGCGACCGCCGCATTCTTTTAAGACATCTAAATCTTTGTTAATCAGAACGGAGAGGAGATTCCCCATTGTTTCGACGGCGCTATCTTGCGCGATCGGTTCGAGACGGACAGTTTTCACCATGATTGTTTAGGGCAAGAGAAGGGCTTTTTGAAGGTCGGTGAGCGCTTGTTGTTCGACAAGCGTGGCGTAGCCTCGAACGGCTTGAGAGCAGCGACGAATAAAGCACTGTCCCCAATCTCGAATCCATTCAAGCTGTTGGGCACTCACAGACTCTTCTAGCATTGAGGATTCCCCTAAAAAGCTGATTTGTCCCGCTCGATCGACTTGAAATTGCTGGAGCCAATCATGCTCAGGTCGGCTCGATTTCCAGTAATTTGTGATCACGGCAATGCCTAAAAATCGCGTTGTGAATTGACTCAAGTCATTCATGGTTTCCAGAAGATCCTTGAGTCTGGGCTGGGGGGGCAGTGGCTGAAATTGCTCGATCGCGGCTTTAGGATTGGCAGTGATCTCTGACGCTAGGGCATTGAATGCAGAAATAAATTGCTCGGAATTTAAAGTATTGTTTTTAATCACGAGGACAATCCGATTGGACTGCAATCGGTGGAGTGCAATTTGATGCTCGGCAAAGTGAAACTCAAAGCGATCGTACTCGGCTGGAATTGTCTCCACAAGCCGAAAGACGCTTTGGAGCAGATTCGATGGATTTTCTTTTGTAAAGGCGGAATGGTGTGTATAAAAAACTGGCTCAGAGTGTCCACTGAGTAGGGCGATCCCTACGATTCCTGGTACATTCAGAAAGTCCCGAATAACTTCCTGGTTCATAGGCTGATTCGCTCATTGTTCTGTACAATACTTGCCACATCGATTCGTTAGAGAGATGTCATTTGGTGCAATTGCGCACTTGTTTTCAGGATTACGTTACAATTTTTTGCATTTTCGGTCTTGCTTCACAGTTTAGAGTGAACGCACTCACAGTTTGCTAAATTTGATTTCTCACTCGCTTTAAGCTCCCCACACTTTAGGCTTAGCCGTATGTCTGACCTTCCTTTCACCCTTGATCAATTACGTATCCTAAGAGCGATCGCGTCTGAAGGTAGCTTCAAGCGGGCTGCTGATAGTTTGTATGTGTCTCAGCCTGCTGTTAGCCTACAAGTCCAGAATCTAGAACGACAGTTGGATGTGCCGTTGTTCGATCGAGGGGGTCGGCGGGCGCAGTTGACTGAGGCAGGACATCTGCTCTTAAATTATGGCGAGAAGATTTTGACCTTGTGTCAAGAGACTTGTCGCGCGATCGAGGACTTGCAAAATCTCCAGGGGGGCACTCTGATTATTGGTGCAAGCCAGACGACGGGAACGTACCTGCTCCCAAGAATGATTGGCCTATTTCGTCAGCAATATCCAGATGTGGCGGTTCAGTTGCATGTGCATTCTACACGCAGAACTTCTTGGAGTGTCGCCAATGGTCAAATCGATCTGGCGATTATTGGCGGTGAGATTTCTCCGGAACTTCAGGACTCTCTCGAAATTATTCCCTATGCTGAAGATGAACTCGCGTTAATCTTGCCTCCAAACCACGCACTGGCACGGTTAGAAACGATTCAGAAAGATGATTTGTATCGATTGCAGTTTATTGCATTGGATTCGCAGTCTACGATTCGTAAAGTCATCGATCAGGTGCTGGGTCGCTGCGGCATTGAGACTCGTCGGCTAAAGATCGAGATGGAATTGAATTCGATCGAGGCGATTAAGAATGCGGTTCAGTCGGGTTTGGGCGCTTCGTTTGTGTCGATTAGTGCGATCGAGAAAGAACTCCAGATGGGGATGCTGCATCGCGCCAAGATTGATGATGTGGTGGTGAAGCGAAATCTTTCAGTGATTATTAATCCGACTCGGTATCGATCGAAGGCGGCAGATGCCTTTTGTCGGGAGATTTTGCCGAAGTTTACAAATCAACCGATCGAGTTTGAGCGTCCGACTCCGGCGTTTCCAGAAACTCAAAGCTTGAAGGCAATGCTCCAGGCGGCAAGCAATCGAGCGATTTCGGAGTTGGAATAAAAAAATCCCAAGCAGTAGATTGCTTGGGATTTTAGCTTTCTCTACCGTTTGTGGCGCTTTAGCGACGAGAAGACAGCGACATCACAATCCGTAATACATACCAAAATAGTAAGGCGACAGAAGCAAATAGCTCAAGTGATGCTGCGACGTAATGCTGGGTGGAATAGTGGTGCATCACTTTTGAGGTGTCGTACAGAATGGCAACTGAGGCAAAAATGACCATTGCCCCTGAGAAAATCAAGCCCAGTTGAAATCCAAAAATGACGCTACACAGAATGATACCGAGGGCGACAAATCCCCCGATCGTTAGAAAGCCTCCCAGGAATGAGAAGTCTTTTTTCGTGATCAAAGCAACTGCACTTAACCCAGCAAACAAAAAGAGAGTGAGAATTCCAGCCGTCGGAATCACACTGGGGTCAGAAAATGCAGCCGCAATGTAGAGAATGGGAGCGAAAATGAGGGCTTCTGCAACGACGTAGAGTCCTAAGCCGATGTATTGAGTTTGGACAGAATCGGCTTTAGCAGCCAGCGATCGAGAGAGCCACCCGAGCAGTGCAAACGCTCCTAAAATGGCAAGCCAGGTAAACCGACTTGAAGCCACAAATTGAGTGAGTGCTGCTGCAATTCCACTCTGGAACAGTAGAAACGAAAGCACGATAAATGCACCGACGGCTCCAGCAAGATGGAGATACGTCTTTTGGATGAATTCGGCGCGTTCTGTGGGTCGAGATTCGGCAACCGTTAGCATTAGAAGTCTCCTAAATCGGAAATACCTTACATATCTACTAGCGTAGCGAAATAAAGGCAGAAACCTGATGAGTATAATTGCGCTTTGTCTAAATTGACTCAATTTAGCAGCAACGATCGAGGTTTTTAATAGAATCGTCACCCAAATGACACTTCGATTTCATATCGAAAACATAGCTCAAAATGTCCCCATTTTTCAGACGATTAATTGCGGATTGAACTATCAGAATGAAATTCTTGTAACGATTATACAGCAAGACTTTTAGACTGTCGGAACATTCAGAAAAAACTCAAGTCAGAGATCACTACAGAAGCGGTTAAAAAAAGTACGGTTATCCCCCCGTAGAAGCTCTATTCAACTCTAAATCCAACCGCCATTATGGAAGGATAAACAAATGAAGTTCTAGCCCCTCTTTTAGGATAGTTCCGATGTCTCGCGATTTACTTTGCCAAGCTAAATATTTGCTGAAATTTCTCGGTAGTTTTTCCGCGAGGCTCTTTACTTTATCTAGAGTTCGTCTTATCATTAATCTAAAGTCGAAATGACTTCGCTATAGATTTTGACCTTTTACCGCTACACCATTGACTACTTGTATTTCGATTTTGTAAGCGATTTGGGGATTCACCACCTTTCCCAGGTTTGACTTAAAAGCATTTCATCCCTGTATCGGCTCTGAATCGATTCGATTTGTTGTCTAAGTTTTCATTTCATGGAGTTGACTGCACATGGCTACTGCCAATACCAAATCTAAATCCACTCCTCCCACCTATACGGCTGATATGGTGCGGACTTATCTGCATGAGATTGGTCGTGTGCCGATGTTGACACACGAGCAAGAGATTCTCTATGGAAAGCAGGTTCAGCAGATGATGACCTTGCAAGAGAAGAAGGAGAAGCTTGAGAAGAAGCTGGGTCACGCGCCGACGCAGCAGGAGTTTTCTGAGCATGTTCATCTCAGTGATTCTGAGTTGACTGGCATTTTTCAGCGGGGTCGTCGGGCGAAGCAGAAGATGATCGAGGCGAATCTTCGCTTAGTTGTGTCGATCGCGAAAAAGTATCAGAAGCGGAATCTAGAGTTCTTGGACCTGATTCAAGAGGGTTCATTAGGTCTAGAGCGCGGCGTGGAGAAGTTTGACCCGACTCGGGGGTACAAGTTCTCGACTTATGCGTACTGGTGGATTCGTCAGGCGATTACGCGGGCGATCGCTCAGCAGGCGCGGACGATTCGATTACCGATTCATATCACGGAGAAGCTGAATAAGATTAAGCGAGTTCAGCGCGAGTTAGCACAGAAGTTAGGACGGAGTGCGACAGCGGCTGAGATTGCGGCTGAGTTGGAGCTTGAGCCGGAGCAGATTCGGGAGTTTTTATTGATGTCTCGTCAACCTGTGTCGTTGGATTTACGGGTTGGAGATAATCAGGATACTGAATTGCAAGAGTTGCTCGAAGATAATGGTCCTTCGCCGGATGCTTATCTGACTCAGGATCTGTTGCGTCAGGATCTAGAGACTCTGATGACGGACTTGACTCCTCAGCAAAAAGAAGTGCTGAGCTTGCGCTATGGGCTACAAGATGGGCATGAGTTGTCGCTTGCGAAAGTGGGCGATCGCTTGAATCTCAGCCGCGAGCGGGTTCGTCAGTTGGAGCGGCAGGCGTTGGATCATTTGCGTCGTCGCAAGGCGAATGTGCGTGAGTACATTGCGAGCTAAGTTTAGAGTTTCATCAATCAGCATAAGGGGACATCGGTTTGGTGTCCCCTTTTTTTCGTGAGAAAGTTGGGCGATCTCTGGAGGCAGTAGAGAGTCGTTCTGTTTGGATTGAAAGTGAATAGAGCGCAGTTGGTACTTGCACTTATTCTTGTAGAGAGGTTATTCTCAGGCTGAAGCAGCCAAAAGAATTAATGAAAAGCTAAGAAAAGGTTACATACAGCCTTCAAATGAAATGAACTCGCCGCGATCGTAGCTAACCCTTTTGTCCCAGGCAACACCCATGACCATCGCAACGACTGATACTCCACAATTTCTGCAAGACTTGCCGCCTCAGTTTGAGCCGTTGCGATCGTTCCTGGAAGCCAACTTAGTGCCTTACATCAAATTTACGGCGATCTCTGCGGGGCATCTCAATTCTGCGGGCTACGGTGGATCTGACTGGGGTAGCGATCCGCTAGAACTTTGGCAAAGTAAAATTGGCGGTCATCCTTACCTGCCTAAAGGCACGAGCTATCCTACTGATGCCGAAACAGGTGGGATGATGATGTTTCTAATGCAGGTCAACTGCGGCGATCTGCCGATGATCGAAAGTCTTAACTTGCCACGACAGGGGCTTTTACAATTTTATATCGGGTTAGATGTTCCCATGAGCGTGCTGAGTCCTGAACAACACCGCGTCCTGTATTACCCCAACGTCTCTCAAGACAAAAATGACTTAATCACCGACTTTAGCTTTTTAGCAGAACCTGCTAGATCCCTGGAATGGTATGACGGGGTTTATGCCTTGAGTTTCTCCGCTCAGCGAGATCTGTTCTGGAATGCTCGTCAACAGTTAGATGATTCGTTCGAGGTTCCTGAACATCTGATAGAACTCTGTGAAGACTTTGACGAATGGATCTTAGCTTACGAAGAGGAAGCTACCTTCAACAGACAGCGGATTAATAAACTGGGTGGCTATCCAGAGCTTCACTCCGATGTGGAAGAAACTATAGAAGGAGCTAAGGGACATTTATTGCTAGAGCTTCAGCATGAGTTTAACAGTGATGATAATTTTTACTTTTATATTGAAGCTCCTGATCTAGCTAGCCTGTCCTTTAACAGCATCGAATCATATTTCGTGCGGGTCTGAACAATGCAGTCAATGATGAGATAAAGCGATGCTAGATTACCTGCTTCTCATGCTCCTAATCATGCCGTTTATTGGGGCTGGGGCGATCGTATTCCTATCTAGCCAGTCCCTTTTATCAGGGGTGCTGGTGCTAGCTGGGGCGATCGTTGGAGCCATTCTAATTACTGTATCTGGACTTGTCTGGTTACGGGTGCTTCACCGTGAGTGGATGGAATCCCAGCCCGCAGGGTTCATCTTTGTTCCCGTTATTCTACCGTTTCTTGCTTATACAGGGGCGGTTGCCGGAACCAGTCTGGTCGCTATTTTAGGGGGTTATAGTCGAAATTATTCGTCATCCTGTTTGTTTCAGGCGATCGCTATTTGTTTGACCGTTGTACTGGCTGGATTGATGTCATCTATACTCCTCACCCTTGATCTGAGCAGAGTCGTTCGTAGGTTGTTGATTGTACCTTTTGCTGCAATGGGTGCTGGAGTAGTTAGTTCCTCGCTTGCAAGTCAATTGGCGCATTTATTTGCTGACAGATTTATCTAATTCTACAAATTTTGAAAGATAGTGAAGAATGGAAGTTGCCGAATTAATCAGGCTAAGCGACATAAAGCATGTTACCTAGATCAACGTTAGACATTCATCACAAAGTAGGTCACATTCATCACAAAGTAGGTCACATTCATCACAAAGTAGGTCGCATTCATCACAAATTAGGTCGCATTTATCACAAAGTAGGTCGCATTGTGACAAAGCGCGATCGCACTAAAACCTTTGAGAGAGAACTGAAGCAAACTCTTGTAAGCTTATTGACTAGCTGAATTCTCAGAAGAGCGAAATCATGGCTTCTTTTCTCCCCAATCTCGACGCGCTCACCCTCCGTCAGCAAGTCGCTCAAATGGTTGTTGTCAGAGCATCTGGATTCCTATTCGATCACGAAATCCAATATCCTGTCTGGGAGCCTCCCTCTGCCACGTTAGAGCATTGGGTCAAAGATTTAGGGGTAGGAGGTGTGATCCTACTTGGAGCCAGTGCTGGAGAAATTGCCCTCAGAACTCAGCAGCTTCAAAGCTGGGCAGCAACGCCATTACTCATTTGCGCCGATGTCGAAGAAGGAGTTGGACAGCGATTCTCCGGTGCAACTTGGTTTCCACCCCCCATGTCGATCGCTGAAATTGCTAAACGCGATCTCTCTCTCGCCTGTCACGATGCAGAACAGATGGGGAAGATCACAGCCGCAACGGTCGATGTGAATAACAATCCCAACAATCCCGTGATCAATGTTCGGGCATTTGGCGAAACACCTGAAATTGTGGGCGAACTGGCAAAAGCATTTATTCGAGGTGCGCATCAACATCCGATTCTGACTACGGCAAAACATTTTCCGGGACATGGAGATACAGCCGTCGATTCACATCTCGAATTACCCGTCATTCCGCACAATCGAGCCAGGTTAGAAGCGATTGAACTGCCGCCGTTTAGATCTGCGATCGCGGCAGGGGTTGATGTTGTGATGAGCGCTCACTTACAGATTCCAGCCCTCGACCCGCACTATCCTGCTACCCTTTCGCCCAAAGTACTCACAGGAGAACTCAGACAGAATCTAGGCTTTGAAGGGGTGATCGTCACAGATGCTTTAGTCATGGGCGCGATCGCAAATCGGTATGGGACAGAAGAAGCTTGCATTTTAGCGATAGAAGCGGGAGCCGATATTCTACTGATGCCATTGGAGCCAGAAAAAGCGATCAATGCGGTATGTCAAGCAGTCGAAGCAGGGAGAATTCAACCCGATCGCATTCGAGCATCGGTTGAAAGACTGTGGCGAGCGAAACAGAAAGCTTGCACTCCAGCCATTCCAGCAGAAGCAGGTCACGCTTGGGAAAATCTAGCTTCATTGCCCTTAGACCCACAGGATCTGACTCAGAAAATTGCTCAGCCCGAAATGCTTGCAACCAATGCTCAGATCCTTCGAGATTCGATGCGAGTCTATCAGCCGAATCCGTCGCGACTCGCAACCTTATCAGGTGTAGGTCAAAACATTATCGTCGTCGATAGTATCCTCGATTGTGATTTCTTAGGTCGAATGGCTCCCGCGATCGCAGTTCCTTCGCAGTTCGGATTGACTCAAACTCAGATTCTCGATCGACATACGCCACATATGGATCTGAGCAATCGCGATGCCAGCCCAACTCTGTTGCAGCTATTCATTCGCGGTAATCCATTTCGGGGCAGTGCTGGACTGACACAAGCTGCACAAGATTGGTTTACTTACTTGCTCAATGCTGATCAGCTTTATGCGATCGTGGTCTATGGCAGTCCTTATGTTCTCGATCAATTCATGCCGCAGTTACCCGCTGATGTGCCTTATGTTTTTAGCTATGGGCAGATGCAGAGCGCCCAAGCGATCGCATTAGCAACTTTGTTTGAACAGTAAAACCTGCGAGATAGGGATCAAAATTGCCCGATCTGTCTTAAATTCAACGAGTCTTTATATAATGGAACGGATGCCGATCGTATTGGGTTTGTTGAGATGACGCTAATTGCAGTCCTGAAGATAATTTGGATGATTTCTGCGGTAGGGACAATTATTCTAGTGCTGCTGCACAGCCCGAAAGGGGATGGATTGGGCGGATTGGGCGGTCAGGCTCAGTTGTTTACCAGTACCAAGAGCGCTGAAACGACGCTGAATCGGCTGACTTGGTTACTGATGACGGTTTGTATGGGAATCACCGTGCTTCTCAGTGGCGGATGGCTCGGTCGCTAAAGCGCAAATGGCTCAAGGCGCATTCGATTATTCTATGGCTGATCGGATGCGTTTTGTTTTGGGCGATCGCAGTTCAGGCAACTCCGAAAGTTCACCCGCTGCCTGCGATTTTGGTGCAGTGGACGGATCGATCAGGGGATTATTTCGATCGAGTTGAGAAAACTGAGCCGGGGTATTTAATTTGGTCAGATTTTCCGATCAAGGTTTATGTCCAGTCTGAGGATTCGACTTGGACGAAGTTAATGACTCAGGCAGTGAATGAGTGGAAGGCTTATTTTCCGTTGGAATTGACAGCGCAAAAAGACGAAGCAGGAATTGTCTTCGATCGAGCTTCAATTCCAATTCGATTTCCGCCGACGGAGCGAGTTCGATTTGCAGATGCTCAATTCACGCTCTACAAGCAGGACGGAGTTTTACGACATCGCATGAGAATTCGGATTCAGCCGAATCGTCCGAATGATTCTCTGCTGCTCGCGGCTCGGCATGAGCTAGGTCATGCGCTGGGGATTTGGGGACATAGCCCCTTGGAGACGGATGTAATGTATTTTTCGCAGGTTCGTGTCCCGCCCCAGATTTCTGCAAGAGATGTGAATACGCTAAAGCGGGTGTATGAGCAGCCGACTCGATTGGGATGGTGAGGATTTCAGTTGCACATGCGATCGCATAAAACAGAGAAATCTACTGAAGAAAAAAGCACCGCCGATTGAGCAGTGCTTTCGAGTTATCAGCCAGACCGTTCTAGAACTGATCGTCACCGCCGATCGTGGGAGTAGCAGCCCCACTCGGTAAGAACAGATTCTTCGCATTTTCGCTTTGGTAAACGCAATCGATCGAGACTTTATCTTTGTTATCGAGATTGCCAACATAGCCAAACGTATTCATCCGATTGCGGCATTCTCGCGTTTGATCAGGAGAGATGAGTTTGCGCTGCTCTAAGATTGTCCAGTTCGCCCGTCTGAGAATACAAGCGGGTTCCATGCCTGCTTGAGCGACATACACCTTGAAGGGAACAAGCGTGACATAGAAGCGAGTATTCACGGAGATCGCGCTAGCTCCATTTTGGATGCAAACCTCAGCATTTGGGGCTTGTTGGTCGATTTGTAGGTTCGTCACCAAGCTGGTCGAATTTGTCGGAGTGGCAGCACTAAAGGCAATCCCAACCCCAATTCCTAAAACGAAAATGCCTGCAACCACGGCGAGTACGGTTGCATTGAACCAAGAGGGAGGCTTGTTCACAGGAGGAGTTCCTCGATTAGGGGGTAGGTATTCATCATAACGATCGTCATAGCGATCGTCGTTGTAGGGATTTCCTCGAGGTCTGCGCTTCATAAGAGTAATTGAGAAGGGGTGGATTCTATTTTAGCTAAGATGGTAAATCTGTCGCGCCTCGGCTCTCTTTTAGCAGGTCGTAATAGGCTTGGGCTGAGTCTTTCATGAATTGATATTCAGATTTGACGCGCGTGTATTGTTCGTCTAGTGGAACGTGCAGGTCGAGGAGTAAATCGGGATTAAATTCGGCAATCCGAGTTCCAATCAGAGTTTCTTTGACGATTCGGACGTAGACACGGCTGAGTTCTTCGACTTTGATAATTAGTTTTTCGGTTTCGTCGATCGCTCTTTCATAGGTTCCAAGCTGAGAAGAATAGAGGTCGGAAACGGAGACTAATTCAGCAATTTTGTTAATTTTGACGAGTTGATTTTCCAAGGCGGCTCGATCGAGTTCGAGTCGTAAATGTTCTTTGATTACGGGTGCAAGTTCTGCCATGACGCGCACTTTGTTCTGACGATGGCTGCGAGAAAGCGAGACGGGCGTAACCGAATTTAAGCTGTGCCAGGAGTAAATATATTCGACATCGCCCAATTCGCTCAGCATGGGAAAGACAACCTGAATCCGATCGGGGCTACGAAATCGATTCGGGACGGCAAAATCTCCCAGAGGCAAATTGGGATAGCGATCGATTGCACCTTCAACGATCACGACATCACTTTCGCGCACTGTTTGGATGAGGCGATTGTGATGAGAGAGGAAGAAATATGCGATCGCGCCGATTGCGAGTAGAACAAGCAGCAGGTTCACCGGGGCATCTCCAGACTTTCTTTGCCTATTGTGACGAATTTGATCACGATCCTGCCAGTGGGGGGATAGGTTCCTATCTCTCTACAGATTCATAAACGCACTCAACAATGCGAAAATGTCCACACTGTCGAGATTGATCAATCATGCGTTCTGCTCAACTGCGCCGTTCTTCGTTGTCTACTTTGCTGCAAGATAGCCTGACTGTCTTTTGGGGCGATTGGCTTGATTTGCGGGTGCGGGTTGTGCAGATTGTCTCTTCGGGATTGATTTCGCCATTGATTTATATTTTGGCGTTTGGGTTGGGATTGGGGAGTTCCCTCGATACGGTGACAAAGCCAAGTGCGGGGGACAATTATTTGCAGTTCATTTTGCCGGGAATGGTTGCACTGTCGTCGATGGTGATTAGTTTTGGGGGGACGACGTTTTCGATTTGTGGCGATCGCTTATTCACAAAAACATTTGAAGAGATACTGTTGATGCCCGTTCATCCTCTGGCGGTGCATCTTGGCAAAATGATGGCGGGAATTTTGCGCGGGTTACTCACAGCTAGCTCGGTAATCTTAGTCGCTGTGCTATTTACTGGGAAGGTTTGGAGCTTTCTGAATCCGTTGTTTTTACTAGTCCTCATCCTCAATTGTGCGGTGTTTGCGGGATTGGGTGTGATTGTTGGGCTGAATGTGAAATCGCTAGAAGGCGTTGGGATTTACAACAATTTCGTGATTGTTCCGATGTCGTTTTTAGGGGGGACGTTTTTTGATGCTTCGACTTTACCGATCGCACTCAAAGCGATCGTCTATTTACTGCCTCTAACCTATACAACTTTGGGGATGCGAGCGGCAGCTTATTTACCGATTCAGCAGTTTCCTTGGTTTGTGATTCCGGTGTTGCTTGTCATGGCGATCGTGCTTTCAGGAATTGGTGCGTATCAGTTTTCGCATTTGCAGGATTAGCGATGACTGTATCAGGGTTGCTGCTTTCTGAACATCGAGATAGGGCACGATCGAGAGATTGAACTTCAATCTCTCAACAAGCTTAGAGCATTTGAGTTGAGTTTAACTCGGATAAATCATCTGCTCAGGGCGCACAATCTGATCGAATTCTTCCCCACTTAAAAAGCCCAGTTCCATGCAAGCTTGGCGCAGAGTAGAATTTTCTTGGTACGCCTTGTAAGCAACTTGAGCCGCACGATCGTATCCAATTTTGGGATTCAATGCCGTGACGAGCATTAATGAATGTTCAAGAAATTGATTAATTCGATCGCAATTCGGCACAATCCCCACAACCATATGATCGCTAAAAGATGAGCAAGCATCTGAAAGGATACGAATTGAATGAATCAAATTGTGAATCAACACAGGCTTGAAGACATTCAGTTCAAAGTTTCCTTGACTTGCCGCAATGGCGATCGCACTATCATTTCCCATAACTTGCACACAGACCATTGTCATTGCTTCGCACTGAGTTGGGTTTACTTTCCCTGGCATAATCGATGAGCCAGGTTCGTTAGCAGGCAGAACGAGTTCTCCTAAGCCGCAGCGAGGTCCTGAACCCATCCAGCGCAGATCATTCGCGATTTTCATCAAGGCACAAGCAAGGGTTTTGATCGCGCCGCTCGTGAATACGATCGCATCATGTGCGGCGAGGGCTGCAAATTTGTTCGGGGCGCTGATAAAGGGTAATCCTGTGAGTTCTGCAATCTTACTTGCCGATCGTTGTGCAAATTCGGGATGCGTATTGATGCCTGTTCCAACAGCCGTTCCGCCAATTGCTAGCTCGTATAATCCAGGAAGAGTTGCTTCGATTCTAGTTACTGCTTGATCCAACTGTGCGACATAGCCAGAGAATTCTTGACCCAAAGTCAGGGGAACCGCATCCATGAGATGAGTTCGTCCAATTTTGATAATGTCGTTGAATTCATTCGATTTACTTTGCAGTGCATCGCGGAGCTTTTTAACCATGGGCAGCAATTGTTGATGAATGGCTTCTGCTGCGGCAATGTGCATCGCGGTCGGGAATGTGTCATTTGATGACTGTGATAGGTTGACATGATCATTGGGGTGAATCGGTTCTTTGCTCCCCAAAATGCCGCCAGCAATGTCGATCGCTCGATTCGAGATGACTTCATTCGCATTCATATTCGTTTGTGTCCCGCTTCCGGTCTGCCATACAGATAAAGGGAAATGATCGTTTAGCTTGCCTGCAATGACTTCATCTGCGGCTTGAATCATTAAGGTTGATTTTGCGGCTGGGAGCTTGCCTAAGTCTTGATTGACGATCGCGGCTGCTTTTTTCAAAATCCCAAAGGCTCGAATCAACTCGGTCGGCATTTTGTCCTGTCCGATCGCAAAATAATAGAGCGATCGCTGAGTTTGCGCCCCCCAGTAGCGATCGCTTTGAACTGCGATCGCGCCCATGCTATCTGTCTCTGTCCGAGTCGTTGCATCCATAATCTGCTAGAAATTTTTCGATTTCTAGCCTACAAAGATTTGAGCCGTTTGTGAAATTCTCTAGCCGCACCCTCGCTAAAACCCCTTCAGGTATGTTGCTGAAATTTTTGCTCACCCGACAATTTTTAGCGATGTATCAAGAATCTAGACCAAGCCAGAATCTTACTGTTTCTTCAACTTGCGCTAATTGCTCATCTGAAAGCGCTCCTAGTTTCCTAATCAGCTTTGCCTCTGAAGCAGTAACGAGATTTTGACCATCGAAAACTCCTGGGCGTAAAAATCTTGCTTGAATGTCTACCGCATCGGGTTGGAGATTCCCGCAAGCGCGATCGTTCCACTAGAACTTCTCAAGCCTGGACGCTTTGAACAACCCTCTGTTATTGAACAAGCCATTCTTGGGTAGTGTTGTGGGCGTGTGGATCTATGGAAAGTATTAATGTTTACCCTAGAAATCTGTACTATTTTACAAGTAGCAAGCCTTTGAGAATTATTTGACAGCCATCTCGTTCCCACTTTCAGCAGCTAGCTGCTCCAATCGCTCTTGTTGATCCTGAGAGATGCAGGTTTCGATCACATCTTCTAAATCACCTTCTAACACAGGATTCAACGAAAAGTTTTGCCCTAAGCGGTGATCGGTTACGCGATTGTCTTTGTAGTTGTAAGTGCGAATCTTCTCCGATCGCTCTCCGGTTCCCACCTGCGATCGCCGCATCGAAGTAATCTCATCTTGCTGCTCTCGCAACTTAATTTCGTACAGCTTTGCCCGGAGAATCTGCATCGCCCGTTCCCGGTTCTGAAGCTGCGATCGTTCCTCCGTACAAAACACCCGAATTCCAGTCGGCTTATGAATCAAATCCACCGCTGTTTCAACTTTGTTGACGTTCTGACCGCCCGCGCCCCCGGATCGAGCCGTCTTCATTTCAATGTCTTTCGGGTCGATGTGAATTTCCACATCATCGACTTCCGGCATAATTGCGACGGTCGCCGTTGAAGTATGCACCCGTCCAGAAGCTTCAGTCACCGGAACCCGCTGCACCCGATGAACACCAGCCTCAAACTTCAACTTGCTATAAACTCGATCGCCTTGAATTTCCATAATGGCTTCTTTGAATCCGCCCAAGCCTTCCGCCAGGGATTCACTCGCCATCTTGATCCGCCAACCTTGACGCTCCGCATACCGCGAGTACATTCTCACCAAATCACCCGCCCAAATGCTGGCTTCATCGCCGCCCGTTCCTGCTCGAATTTCCAGCATGATGTTCTTGTCATCATTCGGATCACTGGGAAGCAGCAAAATCTTCAACCGATTTTCTAACTCTTGCAGCTTAGATTGAAGTTCTTCGACTTCCATTGCTGCCATCTCTTGCATTTCCTGATCGCCACCAGACTCTTTTAAAAGCTGGCGTGCCCCTGCAAGATCTTGTTCTGTCTTGCGCCAAAGCTCATAAGTATTGACCGTTTCCTCTAACGACGATCGCGATTTCGCGACACGCTGAAACTCACCCGGATCTCTTGCGATATCCGGGTCAGCCAGTTTCCGCGTCAATTCGTTAAAGGTTTGTTCAACGGAATTTAGTTTGTCGATCAAATATGCTTCAGCCATCGGATTAGCCTCAGAAAAAAGTGGACTTAGGCGAAAAGACAATCGCGGCAACTCAAAACGCGATCGTCACATCAGTTTTCAACCTAAATCTCGCTACTTTTGTTCTTCGCTCATGCCATACTTCCGCAAGAACCGCTCCACACGACCCTCAGTGTCAATAATCTTCTGAGTTCCCGTAAAGAACGGATGATTGCCAGACCACACATCGACGTGTAATTCGGGCTTCGTCGAACCAACTGTAGTCACCACTTCCCCGTTGCAGTAGACCTTCGCTTCGGGATACCAAGTGGGATGAATCCCTGGTTTTGCCATTGTTTTATCTCCAATTCAAATACAGTGTAGCAGTTAGCGTTTCGAGTATTGAGGAGCTTTCCGAGCTTTGCGTAAGCCGTATTTTCTCCGCTCTTTCGCTCTCGGGTCACGAGTTAAGTACCCTTCGACTTTCAACGGCTTGCGGTTTTCTGGGTCGAGTTGGCACAGTGCCCGCGCTACACCCATCCGAATCGCATCTGCTTGTCCCGTCAAACCGCCGCCATGTGCGTTGACGAGAATGTCATACTCAGATTCTAAACCCAAGGTTTCTAAAGGAGCTTTCGCACCAGAGATATACTCTTGGTTGAATTGGAGATAGAGATCCCCAGGCTTGCCGTTGACGACGATGTTGCCTTCGCCAGGAACAAGACGGACACGTGCGATCGCAGATTTGCGGCGACCTGTGCCTTGATACATCACTCTGCCTTCAGTTGCTTGCATGGATTACTTTTCTCCCGGAATCGTTTTGATTTCTAAAACTTTGGGTTGCTGAGACGCATGAGGATGCTCTGCACCTGCATAGACTTTCATTTTGGTGAAAAGCTGGCGACCCAAAGAATTCTTCGGCAACATGCCTTTGACAGCTTGCTCGATAATCCGCTCTGGGAGTCTAGCTTGCAGCTTCTCAAAGGATTCGGTTTTCATCCCACCCGGACGACCGGAGTGACGACGATATAGCTTCTGAGTGCGCTTTTTGCCTGTGACTTCAATTTTGTCCGCATTGATCACAATGACGAAATCGCCTGTGTCCAAGTGAGGCGTATAAGTCGGTTTGTTTTTACCGCGAAGAATCATCGCGATCTCAGTCGCTAATCGACCCAAGCGTTGACCCGCTGCATCGACAACGTACCAGTCGCGTTGAATCTCAGCGATAGCCGGAAGATAGGTTTTGTTTTCCATGACCGTGAGTTTGTTTACAAAGAAGGTTCGAGAACAGTCGATCGAGATAAATCGAATTTCGGCTGCGAATCAAACCAGAGTTCTGGGGGAAATGGCATCTCAGGATAGCCGACTCTTAAGAGGCACAATCCCTGTGGGGGAGCCGCATACCGGACTTGATCGCGTCGCTCGTTCTGCCACAGTTCGGTGAAGCTTTCCATCGATCGATCCCCGCGTCCTACCTCTACCAACACTCCAACCAGGAGCCGCATCATTCCATACAGAAATCCGCTTGCCTGCACTTCAATATAAAGAAATGAATCTTGTCGAGTACATTCCGCAAATTGAAGATCTACCCAGGCATGGGGGCGGCTAGAATTTGCTCTCTGAAAGGCTGCCATGTGATGGCGACCGATCATCGGATCGAGTGCTTTCTGAATCTTGGATTCATCCAGCGGAGCGTGGTAGTAGTGCCAAGACAACGATCGAGCAAATAAATTCGGTCGTGCCTCGGTGTAGATCGTGTATCGATATCGCCTCCAAACGGCTGAGAATCGAGCGTGCCAGTCAGCGCTAACCGCTACTGATGCCCGAATCAACACATCATCGGGAAGTCGAGCATTAATCACATCTGCCCATCGGGATGCTGGGATCAGCGTAACGACATCAAAATGTGCCACCTGAGCCGCTGCATGAACGCCTGTATCAGTCCTTCCAGCGGCATGAATCACCACCGGATGCCCGACGACGGACGCGATCGCAGTTTCGATCTCTTCTTGAATGCTGCGATGATTTGGCTGTCGTTGCCACCCATAAAATCGAGTGCCCAAATATTGGATTAAAAGGGCAATTCGCTGCAAGGACGGCTGAGCAGTTGCCATCTTAGGTCAATTCGATAATTGCCATTTCAGCATTGTCACCGCGACGACGAATCGTTCTCAAAATGCGGGTATATCCGCCTTTACGATCGGCATAGCGCTCAGGAGCATTCTCAAACAACGCATGAACGAGTTGCTTGTCGTAGATATATCCCATCGCCTGACGACGAGCCGCAAGGGAACCGTCTTTGGCTAAGGTGATCATCTTTTCAGCTTCCGATCGCACGGCTTGTGCGCGGATTTTAGTCGTTTTGATTCGACCGTTGCGGATTAGTTCAGTCGTCAGCGCTCGGAGGAGGGCTTTTCGCTGATCCGCAGGTTTGCCCAACATGGGGACTTTACAACCGTGACGCATAGCTACTCTTAGGATTTAGATTTTTCTTGCGGCAGGGTGATCCCCAACCGTTGTTGCAAGGCTTCGACTACTTCCTCGGCGGACTTCGCCCCGAAATTCTTTATTTCGAGTAGGTCTTCTTGGCTGTAGTCGAGTAAGTCCGCGACCGAGTTGATTTGAGCGCGCTTTAGACAGTTGTAAGCTCTGACTGAAAGCTGTAACTCTTCGATCGGGATTTGATTTTCGATCCGCTCATCGCTCATGCCATCATCATCCGAAGGCTCGAACGTGATGTCTTTAAGCGGGTTAAACAGATCGACGAGGATATTTGCGGCTTGGCTCAGCGCTTCTTGCGGAGTCAAACTGCCATTTGTCCAGATTTCCATGATCAAACGGTCTTTTTCAGCCGTTCCACCCTGGCGGGCATCTTCAACACTGTACTGAACCTTACGTACAGGCATGAATACCGAGTCGATTTGCAAAAAGTCGAGGGCTGTATCATCAGTGAATTTTCCAGCACCGCGATAGCCTTTCCCTTTCTCAATCTTGAATTCCATCTCTAACGTTGCGTTAGAAGAAAGAGTTGCAATGTATTGGGAAGGATCGACAAGTTCAACTTCTGACGGCAGATCAAAGCTCTCAGCCGTCACCGTGGACTGACCTTGAACCAGAAGCCGACCAATCTGAGGCTGGGATGAATAGGTCCTGAATACAAGCTTTTTCATGTTCAGCAAGATGTCCAATACGTCTTCTCGAACGCCTGGAATCGTTGCAAATTCATGGGTCACACCTGCAATTCTCACAGCAGTCACAGAAGCGCCTTCTAAATTCGACAGCAGCACGCGCCGTAAAGCGTTTCCAACCGTGGTTCCTTGTCCTCGCTCTAGCGGTTCCAATACGAACTTACTGTACTGACTTTGATCTTCTCCAGTACTCGTATCAATACATTCAACCTGAAACTGTGCCACGGAGTAGTCCTCCTTCTTCCTTGCTGATGACATCCATACCGTTTTGTGCTGCCCATTATAAGCAGCAATAAGCGCGATCGCCGTTTTATTAAACGCGACGACGTTTCGGCGGACGGCAACCGTTATGAGGAATGGGAGTAACATCTCGGATCAGGGTAATTTCTAGCCCTGTTCCTTGAAGCGCACGGATCGCGGTTTCCCGTCCCGCACCTGGTCCGCTGACCATGACTTCAAGCTGACGCATTCCTTGGTCGATCGCACGACGAGCGGCGGCTTCGGCAGCGGTTTGTGCCGCAAAGGGAGTTCCCTTCTTTGCACCTTTAAAGCCGCTCGATCCCGCAGATGCCCAGGAAATTACTTCACCTTGAGTATCGGAGATCGTTACGATCGTGTTGTTGAAGGTCGATTGAATGTGAGCGACCCCACTGGGGATATTCTTTTTCGCCTTGCGCGGACCCGTTTTCCGCTGCGGTTGTCTTGCCATGTCAAAATCTCAAAAGTTAAGCTGCTACGTTCCTACAAGCCATTGCCCACCAGTAATTTACCTGGAGGCAGATCACGCTATTTCTTACCGGGAGCTTTTTTCTTCCCAGCGACAGTCCGACGACCGCCTCGACGAGTCCGCGCATTGGTTCGAGTCCGTTGACCGCGAACAGGTAAGCCCATCCGATGTCTACGTCCCCGGTAGCAACCGATATCCATCAATCGCTTGATCGACATCGATTCAAACCGCCGCAAATCCCCTTCAATCTGATAGCCGCCCTCGACTGCTTCGCGCAGTGCTGCGACATCTGATTCGCTGAGATCTTTGACGCGAGTATCAGGATTGACTCCTGATTTCGCAATGATCTCTTTAGACCGGGTGGGTCCAATTCCGTAAATATATCGAAGACCGATTTCCACTCGCTTGTCACGAGGGAGGTCTACGCCCGCAATCCGCGCCACGTTGAGTTCTCCTGAACGTTATTGATAAACAGTCGAAAAGTCTGCCCACGAGTTGGATAATGTGTCCAACTGCGGCAGACTCGTACACGAAAATCTCGCTAACCCTGACGTTGTTTATGTTTCGGGTTTTCACAGATCACCATGACGCGCCCTTTCCGACGAATGACGCGGCATTTTTCGCAAATTCGTTTCACTGACGCACGTACTTTCATGCCCTAGTCTCGGCAACATTACAAACACAATATCCTAACAATTTCTTATAACTCTTGTCAAATTGATCTTTATAATGCTTGCCTAACGTCCTTTGTTTTTGAGTCGATAGGTGATTCTTCCTTTGGTCAGGTCGTAGGGGGTAAGTTCGACTTTGACGCGATCGCCAGGAAGAATTTTGATGTAGTTACGACGGATTTTGCCTGAAATATGTGCGAGTACGTTGAAGCCGTTGTCGAGATCTACGCGAAACATTGCGTTCGGTAGCGAATCGACGACGGTTCCTTCCATTTCAATCAAGTCTTGTTTAGACAAGCGGTGCTTTCCTCCAAAAGATAGTCGGGGTCAAATTTTACCCTATTTGAGTGTAGATCATTTAATT
>JALOOO010000151.1 GCA_025454375.1 Leptolyngbya sp. Prado105 | reverse complement strand
CGGTTGAAGTTTGGCTCCTTTTTGCTACCAGACCTTGCTGAGATTCAACACAAATCCAGGTAAAATAGGATCGGCACTAACAGAATCTAGATTTTCTAGAATTTCAGGGGATTGGTTGGGGCGATAAATATGAACCCGACGATGTTTACGATCGAGCAAAAACCCTAACTGAAATCCCGGTTCGACTTGATATTCTTCCATCTTGGCTTGCAATGGGCGCAGATTATCGGATGGAGAGCGCAACTCTACGACAAAATCTGGACAGATTGGCGCAAATTTTTCTTGCTGTTCTGAAGTCAACGTGTTCCAGCGATCGAGCCGAATCCAGGAAGCATCCGGCGATCGTTCTGCCCCTGCGGAGAGTTTGAATCCTGCACTTGAACTAAAAGCAATTCCAGTTCCGTCTTTTTCTGCCCAAACCCATAGCTGCCCGCCGATGTTGATTTCTCGATGTCCGGTTCCTGAGCCTGCTGGGGGCATGATTGAGATTTCTCCAAACTGATTTCGCTCGATTCGCAGATCGCGATTTTCCTGGCAGAACTCGAAAAACTGTTCGTCGGTCATTGCAAGTTTGACCATAATCGGAGATGACATAGTGACCTCGTGAACGATCGCTCCTTCATTATCTAATATGCGTATTTCGAGAAGCCAGAAAAGCTTGTATTGTTTAAAGCCAAGCTCAAAATATTCTTATGATTTCTCCTGATTTTTCTCAGTTTGCCGAACTCGCAAAGCAAGGTAATTTTGTCCCGGTCTACCAAGAATGGGTCGCAGATTTAGATACGCCTGTATCAGCTTGGTATCGCGTCTGTGCAGGACAGCCTTATAGCTTTTTGCTCGAATCGGTAGAAGGCGGAGAATCGATCGGGCGATATAGTTTTCTCGGCTGTGATCCGTTGTGGATTTTAGCAGCAAAGGGCGATCGCACAACGCAAACTCACCGAGATGGAACTCAGCAAGTCTTTGAAGGCGATCCGTTCAAAACCCTGTCGGACTGCTTAGCCCCCTATCATCCAGTAAAACTGCCAGAATTGCCGCCTGGAATCGGTGGATTGTTTGGGTTTTGGGGATATGAACTGATTCATTGGATCGAGCCGCGTGTGCCGATTTATCCGGCAACGGACGATGATTTACCAGATGGCTTGTGGATGCAAGTTGATCAACTGCTGATTTTTGATCAAGTAAAGCGGAAAATTTGGGCGATCGCTTATGCCGATCTGCGCGATCCAAATACAAATTTGGCAGCGGCGTATCAACAAGCGTGCGATCGTGTTTCTCAACTGGTCGATAAGCTGAAATCTCCCTTCTCAGAGCAAGCCCGATTACTGTCTTGGACATCGAATAGCAATTCGTCCGTGAATTGGGCAAGCAACACGACTCAAGAGCAATACTGCGCCAGTGTAGAAGCCGCTAAGCACTACATTAAAGCGGGCGATATTTTCCAGGTTGTAATTTCTCAAAGGCTTTCTTCAGAATTTGAGGGCGATCCGTTTGCATTGTATCGATCGCTGAGATTGATCAATCCTTCGCCCTACATGGCATATTTCAACTTTGGCAATTGGCAAATCATTGGTTCAAGTCCAGAAGTCTTAGTCAAAGCAGAGAAATCCCCAGACGAAACGAGAATTGCAACTGTTCGCCCGATCGCTGGAACTCGCAAGCGCGGCAGAACTCATGCAGAAGACGTTGCTTTGGAGAAAGACTTACTCGCTGATCCAAAAGAAGTGGCTGAACATGTGATGCTAGTTGATTTAGGACGCAATGATCTAGGGCGTGTCTGCGTCAATGGCACGGTCAAGGTTGACGAATTGATGGTGATTGAACGCTACTCGCATGTGATGCACATCGTGAGTAATGTGATTGGAGAGCTTGCACCGGATAAATCAGCTTGGGATTTACTCAAGGCAGGATTTCCAGCCGGAACAGTGAGCGGTGCGCCGAAGATTCGAGCGATGGAAATCATTCATGAGCTAGAACCTTGTCGGCGTGGAGTTTATTCTGGCGCTTATGGTTACTATGACTTTGAAGGGCAACTGAATGTTGCGATCGCGATTCGGACAATGGTGGTTCGCGATCAGAGCAATGGTAAACATACGGTCAGTGTGCAAGCGGGTGCTGGACTGGTCGCGGATTCTGTGCCAGAAAGTGAATATCAAGAAACACTCAACAAAGCACGAGGATTGTTAGAAGCGATTCGCTGCTTGCAGGGGTAGAGAGCAAAAATCCCATCCTGTCTGGTTGTGGATCTCAAGGCAGTTCGAGTGATTTACTCTTTGAATCCGGTCAACGAACAGTATGGGACTGAGCAAACTGTAACAACAGGACTGATTGAGATGGGAACCATTCAAAACAATGTTCAGAAACTTCTAAAATCTTGAACGTCTAGAAATTTGGCTGGCTGCGAAAATTCCACCTAAGAAGCCGAAAAGATGCCCTTCCCAAGAGATGCCAAAGCGACCGGGTAGAACTCCCCAGATTAATCCGCCATAGAGCAACCCAACTGCAAGCGAAAGCGCGATCGACAAGGCACTCCGCTCGAAGTAAGCCCGCGACAGCAAAAAACCAAAATAGCCAAAAATCACACCACTGGCTCCAATGTGCAATCCGGTTGAGCCAAATAACCAGGTTCCAATGCCACTGGCTAAAGCCACGATCGCGCTAACTTTGAAAAATTCGGGAACGCCTCGCAGCATCACAAACCAGCCCATCACCACAAATGGAATCGTATTACTAATCAAATGCTGAAAATTGAGGTGGAGAAAGGGTGCTAATAAAATACCTCGCAGCCCGATCGTGTTGCGAGGATAGATGCCAAGATAATTCAATCGACCGCCCATCACAATATCGACAATTTCGACGAGCCACAGGGCCGCTACGATCGTGCCAAGAATTGCAATATGAGATTTGATTTCATTCCCAATCGAGTCGGGATCGTTATAGTCACGTCGCGTCATAGCCGTATTTTGTGTTGAGATGTTTCTGTTCTAGCACAGACTTCTCATCCAATTAGGCAGCGATCGCAGTTGATCCCTTTGCAAGTTCCATGAGACGACGAATTCGTTCCTCAGTCGGAGGATGAGTACGAAATAGCGATTGTAAGCCTTGAGTTGATAACGGATTTACGATTAAAAGCGGCGACAGGGCAGGATTGCCGTTCATGGGGATTTGATGCCCAACTGTTTCTAATTTTTCTAAAGCACTGGCAAGCGCTAATGGATTTTGAGTAATTTCGGCAGAGCCTTGATCGGCTGCAAATTCACGAGTTCGAGAGATTGCAAGTTGAATTAAGGAGGCGGAAAGCGGTGCCAGAATGATTAAAAATAAAGTCCCGATCGGGTTTCCCCCTCGGCGATTGTCTCGGTAAACAGGTCCGTACAAGGCTCCAAACGTTAGGATTCGACCGAGAAAAGTAATTGCACCTGCAATCGTGCCTGCAACGGCTTGAGTCAAAGTATCGCGATTCTTGACGTGAGTGAGTTCGTGCGCGAGAACGGTTTCTAATTCTTCTTTCGATAGTAAATCTACAATGCCTTCTGTGACGGCGACAGCGGCATGATCTGGATCGCGCCCGGTTGCAAATGCGTTGGGGGATTTGGTCGGGACGAAGAAGATCTTAGGCATAGGAATTTCAGCCCGATCGCTGAGTCGTTTCACCATGTCGAAGAGTTCGGGGGATTGTTCGCGTTCGAGGGATTGGGCAGCATAGGAAGCGAGGGCGACTCGATCGGAGGAGTACCATGACCCAAAGCTAGTGAAAGCCGCAAAAATTAATCCTAAAATAAGACCTTGTTCATTTCCGACAAGATAGTAGCCTGCTAAGACAAAAATTCCACTCAGTAGTCCTAATAGTGCAGCCGTTTTGACTTGATTGATTCCTTGCATGTTGATCAAACTTGAAGAGGGCAGTTCGATTGTCTAAATTTACGGTGTTATTCGACTCTATCTGATGATTGAATCCTCTTTCTCCGACGGCATAAATTTCCGGCTTGGCTGCGCGATCTGGGCGTATAAGCCGTGGGTTGGCGATCTATTCCCGCCTAAAAGTAAAGCGGCGGATTTTCTTAATCTCTACAGTCGGCGCTTTACTTGTGTGGAGGGGAATATGACGTTTTATGCGATTCCCGATCGTGCCATGGTCGATCGCTGGAAGTCGGAAACCCCTCCCGGTTTCAAATTCTGTCCAAAATTGCCAAAGACTCTAACTCACTCGGGTCGTTTAGCTGCTTCGATTTCTGGCGCATTACAATTTTTGGAATTAATGCAGGGTTTAGACGATCGCTTGGGTGTGCTATTTGCTCAACTTCCTCCGAGCTATAGTCCTGCAAATTTTAAGGATTTAGAAGCATTTTTGCGAGGTTGGAAGGGGGCGAATTTAGCTCTCGAAGTTCGACATGCTCAATGGTTTCAAGAACCGTATCGAACTCGGTTGAATGAGCTACTTCAGGAGTTGCAGATTGGCAGAGTGTTACTTGATACTCGTCCAATTTATGAATGCGAAGATGATCCGCAGTTGGCAAGTGAGCGCAAAAAACCAAGAGTTCCGCTACAGCCTGATGTGACTGCGTCGTTTAGTTTGATTCGATATATTAGTCATCCGACTCTGAATCAACAGTCCTTAGATGAATGGGCGAAAATCGTCGATCGATGGTTACAGCAAGGCACGGAAATCTACTTCTTTGTTCATTGTCCTGTTGAGGAATATTCACCCCAAAATGCCCGCCAATTTCAAAGATTACTAGAGCAAGAAGCTGTGAAAGTTCCGCCTTTACCTTGGAATTTAATTGAACAATCTCCTTCACAGATGAGTCTATTTTAGAATTATGAAATAAATAACCTGAAGCATTGCTTGTTTTTCTTCATTCGTAAAACTTGCTATAGCTCCCTAAACCGAAATTCTCAACAAGAATCCCCCGTTCGTCGTAACGATCAAGTCCTTCTCAAACGCTACGATGCCCGATGGAATCTGATATTTTGCTGGGTTCAAATCGGCAACGGTCGAAACATTCCCCGCTTTATCAACGGTCACAACTAACCCTGCATTCGTCGTCGCTACAATTTGATCCCGCCAAGTCGCTACATTAAACGGCAACCCAAATCCTGATTCTTGCAAATCGACGATCGCGCTCACTTCCCCATCCTTCACTCGCACCAAATGCCCGCTCGACTGAGCTATCACGATAGAATCCTCCTGCACCACTAACCCGAACGGATTCTTAAACTCAGTCAAATTCGCGATCGTCCGAATCTCTCCTTTTGGACTGACTCGAATCAACTCACTCGTCGATTCCACCACATCTGTCGAAATCGTCACAAAATAATCGCCTCGAAAAACTACCACGCCAAAGGGCGCACCATAAGAACCACTTTGCTGCGTCAAATTCGCGATCGGCTCAACTTTGCCATCTGGCTTCACTCGCAGTAGATAATGTTGCGGCAAAAAATCGGAAGTTGTGACAATCACATCATTCTCTTGCACCGTCATCCCAAATGGAACGCCTAATTCCGACTGCATTAAATTCGCGATCGTCGAACTTTCTCCGGTTGGCGTAATCCTTAATAACTGCCCGTCGAGCAGCGGCACAATCACGCGACCTTGGCTTACCGCAATATTTTGAGGCGTATAAATATTGAGTTTTTTGGAAATCACCGAGAGAGTTGCCATCATCCAAGAAAGTTTAGAAAAGTTGATAAGAATTCAAGCATAAGGAACAACGCTAATCTGTCGAAGTCAAAAAAGCTTGTGATTTCTAAGCGTAGCAATGTTACCCTCTACATGCGGTGCAAACCTCGACTTCTATTTAGATTTGATTCATTCTCCTGACCTTTAACTTCCTTCGGTATTCCTGCGCTTGAATCGCTATATAACTCATGTAAAATAACCAAGTTTCCAAAACGACTTTACGTTGAGCAAAAAATTGGTGCAGATCCTCGATTTGTTGAGAAGCTTGCAATTCCGTAGACAACCGTTAACCCTGAAAAAAGCCCGATGAAAGCAACGAATTCACTTCCCGCAGCCCCCCTAGTCCTCCGACTCGTCGGGATTATTATGATCATCTCGTCGATGGTGGACTACATTTCGGTTCTGATTCCGCCTAATTTTTCTGATAAAGCTTGGTTCGCGAATGTCGTCACTCAAATCGTCGATCGTGGAATCATTCCACTCGTTGGCTTTGCCTTCCTGTTTGCAGGTGCATTCCTCGAAAGTGGCTCTTTTAACCTTGGAGAGCGCGTAAAGCCTTTGATGTCGTTTCGTTTCTGGGCAATGCTGTTGTCTCTGCTGCTTGGATTGCTCTTCCTGATTGCTTTCCCGCTGCATCTCAACAATACGCGCCAAGTTTCGGATCAGGCATTAGAGCGCATCGATCGAGAAGCAAAAGACGCAGAAAATCAACTCAATAACCAGGTTCAGCAGCGACAAGATCAAATCACTGCGGCTCTGCGTGATCCGAATCAGAGCAAGCAATTGGATGATCAGTTGAAGCAAATTGATGCCGCGATCGCCAGTGGTCAATTGAAAGGCGATCAGTTGACTCAAGCTCAACGCGCTCAGAAAGAATTGCAAGCGCTAAAAGCCAATCCAAATTCTGTTGCCGATCGCGCGAAAGAATTCCGCAATACACAATTGACGACGATTCGCGAAAATCGCACGCGGGCTGAAAATACAGCGAGAAACGAATTCTGGAAAACAGGCGTTCGCGTTGGAATTAGTAGCCTACTGCTTTCTCTGGCTTACTTCATTATTGGCTGGTCAGGTCTCCGTGAAATGGGCGCTTTCAGCAACAAGCGCAAACCTGTCATGCGCTAATAACCTGAGCGCAGTTGAAAGATTAAAGGGGCAAATGGGGAGAACTAGAACTTGATCCCCTTTGCCTTTTTTTACGGTTATGTTCTCTATTTTCATCCTGACGCACAACGAAGAAGTCGAAATCGCTGCCTGTATCGAGTCAGCGTTGTTGTCGGATGATGTGGTGGTGGTGGATTCTTGTAGCGACGATCGCACAAGTGCGATCGCACAGTCCTATCCCGTGCGAGTGATTCAGCATCCCTTTGAGAGCCACGGTAAACAGCGAACCTGGATGCTGCAATCTGTTCCCGTCAAACATGACTGGGTTTACATCCTAGAAGCCGATGAGCGGATGACTCCGGAGTTGTTCCAAGAATGCCTCGACACGATTCAAACCGCTGATCACACGGGCTATTATGTCGCTGAACGTGTGATGTTCATGGGCAAATGGATTCGCCGCAGTACACAATATCCGCGATATCAATTACGACTCTTTCAAAGAGAAAAAGTCTGGTTCACTGACTACGGACATACCGAACGCGAAGTCGTGGACGGAACGACTGGATTTCTCAAACAAACCTATCCTCACTACACATCAGGGAAAGGTTTCAGCCGTTGGATTGATAAACATAATCGCTATTCGACCAATGAAGCGATCGAAACCCTGCACCAACTCGAAACAGGTTCACTCAATTGGCAGGCGCTATTTTTTGGCAAATCCGAAGTGGAACGGCGACGCGCATTGAAAGATCTTTCGTTACGGATGCCCTTTCGTCCATTGCTTCGCTTTTTTTATATGTATCTCATCTTAGGGGGTATGCTTGATGGCTATCCCGGATTTACCTGGTGCATGTTGCAAGCCTTTTACGAGTATTTGATCACGCTTAAAGTCTGGGAACTCAAACATCTGCCTTTGGAATCCCCCAGATCTGTCACACCTACGCTACAAAATGTTAAATAATATACTGATCCCGCCCGGATATGTCGTGCCGGGATCAATGATTAAATAAGAAGGCTTAGAAAATTCGTCAAATTCTCAACCTTTCTTTACAATCTTAATAAGAAGAGTGGATACTGACTGCAAGATTCCTTGGGGGTCGTGCAGATCCCGATTCCAAAATCGATATCTACTCCTAAAGCTAAAGTCTACACTGAATGGCATACTGCCGTTAGATGAAGGAGATGTCTGTGATCCATCGTCTTAAGCAAGATCTAAAAAACGACCTGATCGCCGGATTGCTGGTTGTGATTCCGTTGGCGACGACGATTTGGTTGACTTACACGATCGCGAATTGGGTAATTAATTTTCTTACGCGCGTTCCGAAGCAGCTAAATCCTTTCGATGGCTTGCATCCGCTCCTCGTGAATCTGCTCAATTTCTTCGTAGGCTTAGCGGTTCCGTTGTTTAGTATTCTGTTTATCGGTTTGATGGCACGAAATATTGCCGGACGCTGGTTGCTTGATGTGGGTGAGCAAGTTTTACAAGCGATTCCGTTAGCAGGAGCAATTTACAAAACGCTGAAGCAACTGCTTGAAACGGTATTGCGCGATTCGAGTGGCAAGTTTCGCCGAGTGGTGTTAGTCGAGTATCCGCGAGCAGGGGTTTGGTCGTTGGGATTTGTCACAGGCTCGATCGGGGCTGAGGTGCAATCTCATTTCAAAACGGATATGTTGAGCGTCTTCATTCCGACGACTCCGAATCCGACAACTGGCTGGTATGCGGTTGTGCCTGAGACGGATGTGATTAATTTGTCACTCCCGATCGAGGATGCGTTTAAGGTAATTATTTCGGGCGGAATCGTCAGCCCGGATGCGATGAATGTGATTGCGACTTCGACGACGACAAAACCGCCTTTAGTTGAAGCAACGGCGGATGAATAGTACGCTCATAGGGAATCTAGTCTTCACCGAAATTTTATGCTTGGTTCCCCGAATGTGTTAGCGCTCGATTTTGATGGTGTGATTTGTGATGGTCTGAAAGAGTATTTTCAGACGGCTTGGAAGGCTTACGCGCAGATTTGGCAAGTCGATGCGATTCCTGATGAAACGATCGCGTCTCAATTCTATCGATTGCGTCCTGTAATTGAGACGGGCTGGGAAATGCCTGTCTTGATTCGGGCATTGGTTCAAGGGGTTAGCGAAGCAGAGATTTTACAAGATTGGATTGCGATCGCGTCTAAAATCGTCGCTGATGACCATCTCAAGCCTTTGGAAATCAGCACAGCCGTTGATACGATTCGCGATCGTCTAATTGCAACCGATTTGGAGAATTGGTTAGCAGAGCATGAATTTTATCCAGGAGTCATCGATCGACTTCGGGCAATTCTCAATCGTTCAACTCAGTTTTTCATCATCAGCACCAAAGAAGGGCGATTTATCAAGCAACTTCTGAAACAAGAAGGCATTGAATTATCAGATTCGCAAGTTTACGGAAAAGAATCGAAGCGACCAAAGCCTCAGATTTTGACAGAATTGAAGCAAGCTTATGCAGGTTCAATTTGGTTTGTAGAGGATCGATTGAAAACACTGCAAGCGGTTGAAAAGCAAGAAACATTGCAGGATGTGGAATTGTTTTTAGCAGACTGGGGATATAACACGGAGGCGGAACGGGAAGAGGCGCGCAAGAGCGATCGAGTTCATCTCATTTCCTTGCAACAATTTGAGCAAGATTTTTCGCATTGGGTGTGAGGCTCATTGCTTATTCAGGTTGAAGGGGTTGTATCTCAGTTTTGCTTAGCCCTGTAATCTGACTGACTTGCGCGATCGACATTCCGGTTTGCAGGAGATTTCGAGCAACTTGCAATATTTGAGCTTCTGCTTGATTGGCGCGTTGTCGTTCTTGCTCTACCTGCTGTTGAGCTAGTTCTGCATCAGTTAGTAGCCAATTGCCTTGGTCGTCGTACCACCGTAACCAATGCCGAAAGATGCCTTCAAATTCGCCCTGCCACAAGCCCAGTCCGATGTTCAGTTCTTGAATCCAAATCCGAGGATTCTCTGGATCGAGGGGTTGTGCTTGATATTGTCCACCCACTAGTTGAAAAAACTGCACTCGATCGCTGTAGCGACTAAAAACAACGTAGTAAGGGACGCGCAAAATCTACTCGTAGACCGTCCATTTTGAAGGGGGCTTCTCTGACTTTTGACCGTTAATCTTCGGGGGTTCAGACGGTTCTCGATCGATCACTGGTTGAAGCGATTCTAACTCGACCTCTGTAGCGTCAGCATAAGCACCCAAGTCTTCTTTTTCTGTCCCAGGTGACAACAGTTCAACGATAACAAAGGGCGCACGCCGCTCTTGCCAGATCACATAACTGTTGCGGAGATCTCGTCCTTGATATAAGCGAGGAACCCCGATCGATAAAAACCAATCTGGACGCTTGTACCATTGCGGATGTTCGCCGTCGTAATACAGGTTTAGATCGGCTCCTGTAAAAAATTGCTCAGTTACAGATTGGCTTAATCGCAGGGTGCGGCTGAGAAGTTGAGGTTGAAGATCGTGAAATTCGTCACTGCTACCAGGCTCCTCTGGATTCTCGCTGGGCAAATCATACATCGTTGGGAGCGTTTGCCACGGGGGGAGTGGAGGATCGGATTGGGAAATGGATTGAAACGGTGAAGTCATAATAGATCAGCGATCGACGAGACTCTCTTCAAATATTGTGCCGGATTATTTGGGGAAGGCACGAACACAATTGCTCTCGAAGCATAAGTTGTTTTGTCAGGGTTGCAGCAAAAATCCTGATCGCTTTTCAGGAAGAGCGATCAAGATTTTGAAGAATTTAGACGATCGCGCTAAATCTTCGCGCCGCAATTTGGACAGAACTTATTCGTCGGAAGATTCTCAGTTCCACAACTCGAACATTGAACCGTTTCCGCTGCCCGTTCCAATAATTTCCGCTCAGGCAATCCAATCATCTGAGCGTTGCTCTTGCCCGATGGAACCATGGGATAACAGTTCTCATTCTTCTTGACGCGGACATCCATTAAGACTGGACCAGGATGAGCAATCATTTCGGCGATCGCACTCTTTAACTCCTCTCGCGTCTCGACGATCATGCCTTTAATGCCAAACGCTTCTGCCAATTTGACAAAATCAGGCGTGCCGACCTGCATATTGGAATTCGAGTAGCGCTCATCATAGAACGCTTCTTGCCACTGCCGCACCATGCCTTGCCAACCGTTATTAATAATCACGGTCTTCACATTGATGCCATACTGCGCCAAAGTTCCCAGTTCTTGGATGTTCATCTGAATACTGGCATCGCCACTAATACAGATGACTTCTTCATCCGGAACTGCCACTTTTGCACCCATCGCCGCAGGCATTCCAAAGCCCATCGTTCCCAGTCCAGCACTCGAAATCCAGCGACGCGGACCATTCTTGAGGAACTGCGCTGCCCACATCTGGTGCTGTCCCACATCAGTGGTGTAAAAAGCATGAGGCGCTTGCTGCCCGACTTCTGCAATCACTTCCTGTGGAGACAGAACACCCGGATATTCTGGAACCACCAGCGGATAATCTTCTCGCCAACGATCGATTCTCGCGAGCCAAGCTTCGGTCTGATTCGGATTTGCGGGATCGCTCTCTTCAGTGCTGCGTTCTAGTAAATCGGTCAGAACTTGCTTCACATCTCCAACGATCGGCACATCTGGCATCCGAACTTTACCGACTTCAGCCGGATCGATATCGATGTGAATTACTTTCGCACGAGACGCGAATTCGTCGAGTTTACCTGTAACGCGATCGTCAAATCTCGCACCCACTGCAATCAATAAATCGCACTCCGTTACTGCAAAATTCGCATAGGCGGTTCCGTGCATTCCTAACATGCCAACCGAGAGCGGGTGATGCTCATCAAACGCCCCAATGCCCATCAAGGTTGTGGTGACTGGAAGTTTGAACCGTTCGGCGAGTTCTTTGACTTCTGCATGGGCCGCCGCCGCGATCGCACCGCCTCCTACATACAGCAAAGGCTTCTGAGCCTGACGGATCAATCTCAAAGCTTGTCCAATTTGACGCGGATTGCCCTTTGTCGTGGGGCGATATCCAGTCAAGCGAACTGAACCTGGATCGATCGGTTCGTAGTCAAATTGCTCAACCCCGACATCTTTCGGCACGTCGATTAATACAGGGCCCGGTCTGCCCGTACTCGCGATAAAGAAAGCTTCTGCGACGATTCTTGCCATGTCACGAGGATCGCGCACGACATAAGAATGTTTCACGATCGGTAAAGTAATTCCGTAGATATCGGTTTCCTGGAAAGCATCACTCCCGATCGCAGGTCGAGGAACCTGACCTGTAACAATCACCATCGGGATCGAATCCATGTGAGCCGTTGCGATTCCGGTGACGAGGTTCGTCGCTCCGGGTCCTGAAGTGGCAAAACAGACGCCGACTTGCCCCGTTGCGCGGGCATAGCCATCTGCTGCATGAGCCGCACCTTGCTCATGGCGCACAAGAATGTGTTTCAGGATTCCGGCTTGTTCGGCGCGATAAAGCTCATCGTAAATCGGAAGAATCGCACCGCCTGGGTAACCAAAGATATGTTTGACACCGTGGCGACTGAGACTATCGATTAAAGCAAAAGCACCTGTCACCCGTTGGACTGCCGATCGTTGCTGCAATTGCACTGGGGGAACCTCGTCAAGTATTACGCGATTTGGATAAATTGGAAGAAATTTGTATCGTAGGATGCAAGCAATAAGAATATAGTGTAAAACTGATCCCTATTTGTGTCGAGAGAATTGATTCAAGATATTTTCAAAATGCCCGCAAAGTAGGGAGTTTGACGAGTCATGAGTCGAAAAAGCTGTCAGAAAAGCCTGACATAGCTAATTTTCTCAGCAGTGATATTGTCAGTGGCTCGATCGACAAAATTCGCATCAAAACAGACAAAGTTTGTAAAAGTAAGCTTAAAGTTTGCCAGCTTTCTCCAGGATAAACGCTGCTGCTGTCGTCTGATGAACATTTTCAACGTAGCCGC
>JALOOO010000368.1 GCA_025454375.1 Leptolyngbya sp. Prado105 | reverse complement strand
AAACGATCGCTCAATTCCGCTATCGGTATTGCTCTGGGCGATAAACGCATAGAGATCTTGAACGATAAACAGCGTGGGTTTCGGAGGAACGCGCTCGGTGATAAATTTTTCGCATTCCGCTGTGATGTGTTTCAGAATGCTTTGAACGGGGTGTCCCTGAAGTGTCCAAGCTGGTCCTTCTCGCCGTTCGAGAACTCCGTCCGCGTTAAGTAAGATCTGCTGGAGTCGTCCACGTCCATCGGGGGTGACGTTCTTAGCAATCTCAGCATCCCACAGCAGCACGTTGATGTTCCGAGGCGTTGCGAGATCACACACTAAATGAGCAAGAGCAACATCTTCGCTGACGGTGCGAGTATTGATGGCGATCGCGCCGAGTCCCGCGTTGGAGAGTTGAATAATTTGATTGATGTCGAGCATCGACTACCATCCCTCGGTTTTAACCGTAGTTGATTGCTGAACAGTCTGCGGGGCTTCGTAATAGTCAGTAGTCGGCGTAGTCTCTACTTCGCCTAACTTCGCAAGCGCTTTGGTTGTCTCGGTGCAAGCCGGTCCTTGGACTCCAGCAACTTTTACTTGCAAGGGGTGTCCAGATTTGAAGAGAAATTCAATCGTTGTTTGATCGGAATTGGGATTCATCGGAATTTACCAGCTAGGGGTGGATGTGGTGACCGCTTGTTTTTGGTGGATGACCATGCGAATGGTGCCATCTTCAAGCGTTTCGGCAGTTTCGTAGTCCCACAAATGAAAGGGGAACTGCTGTTTTACAAATTCCATTTCAGATTGAAGCTGTACCTCGGCAAGAAACGTGTCCAGGTTGCCAAAGTGGTCGCCAATCGAGTTGCGGTTAATGTCCCACGCATCAGCTTGAAGTTGGAAAATGCCGTCTTCGTTTTGAAGAAATCCAACGTCGATCAGCGCCCGTCGGTTGTCAGTATTGAGGTCGCTGCGCCGAATGACTAAATGGGCATACTTTTCGTCGTTGCGATCGTAATCATTGATCAGTAGCGTTGGGACTTCATACTCTTCGACGATCGCGTCAGGATTGATTTTTTGGAGAATCGCTTCGAGTCCTGCTTTGAGGCTGGTGCGATCTCGCAAGATCGTTTTTACGCTAGAGAAATGGGACATGGTGAAAAGGGTGAATAGTGTGGATTGAGTTGTGTGAACGGCATGACGGAAGTCATGCAAGCAATGCTTGTGCTGTTCGGTGTGGGTGCTGTGATTTGAGTCTATGAGCGTTTTCGATTTGCGCTGCAGCTTGACGAAATTAGATCGGGTCACACGGATAGGTTGTGAAAAATTCCGTGAATTTGACTATGTTTGAGACTCGTGTCCGACTCGCAAATCTGCAGTGATGGTTGAGTTTTAGATTAAGTTCGATAAATCTCATTGCAATGCTTTCTAGTCTCCGTCGCGGGCTGAGGTGAATATAGGAATAATTAGTTTTGGAGCAAAGCGTAGCGATTGTGCAGCGTTTGGTCAGCCGTCTTAGGTCGTCGAATCCATCTGAATCAGGCTGAAAACAAGAAGTGTATTAATTGAGATTAGGCGAGGGAAGAATAAATCACAGGACAACGTGAGAGTTAGCTTAAATTATGGAACCTGTGACCATGACTGCGGCGGGAATCGTGACGCTGGCGTTTGGGGAGTTTGTGAAAGCTGGAGCGGGAGAGATTGCAAAGAAAGCGATCGGAAGCATAGAGCCGTTACGAGCCGCGATTAAGCAGCGATTTGCAGGCAATCAAAAAGCAAAAACTTCGATTGAGAGGATTGAGCAAGAGGGATCGACTGACGCTCTAAATAAACTCTCCGTCTATCTTGATGATGAGATGGCAGATGCTGCGTTTGCACAAACCTTATACCAACTTGCGAATCAAGTCATTACCTTTCAAAAGACTGAAAATCGACAATTCAACAGCAATGGACGCGACCAAATTAAGATTGACACCATCAACGGTAATCCTCGAATTGGTGGATCCTAGCGATGGACAGACAGTATGATAATCGCGGACGCGATCAGTTTAACGTTGAAAATGCACGCGATATTCACATTGGTATCGCTGCCGCTCAACAAAGAGTTGAAGTGTCGCTGAAGGGGACGATCGCGCCAAAGCACAATCCACTAGAATGGGTCAACCGAACGCAGCCACAAGCAGAACTACTCCAACGGATGCTAACTGGAGGTGGCTTGCTGGAGGTCGCGGGGCAAGGCAGATTGGGTAAGACATCGTTGGCAGCGTGGTTATTTGCTCACAATAAAGAAGACTTTGAAAAAGCACTCTGGCTCGACGCAGCATGGATAGAATCTTTTGATCAACTAGCACGATGGATTCTGCAAGAATTAGGGTACTTAATCGGTTCACCCTGGGATGACAAGGCATTATTACATGAGTTAGTACGGCGATTGACCCAACATTCTTGTTTACTTGTGATAGATCATGTCGAGCAATTACCACAACATGCGATCCCGTTATTCGCTGAGTTTGTGCAGTATTGGCAAGAGCAGGAAGGGCGTAGCTTTGTGCTGGTCATGACGTGCATAGGTTGGATGTCGGATCAGCAATTTCAGTTCGAGCTTTCAGGATTGACTCCTGCTGAAGGAGAGATTTTTCTGACAATGCAGGACCATTTAATTCAAGAAGGCGTTGAGAATGGGTTACAGCGGTTAGTTCAAGTTGCTGAGGGACATCCAGATTTGTTGAGACTGGCAGCAAATTGGCTCAAACTACAGTCAAATGGTGAAGTTAACGCCTCAGAGCTGATGTTTTTTGAGCGATTGTTTCAGAACTGTCAGGGTAATTTAGCAGCAAAAGTTGAGGAGGTATTTACAGAATTATTCAACCAGTTATCAGAACGGTTGCGGTCACTTTTACTGGGTATCGCTGTGTACCGACAGCCATTTGGGATAGAGATGGCGCAGGCAATACAGCCGGATGCAGTGATTGCAGACTTACAATGGTTGATCGAATGGCTATTTTTGCAGGAAGAAGTAGGACAATGGGTACTGCACCCATTAATGCGGAAGCTAATTGAGCAAAGATTCACTGAGAGTAGCCAATTTCGAGAATCGCATGAGAAAGCAATCGCATACTTCACGTCAAAGATTAAACCGTCAAAGGACTCGATCAAGGACTGTGCAGAAGAACTTGAAATTTTTTATCATTACTGCCAATTAAAAGACTATGCACTTGCAGAACAAACCATCAACCTCTGCGCTCCTTTTCTTTATCGACGCGGCTATAATCAGCAGTTACTGCCTTTCTATAAGCAACTGACTCAAGTATGGAAACTTGAGCATGTCCGTGATACAGACGATGAACGGAAGTTAGGGAGAGCATGGCGGCGGCTGGGGACGTTATACCTGTGCATGGGAGAGTATCAAGATGCAATCTCGTCTTACAATCTGGCACAGACTATTTTTAGCCGACTCTCCATTTCTGAAGAAGAAGCAAAGTGCATCCGCGGTATAGATATGGTTTACTCAGCTACAGGAGAGTATCAACGAGCTATCGACTTCTGTCGACAGTCT
>JALOOO010000150.1 GCA_025454375.1 Leptolyngbya sp. Prado105 | reverse complement strand
ATTGGCAGATTGCTCGTTGTTTGATCCTTCACTAGAGAGATGAATTAAAAATCAGAAACACTACGCTTGGAAAAATAATTAGAGCAGAAAGCGGTAAAGCGAATGGATAGCAATCCAATTAAATCGGTGGCTTCTCAGGTTTAGTAATTGCAATATAGGGATTAATACAGATGGTACGCGAAAGACAACGCAACACTCACACCGATCGCCCGACTAAAACTGGAATTGCAAATATTCCCGATCTTGTTTGGACACCAATTACCGCAGGACTTTTAGTTCTAATTGTGGGACTGTTAGGGCTTGCTTTTCGTCAACCCTGGTTGTTTCCGAGTCTTGGACCTACTATCTTTCTACAGGTGGAACAGCCAAATCAAAAGGCGGCTAAGTTTTACAACGTAGTTATTGGGCATTTTTGTGGACTGATCAGTGGTTTATTGGCAGTCGTTTTGCTGGGTGCGGCAACTGCACCGCCAGTCCTTTCAACAAACGAGTTGACTGCTTCAAGAGTGTGGGCTTCTGTGCTGGCGGTCGCCTTGGCAATGCTAACAGCGTTAGCGCTAAAAGCTTCGCATCCGCCCGCAGCCGCAACCACCTTATTGTTCAGCTTGGGTGGATTTAAGCCAGCTTTCGCGGATGTGGCTGTTGTTGTTATTGGCGTGTTGATTATCGCGATCGTGGGTGAAATTCTCAGACAAATTCGAGCCAGAGCAAAATCATCAGCAGGATCAATCCAACGCTGATGTTTACTCGATGCTGTAACAACTTTCACAGTTTGAATTTACGGTTGCGTTTGAGAATTGACTAGCTTCTCTACTGAATCTGTCAGCCGTTCGATCGCGTCAGTTTGGCGCTTAATTTGTTCAGTTTGTTTTGCCAGTTCCTCTTGCTGTCGAGTTTGAGAAAGAGCATTGCTCGTATCGGGTGTAACAAATTCGCAGCCCGATAGGAAAAGACAAAGCACCATCCCCAAAATTAGAACATACCGCATCTTAATATCTCCTAAAAATCTACCTACTTTTCCAGGAATCCAAAATGTCATGCACGACGACTTCCTCTAACCAGGTCTGCGTCACAATCAGAATTGGCAAACCCAGCAGTAATCCTAGAAACCCGAAAAAGGCGCCAAATGCAGTTAACAGAGCAAGTGTTGTTGCTGGCAAGAGATTGACCTGTTGTTTCATGATAATCGGAGTGACAAAGTTTCCCTCAATCTGTTGAATGATGAAGTACAACAGAATCACTGCACCTGCTTTCCAGGGTTCATCAAGCAGGGCTAATAACATGGGTGGAACTGCGCTCGCGATCGCGCCAATGTAAGGAATAAACGCAGACAATCCAGCCAATAGTCCATTGATAAACGGTAACGGAACCTGCAAGGTTAGAAGACCGATCGTAGAAGTTATGCCAATAAACGCCATGCTCAGTGCGATTCCTGCCACATAATGCACAATTTTTACTTCACATTGAGAGAGAATTTCATCAGCACGGTGACGATAAAACGCAGGAAAGATACTGATTAAGACCCGACGATACTGCTTTGGATTCGCTAACAGCATGAGCGATAGCACAAAGACTAACAGAGCATTCAAGAGAAGCGTCAGCGAATTTGAGAAAAATAGATAGATATTAAGAATTGTCCAATTTGCAATGCTTTGTAATTGTTGAGTAAACCTGTCAACGCCCGGAGTATTTTCCATGACTGTGTCTGGAACCCTGGAACGCAGTTCGTAAGCTAACGACTGAAGCTGACTGATGGCAATCGGAATGAGATCCAGCAATTGATTGAACTGATCCGCCAATGGAATCAGAATCAGGGTTAGCAGAATTCCGATCGACAACAAGATAATCGCAACTGCCAACAGTAGCGCATAGCTTCGCTCCATGTCTGAGCGCTGAAATCGTCTTACCAATCGGTTTAACGCTGTTGCAATCACAACGGCGGCAAGAAAGAGTAAGACGAGCGATCTCATTTGCCAGAGAATATATGCTGAGGCAACAATTACGAATAGTCCTAGCCAACGTCCTAATGTCAATCTTCTACCTCTTTTTTGAGAAGCTTAAATTCTGGGTACTGCTCGATGAGAAATTGCCTGCTGATTGAAATTAATCATGGCATTTTGAAACTTACCAGTCTCCAGCACATCTGTCTTAATGTTTAATTTCACCACGATTCAACTTTAATGTTGCTATCACCTAGAGGAGAAGAAAACAGATTCACGATCGATAACCCAGCAAGCGAATGCTGACGTTTACTATTTTTCTCCTAAGCGTCCATCAACATCGCTAACTGGTTGCTCTATTTGAGATTTTATCTGCATGATAAAGAGAGTTCTACTATCTTCTTACTTCTATTTGCTATGGTTGAAAAAATTCTAATTTGTACAGATTTTGCTGATGGGTTACATCGTCTTACCCATTTTGTACCCAACTTCGCTGCTGGCAGCATTAAACAGATCATCTTCCTGCACGTTGTTCCTCTATTAGACGACGGGATCATTCCTAAGGTAGGTGTTAAGCAAATTGAGCAGGCTCAAGCCCGTTTGAGTGCAGCCATTAACCATTCGTTGCCTGAAGTAGAGGTCAAGATAGAAGTTCAATCAGGGCGACCCGTTGAAACAATTCTTAGCGTGGCTCAAAGCCATCAGTCTGAGTTAATTGTGCTAGGTTCACAGACGCATAGCCTACTAGCCGAAAAGCTAATCGGTAGCACTATGGCTGACCTCTCGCGCCAAACCACAATTCCGCTGTTGGTGCTTCGCCCTCTATTGATTGCTGCTTTTACGGCTGAAGAGTTAGCGCTTCGTTGCCAGCATTTGCTGCGCTATTTGCTAGTTCCTTATGATGGAAGCGAAACCTCTGATTTTCTAGTCCAGCAGATCAAGCAGTTAGCGCAAAAGCAGCCGGGACGGTTTATCGAGTGCTGTAGGCTTTGCTGGATTACCGATAGCCGACTGCCTACTCAATCAGAGCGCGATACGTTATCCCAAGTGAAAGCTGGTTTAGAATCGGCAGGGTTGCGGGTTGAGGCAGAATTTCATCGAGGGTCAGTGCTGACTGAGGTGTTAGAGTTGGCTCAGATGGATGGAATTAGCGCGATCGCAATCGCTTCAGGGACGATTGGTACCTTTCAAGAGTGGTTTGTTTCCAGTATTGCCGCAGATTTGCTGCGTCAGAGCTGGTGTCCGGTGCTGTTTTTTCCAAGCAAACGTTAAAAACAGTTTGCAAGTCGATTCCTAACGATCATTAGCGACAATCTGCTAACTCACTGTTTTTAAGGATAGGCTTTGCAAACGATGAGGTTTCAGGAAAAATCATCGCGTCGATCGATGCCGACTTGTGCAGTAAACAGGTGATCCGATCGCCCACTTGCCATGCTTCATTGGAAACAACAATCCGCAACTCCTGATCTCGCTCCATCAGTAGTGGCAGTAGCTCGTTTGAGGCAATTAAAGTGTGTAACTCCGATCGCTGGGTGGAAAGTGTCGGCGATCGTAAAACAATTTCGACGACCCGCGCCTCATCCTGGTTGAGCCACTGATTCCACAGATCTAGAGGAATTTGGGGAGCAAAAGCAACCCGAATTTCTGGCATGATTGCATTGAGACTTTTTCCATCTCCTAGCGGCGACGGAGACAAAATCGCAATGAGATCAGGACGAAACAGTTCCGAGGCGCGTTGAGCTAGAATTCCGTTCACTTCCGGGCTAGACGTTAAAGCGAGAAATGAGCTAAATGAGGAAATGCCTTCGGCTGCCATTTCTTCTAAATTCAAGCGATCGCTCAATGCAGGATTTTCATCGATCGGCTCTAAATCTGCTGTACTCGCATTAAAGTCAATCAGCAACACTGCTTCTCCTTTCTGTTGCAGCAATTGTGACAACAACCGAGCGAGTGCATTTTCACCCACAATCACTGTTCTGACTTGATTCGTATGCAAACCAAGCCAGCGTGCAACCCAACCTGCTGTCACTCCTTGCACAAATACAGTCATGAGAATCGTGAGAAACACCAATGCTTTGAGCGCATCACCTCCGCTCATTCCTTGATTGTTTAGAGAAATGGTAAATAAGGATGCCATGGATGCTGCCACAATGCCACGCGGCGCAACCCAAGACAAAAAGAATTGCTGTTGCCAGCTAAAGCCGCGATTCCAAGTCGAGATCAGAATGTTGATGGGACGAACAATCAGCATCAATGCCAACACTGCAACCACACCCTCTTGCCCTAGAGCAAAAAGCTGCTCGATCGATAAGTCAGCCGCCAGCAGAATAAATAGCACTGAGTTTGCCAAGATTCCGAACTGTTCATTAAACTGCCGCAACAACCGTTCATCTGGCACAGAAGCAGCCCGTAAAACAATACCAATCACGACAACCGCAAGCAATCCAGACTCACTCCGTAATGCTTGCGCTAGGCTAAACGATCCCCACACGGCTGCTAACACAACCAGATTCTTCAGTTCTTGCGGCAGCATCTTAGACTGCTTTAGCAGCAAGCTCAGCAAGCCACCAGAAATTAAGCCGATCGCGACTCCAATTCCTAAGCGCAGAAGCAATCCTTTCAAGATTAGAAGTGGAATAGCTGCATCACTTAAAACCAGCGGAACTGCCTTACCACTCAGCACAATATTGAGCGTAATCACCGCGAGAATTGCACCAATGGGGTCGATTAGAATTCCTTCCCCTTCTAGGAGCGTTGCCACTCGTCGTTCTACACCTACCAGCTTTAAGAGCGGTGTCACGACGGTCGGGCCTGTGACCACGACTAAAGAAGCATAGAGGAACGCGATCGACCAGGGAAAATCGAGCCAGGTGTGTGCCGCAACCGCACCGCCAAAGAGTGTAATTCCAACCCCGATCGTAATCAAATTGCGAAGGCTGATCGAAACGCTGCTCAGGTCGCGAATCTGTAAGTTCAATCCTCCCTCAAATAGAATAATCGCGATCGATAGGGAAACAATAACTTCCAAACCATTGCCTAAAAGAGAGGGTTCGAGCCAATGTAACCCACTCGATCCCAGAGCAAGACCCAATAGGAGTAAGAAGACAATACTGGGAATCTGCACATATCGAGCAATGACCTGAGCGCCGATGCCAATACCAACGGCAGTGCTAATCAAAACTGTGATCGTTAAAGAGTCTTCCATTCATAGCAGCAAAATCGATCGCTTAATTCTGGCATTTCTCATCATTAATTACGAGCTAGAACTGTGGCTCAACTGTTTTTTAAGGAAAACTCGCTTCTATTTCAATAGGATGCAATACTGGACGCAACAGGACTTAACTTATAACAACAACGAATTATGACTTCCCCCGATCGATAGAGAATTTTTTATTCGTGAACTGATATCAAATTTGAGAGTTAACGTTGGACATTTTTCCCTAGCTCCCGGTCTTGTAGCTCAATCGTTTTAGCTGAATCACTGGTATATAAATTTTATATTTGAACGGGAAGATGTGCGTGATGGATTGGCAGAGTCTTTGGACTTGGCTTTATGTTGGCGGAATGTCGATCGGAGCAATCTACTTTGCACTGTTAGGTCGAAATCCTCGTGGTCTTCCAGAACCAGAATACTTTGTGGCAACTTTCATCCCAATCTGGTCGGGCTTAATGTATCTAACAATGGCACTACCGACGAGTGGAGGTGCATTAGAACAAGGGAAGATTGCGATCGCTCGAACTTGATGCTGCACTAATGTTTGCCCTGTCTGCTACAGCAGAATGCTAGGCAGAAACACCAATAATTTCAGGCATTTTGGGTTATTCCTGATTCGAGTTTACTCTTTGTTGGATTGTTCTCCGAACTTTAGTGTTCATCCTCCCCAACCTGAGTCTAAAAAAGTTGTTTTTGCTCCAATACACTTGAACTTACGACCCTGGTCATCGCCGCAGCGCTAGTCTCGATCGTGGTGATTTGGCTTCACATTTTTTTACAACTACTGATGATTGTTGCCGCCGAAACTTTGGCTCGAATTGATGCTTAAATCTATCTCTTTAGGGGGGTTAAAGCATTTTTGGTTATTATTGGTTGTTCCACTCCTAGGTGCTGCTTTGAAATGGATTGGTTCTAGATTCTGTTTAGGGGCAGCCTTTCTGATTTAATCAAGATCAGCTTTTCCTGCAATGTAGTTAGTCACATCCGCAGGCACTATCAGTTTAATGAGCACGGCTCTAAGGGTGGCTGTCTTAAGTCTTGGAGCGCTCTTCTACATCCTATTCATTTACCTGTTCAATGCAACTCATTAATCGAATTCGATTCAATAACATCAGAGGTAATCTCTTTGGTGGTGTCACTGCCGCGATCGTCTCGCTTCCCTTAGCCCTAGCATTTGGGGTCGCTTCGGGTGCAGGCGCGATCTCAGGCTTGTATGGTGCTGTGTGTGTTGGTTTCTTCGCGGCACTCTTTGGCGGCACGCCCACCCTGATCTCTGAACCTACCGGACCTATGACCGTAGTGATGACCGCGATCGTTGCCAGTCTCACAGCAAGCAATCCAGAGCAAGGCTTGGCAATGGCTTTTACGGTTGTCATGCTTGCAGGGGTCTTTCAAATTCTCTTTGGCATCTTCAAGCTAGGACGATACATTACGTTGATGCCGTATAGCGTGATTTCTGGCTTCATGTCGGGAATTGGTGTGATTCTGATTATTTTGCAAATTGCACCCTTTATCGGGCAACCGACTCCTAAAGGCGGCGTGTTGGGCATTGTGCAAAACCTGCCTCAGCTTTTGTCCAACATCAATCCGGCAGAAGCAACCCTCGGCATTCTGACGCTGGCGATCATTTTCTTGATGCCGAAAAAACTGAAGCGACTAGTTCCCCCGCAACTGGTCGCGTTGATTGTAGGCACGATCGTCTCTCTGGTTGTTTTTCAAGATACCAACATCCGTCGGATTGGAGAGATTCCGGTTGGATTACCCACTTTGCAACTGCCGACATTTACCGCAGCTCAAGTCACCATCATGCTAGTAGACGGCGTGATGTTAGGCATACTCGGCTGTATTGATACTCTGTTAACTGCCGTCATCTCGGATAGTTTGACTCGAACTGAGCATCAATCCGATAAAGAGCTAATTGGTCAAGGCATTGGAAATTTAGTTTCTGGCTTGTGTGGTGGACTGCCGGGAGCCGGAGCAACGATGGGAACGGTCGTCAATATCCAAGCAGGGGCAACGTCAGCGCTGGCGGGTCTAACTCGTGCGATCATTCTGCTTGTGGTTGTTCTGGGAGCAGCACGACTGACGCAGCCAATTCCGATGGCAGTGCTGGCGGGGATTGCGCTCAAGGTTGGAATTGATATTCTCGACTGGAGTTTCCTCAAACGTGCCCATAAAGTCTCTTGGCGCGGCTCAATCATTATGTATGGGGTGCTGCTCCTAACGGTGTTTGTGGACTTGATTGTGGCAGTGGGGGTCGGTGTGTTTATCGCCAATATTTTAACGATCGAGCGCCTCAGCAATCTTCAGGCTCAAGAAGTCAGAACCATCACAGATACCGACGATGAGGTATTGCTGACATCTGAGCAAAAATATCTATTAGATAAAGCCGAAGGGCGGGTTCTACTGTTTTATCTCAGTGGTCCGATGATCTTTGGGGTGTCTAAAGCGATCGCACGGGAACACAATGCCATGAAGGAGATTGATGCGCTGGTGTTAGATTTGAGCGATGTTCCCTTGTTAGGAGTGACCGCTTCACTCGCGATCGAAAATGCGATCCGGGACGCTCATGATAAAGGAGTTGAGATTTTTGTCGTGGGGGCTACGGAGAAAATTCGACAACGCCTCGGAAACTTGGGCATTACCGAGTTAGTGTCTGCCGATCGCTTCTTGAACGATCGTACCGCAGCCCTCAGCCAAGCGGTTGAGCAGGTTCATCTAAAGGCTACAGTTAGTTAACATAGTTAACATTGAGAAGCTGTGAACGGTGAGGGCAAGTCAAACCCTCCGTTTCAGCTTGACTGTTGCTCATTACTAGAACCGATCATTATGAGACCTGTATGGGAGAAACTGATTCAAAACCTTTCATGGTTTTTTGCTGATGATATCTATGTCGGTTCAATTCGACGATTTGAGAAATTTGTTTCCAAAGTGCTATCAGCCGCTATGCTGATTGTGATATCTATTGCATTACCTTAGAATCCCCCGTCTTTCAAGCGGGGGAGTATGTCAAACTGAGTCTGCTTCACTGCCTTGGTGCATCAAAGGAGCAAGTTCTTGGTTTAATTGCCCAGTTTGAACCAATTCAGCATAAGTTTCGGCTTCTACTGCTAATAGTTCTTCGCGTAGTTGGTCATTTGCAAACCCGTTGAGGCTCGGATATTCGGACTGAAGTTGCTCTGCTTCTTGGCTCAACCGCTCAATTTCTCCTTTCACAAGTGACTCCTGATAACGATAGAATTCTGGCTCAATTCCCGGTCGCTGTTGGACGTGGTGCAGGTGATTCAGCACTCGATTCATTGCGGTTAAACGTGCAATCACCTCAGCATACTGCTGGCGGAGAGGCTGATCGCCGAGCAGGTTTAGAGCTTCTAACAAGGGTTTGATCGTTAAGCCTTGAACCAGCAAGGTAAAAAGAACTACACCAAACACAACAGCGATAATTTCTTGTCGTTCCGGTAGGATGACGGGAACACTCAGAGCAAGTGCGATCGCGACTGATCCCCGTAAGCCACCCCACCATAACAAGGTTTGCTCTCGCATCAAGATATCGGTTGATGTAAAGACATTACTCAAGCGCCCTAAACCGTAAACCGTAATCGCTCTTGCCAAAATCATTCCGAGAATCGTCACTGCGATCGCTTGCCAACTCTCACCCAAAACCGAAAAGCGAATCTGATCCCCGATCAGCAGAAATACGATCGAGTTGACAAAAAAGGCAAGAAACTCCCAAAACTCAGTCACAATAATCCGAGTGCGGGGATTCATGCCAATCCGAGAGCCAAAGTTTCCCAAAATCAGTCCCACAACCACCACCGCAATCACACCAGAGCCACCCAAATCTTCTGCAATCAGATAAGTTGCATATGCAGAAACCAGCGTCAGGGATTGTTCGACTAATGGTAAGTCAAATCGCTGGGTGAGATAGGAAATGCTAAATCCGATTAAGCTGCCCACTGCAACACCCACTCCCACGACAACAAAAAACTGCCCTAGAATCGATTGGAGTGACAAGGTTGCGGTTCCCAGTGGTAATCCCACTAACAGGCTAAAGGCAACGACTGCCATGCCATCGTTGAATAGGCTTTCGCCCTCCATCACCGTTGATAGACGTTTCTCTACTCCCAATTCTCGAAACAAAGCAATCACCGAAACGGGATCAGTAGCAGATAAACTGGCTCCAATTAACAAGGCTGTGGTTAGCGGTAGACTCACCAGATAATGTAAGCCGAATGCGACTCCGAGAATAGAGATCACCACGCCCAACACCGCATAAAGACTGATGGGAATCCATTGCTGCTTTAGCTCTCCCCACTTCAAATTCCAGGCTGCCTCAAACAGGAGCGGGGGCAAAAAGATCGAGAGAATTAACTCCGGAGAAAGATTGACAAGGCGAACATCAACAAATGCTAAACCTAGCCCTACAATCACCAGCAACAGTGTATAGGGAATGCGACGAAACCAGCCAAAGAACTGAGGCAGAGTTGCCACACTAAGAGACACCGCTAGAACCAGTAAAAAGGGTTTGAGGTTACTTTCGATCGTTGCCTCTGAGATCAATGTCGTTAGCATTAGATGATTCATACCATTTAGGGCTTATCTTTTCTAGTGATACTCACTTTGATGCAATTAGAGAATTACCCTAAGTCAGAATCTCGCGGTTTAGCCTGGGGAATTTGAACCGTAAAGGTTGATCCCCTTATATTACGAAGCCGTCCCATCTCTCTAAACTGCTGCAAATTGTTACAGAACAACTGACAAAACAGCTCTCCAGTCCTCAACAATAGTTCTTCAGGTTAAGCATTACAAACTAAATTTGTGCAAAACGTTTTTCTGCCCTATTTAGTTAGTTAGGTGAGGACGCGATCGATGTTCCATTATCGATGTTCCATTACTATCAGACACGCCTTAATTTGACTGTGTGGTACTACCATCATGACGACTAATACACACTCCCAATCTTTGTCTCGTTCCTACCATGAAGCAACGGCTCCAGAAGTCATTGCACAATTTCAGAGCGATCCCAAATCTGGACTGTCTTCGACCCAGGTCAGCCAAAATCAACAGCGCTATGGCTTGAATGAGCTAACCGTGAAACCGGGAAAACCAGCTTGGTTAAGATTCCTACTCCAGTTTAATCAAGCATTGCTCTACATTCTGATTATTGCGGGTGCGATTAAAGCATTTTTGGGATCGTGGACGAATGCTGCGGTGATTTGGGGCGTGACGGTGATTAACGCCATCATTGGGTTTGTGCAAGAGTCGAAAGCAGAAGGCGCGATCGCTGCCCTTGCTAAAGCGGTCACCACAGAAGCAATGGTGATTCGCAACGGACAAAAACGACGCATTCCTTCTCAAGAGCTTGTGCCAGGGGATCTCGTACTTCTCACTTCAGGCGACAAAGTGCCCGCAGATTTGCGCTTGTTCACCGTTCGCAACTTACAAATTGATGAATCAGCATTAACCGGAGAATCCGTTCCTGTTGAAAAGCTTGCTGAACCCCTGCAACCCGATACGCCGCTCGCAGAACGACAAAATATGGCATATGCAGGTAGCTTTGTCACCTTTGGACAAGGAAGCGGCATTGTCGTCGCAACAGCAAACGAAACCGAAGTGGGCAAAATCTCACGATCGCTTGATCAACAAACCGATCTCAGCACGCCTCTGACACGCAAATTTGCCAAATTCAGCCATACCTTGCTCTACATCATTCTCACACTAGCAGCGCTGACGTTAGCGGTGGGTGTGGGACAAGGACAATCGCTGGCGGGAATGTTTGAGGCGGCGGTGGCGTTAGCAGTGAGCGCCATTCCCGAAGGATTGCCTGCGGTGGTAACAGTGACGTTAGCGATCGGGGTCAATCGAATGGCACGGAGACACGCGATCGTGCGAAAACTACCTGCGGTGGAAACACTTGGAAGTGCGACCGTTATTTGTTCGGACAAGACCGGAACGTTGACCGAAAATCAAATGACTGTGCAAGCAATCTATGCAGGCGAACAAACTTATCTACTGAGTGGAACGGGCTATAGTCCCGACGGTGAGCTTACCGACTCAACGGGAGTAACCGTGAGTTTGAACAAGGCACAAGCTTTACAAGAATGCCTGCTTGCCGGACTCGCCTGTAATGATTCGCATCTAGAGGAAGAGAACGATCGCTGGCTAGTCATCGGTGATCCGACGGAAGGCGCATTAATCACTGCTGCGAACAAAGCAGGACTCTCGCTCGCTCAAATCTCACAGTCCCTACCTCGCATCGATTCGATTCCGTTTGAGTCGCAATTTCAATACATGGCAACCTTGCATGATGCTGCAACTGAGCGCATCGTCTATGTGAAAGGCTCAGTCGAAGTAATTCTCAAACGGTGTGAACAGACGATCGACAACCATTCATTAGATCGTCACCGCATTGAACAACAAGTTGAAACGATGGCTCAAGAAGGCTTACGGGTGTTAGCGTTTGCGAGGAAAACTGTGGCTAAATCTAAGTCGTCGATCGACCATCATGACATTGATTCTGGATTGATCTTCTTAGGCTTACAAGGCATGATTGATCCGCCTCGCTCTGAAGTGATCGCAGCAGTTCATTCCTGTCAATCCGCAGGTATCCAAGTGAAGATGATCACGGGCGATCATGTCACAACCGCAAAAGCGATCGCTCAACGCATTGGCCTGCAAAACGCGGATCATGCGGCTGCGATCGAGGGACAGCAGCTTGAACGCATGGACGATCGAGAACTAGCCCAGGTCGTAGAAGACAGTGTGGTCTTTGCGCGGGTTGCCCCGGCTCAAAAGCTGCGGCTCGTCGAGGCATTGCAAGCTAAGGGCGAGATTGTTGCGATGACCGGAGACGGCGTGAATGATGCACCTGCATTGAGAAAAGCGGACATCGGCATTGCAATGGGGGGCGCAGGAACCGATGTGGCAAGAGAAGCCGCAGATATGTTGCTCACCGATGATAACTTTGCTTCGATCGAAGCTGCTGTGGAAGAAGGACGCACGGTTTATCAGAATCTTAAGAAAGCGATCGCATTTATTCTTCCGGTCAATGGGGGCGAGTCGATGACGATTTTGATTAGTGCCTTATTTGCTAGAGCCTTGCCGATTCTATCGCTGCAAGTGTTGTGGCTGAATATGGTGAACTCGATCGCCATGACTGTTCCCTTAGCATTCGAGCCAAAAACCGAGCGTGTGATGCAACATCCGCCGCGTAATCCGCGTGAACCCTTGCTGTCAAGACCTCTAATCTATAGAATTTTAGCCATTTCCGTCTTCAACTGGATTTTGATCTTCGGGATGTTTGAATGGGTTCGTCAAACGACTGGAAATCTGCCACTGGCGCGAACAATGGCAATTCAAGCACTCGTTGCGGGTCGGATTGTTTACTTGCTCAGCATTAGTCAATTAGGCAAGACCCTGATTGCTAAGCTTCGCGGGAAACGATCCATTTCATTCGGTGATACCCGTGCCATTCTGTATGGAATTACTGGAGCCGTTGTTTTACAGATGATCTTTAGTCAATGGAGTGTGATGAATGCTTTGTTTGAAACGGCTCCCTTGAACCTCAATCAATGGCTGATCTGTTTATTGCCTGCGTTGCCGATGATTCCAGTTGCACTCTTAGCGAATCGCATTGATCCCTTTGATTGAGCTAGAAATGATGCTGCCATTATTTTGACACTCCCCGCTCTAAAGTTTTGCCGGGGGTTCCTTTCTTGCAGTTGTCATAGAATCGCGTGATAGATGTCCATGCTCGTTCTGCTGCTGATTGTCTTGCCATTGAATTGAGTTTGC
>JALOOO010000149.1 GCA_025454375.1 Leptolyngbya sp. Prado105 | reverse complement strand
CGTTCAAAAGACTGCTGCTCAGGAGTTAGCGTTCGCATATTGGTCGAACTTGCAACCGCTTTCATCCGACCTGACGATCGCCAACCCCGTGCCTGCATTGAGTCAGAGTAGCTACCACTGTCAGGAAGCGCTTTTAAGCGAGCCTTTCCCGGTTCTGGCTGTGGTGTTTCATGCGTGACCGTAATGTTGCCTTCGTCATCTGTTGCACGAGTTTGGGGATTTGGCTGTCTACCGCGTAGTAACAAGTCGATCGTGTCTGATACTTCTTCATGCACCACCCACTTTTGCCGCTCTGCCATTTCGACCGCAATATCAAAAGTTGGAGGGGCTTTGCGTTCTAGCACACTCTTTTGCGAACCGCGACGACGAGCTTCTTCGTCTCCTAAAGTGACCGATTGAATTCCACCGACTAAATCAGAAAGCGTCGGATTCTTGATCAAATTCTCCAACTTGTTCCCGTGCGCCGTTCCGACGAGTTGAACGCCTCGTTCTGCGATCGTTCTCGCCGCCAAAGCTTCTAACTCAGTGCCAATTTCATCGATCACAATCACTTCCGGCATATGGTTTTCCACGGCCTCGATCATGACTTGGTGCTGCAATTCAGGACGGGCAACCTGCATCCGACGCGCTCGACCAATCGCAGGATGCGGCACATCTCCATCGCCAGCAATTTCATTTGACGTGTCAATGATCACAACCCGCTTATCGAGTTCATCCGCTAGCACTCGCGCAATCTCTCTCAGCGCCGTCGTTTTACCGACTCCAGGACGACCCAACATGAGAATTGATCGACCACTTTCGACCAAATCTCGAATCATCCCGATCGTGCCAAAAATCGCTCGCCCGACCCGGCAAGTCAATCCAATCACTTCACCCCGACGATTGCGAATCGCACTAATCCGGTGCAGCGTTTTCTCAATCCCTGCACGGTTATCGCCACCAAAATCACCGACTTTTTGCGTACTTTCTGCAAGGTCTTCTTTCGTGATTGGCGTATCTGCAAGGTATTCTGCTTTCCCCGGAAAGCGAGCTTCGGGGAATCGTCCTAAATCCATCACAACTTCGACTAGGCGATCGAGTTCAGGGTGTGCGATTAAGCGATCGCGTAAATGAGTCGGCAGAATCTCTAAAAGCTTGGTTAAATCGTCAGTGGTTTGCATCCGATTATTTTCTGAAGCGGTCATGGTCACGGGGTCAGGAGACTGACTGGAACTGGACTCGAAAGGGACGAAACTTTGTTCTACCATGTGTTCTAAGAATGGGAGAAAACGACAGAAAAGATACCTGTCTTGTGTTTAGAGTACGGGATTTTAATTTCTCTCTGTGTATGCTAAATCACTTGCAAAACTCGATTTGGCGATTTGATTTGGTGGACGAGTTCGGATGCGAGTGAAACAGCTTGCCAGAGCAAATCAGGAACGGTTTCGATCGCGCAGGGATTCGATTGAACGCTCAAGGGCATCATCTCCTCTAATTGGGTAAATACGGGCGAAAGTAAACTGCGAGCGTAACTACCGTAGGCAATGCCAGAAATCCATCTCGAAACGGGTGTACTATCTCTATTGTGCAACATTCCTACTATTTCTAACTTTGGTACAGTATGTCGATTCGTGCCTCCTGCAAGTTGAATATATCCGGGTAAGTCTGTAGCGAGAACTTTTTCACCCAATTTCACACAGGCACGGGTCGCACCATCGCCAATATCTCCGCTCATCGGGCGACCATCCGTTTGCCAAACTAATTCACAGGGAAGGGGCTGGATTAATTCATAAAGTGCCCACAAATAATCCAGTAATTCTCCGCCATCTGGGCAGCTAATGGCTAGTAATTTCAAGCGATCGATTCCGGGTTGAATCGCTTGCCACACTCGCTGAAAGTCATCAATCCGACCCACTTGGGTATGAATTTCGATCGCATCGATACCCGCTTGCAACACTATCGGCGCAATCACTTCTGGAGTATAAACATACGATCGAGTCACAATCTGTTCAATGGGACAAATGGGCACACATCGCCCACACCCATAACAGCGATCGTCGATCACACCTGAATGATTGATTGCATCGGCTGGACAAATGGATTCACAAGGTCTAGAACAATCAGTTGGACAGATTTCTGGATTAAATTCTGCCTTGCGAAAATGTGGATCTTCGCCATCATTGAGACTAACCATGAGCCAGGGATTTGAGGGAGTAAATCCGCGATCGAGCGCTTCTGGTGCAAGTTGATGAGCAATGGCAAAGGCTTCTCTGGCGGTGGATATGATCGCAGGATCTGCGGCGACATCAACACAATCTGCCCCGGCAAGCGCATAGACCAGTGACAAGGTGCGTATGGCGGGTAGATGTTGGAAGCTGGCTCCACAGATGAGTTTGAACCAGTGACCTTGAGTTAGCGATCGGTTTGGCAAGTTTAAATCCATCACTTCTCTATGCTAATCCGCGCAGAGCAGTTTTTGACGATGAATTTTTGCTGCAATCTCATCCGCAACGGCTTGATTCTTCACACAGCAGAACTCCTAGAAATTGATTCTCAAATCCAGCCGATTGATTCTGAAGTGCGATGTGCCCAATCCCCTTGGTAGGATGAGCGAGAATAGTGCGTGTCTTTCTGGAGCGGCGATGCGGTTACTGTGTTTGAGTAATGGTCACGGAGAAGATACGATCGCATTACGGATTCTGCAAGCCTTACAGCAGAAATCAGCCGTGACGATCGCAGCGTTACCGATCGTCGGTGAAGGTCATGCTTATCAAACATCAAACATTCCCGTGATTGGCACAGTTAAAGCGATGCCATCCGGTGGATTCATTTATATGGATAACAAACAACTCGTTCGAGATATACAAGGAGGACTGATAAAACTCACACTCGAACAAATCAAAGCAATTAAAAATTGGTCAAAATCAGGGGGGATGATTCTAGCGGTAGGAGACATTGTTCCGATGCTGTTTGCCTGGACAAGTGGCTTACCTTTTGCCTTTGTTGCAACTGCCAAATCGGAGTATTACCTGCGCGATGAAAATGGGTTCCTTCCCCGAAAATCTTGGTGGGACGATCGCCTAGAACGCTCAACTGGATGTATTTTTCAACCTTGGGATCGCTGGTTGATGAAACGCCCCGAATGCAAGGCTGTCTTCCCCCGTGATCGCCTGAGCGCTCAAATTTTAAAGCGCTTTGATGTTCCTGCGTTTGACTTAGGGAATCCGATGATGGATGGCTTAGAGTGGTCAGGCTCAAAAGATTCTGAGCAGTTGACGATCGCTCTAATTCCTGGTTCCCGTCCGCCTGAATGCTTTGCAAATTGGGAGTTAATTTTACGATCGCTCAATGCCATAATCGGTGACTTTCAACGTCCGATGCGATTTTTAAGCGCGATCGCGCCTGGGATTGATCTCGATCATTTGCATCATCTATTGCAAAGCTACCGTTGGAGCCTTACAGAAGCAAATACTTACGTCAACGGATATGGTGAAAACCAAGCAATTCTAAAGTTAATGCCAGGAAGATTTGCAGAATGTATTCAATGCAGTGAACTTGCGATCGCAATGGCAGGAACTGCAACCGAGCAATTTATCGGACTTGGAAAGCCGGCTTTGATCATGCCGGGAGAAGGACCCCAGTTTACCCCTGCTTTTGCTGAAGCTCAGACTCGATTACTTGGTGCATCGGTCACCCTCGTCGAGCAACCTGCTCAGATGGGGCAAGCCGTTCGATCTCTGTTAGACAACCCCGATCGCATTCAGATGATTTCTGATAATGGGCATCGACGAATGGGAGAGCCAGGAGCAGCAGATAGGATTAGCGATCGTCTCCTCGAAATTCTAAAAACCTGTTAGATTCTGTACACCTTCATTCACTCACTCTAGTAACTTATGGGGAAACTTACCACTCACGTTCTCGATACCGCTCACGGCTGCCCTGCGGCAAATCTCAACATTGAACTTTGGGCGATCGAGCAAGACCAAAGAACCCTACTCAAAACCATCTCAACCAACTCAGACGGACGCACTGATAGTCCCATGTTGAACGAGTCAGAAATCAAAGTCGGCATCTATGAGCTAGTGTTCTCGATCGGAGATTACTTTGCTGAAACCTCCTCGAACTTAGTAGAACCTGCATTTCTCGATCGCGTTCCGATTCGATTTGGAATTGCAGATGCAGCCGCTCATTATCATGTTCCACTCCTCGCCTCACCCTGGTCATATAGCACTTACCGAGGCAGCTAGCGCGAACTCACAGCCGAATTGACGTTCCACAATCTCGATCGATAGTTCAAGTCACTCAACTCTAGATTTCCCCAGAAACCTTAGTCAAATCAGGATCAATCTTGATATTTAAGTCACCATCGGAGTATTCTGTACCCTTGGCAAGCGATCGGGCACTTCTAGAGAAAAACTGCGTCACTTCAGGTTGACTATCTGCGTTTTACAAAGTTTTGGTATTGCATAATATCAAATCCCGATGCCTTACCCCAATGCTTGTAAACTGTAGGGCTAGCGCATTTTGCCTGTCTTGATGTTGATTGAGTTGCTCATGATTAAGCTTCGATTTTGGTTCCGTCACTGGAGAAAAACGACTTTGATGTCGCTCTTTTTGGCATCTTTCGTCACCGTTGTCCTGGCTAGTACTCCTGGAATGGCTCAGCTTCAACGTCCTCTCCTATTTCCTTCACGACCAACCCCGACCGTTCAATCGACCGTTCGACCGACCGTTCAACCGACCGTTCAACCTTCCCCTGTTTTTTCTCAAATTCCTCGTACAGAAATTCGAGGCGTATGGCTCACCTTTAACGATCTTGATGTGATGAAAGATCGCGTCAAGGTGCAAAATGCAATGGATCAGTTAGGACGCTTGAATTTCAATACAATTTATCCTGTGATTTGGAATTCTGGCTATGTCACTTATCCCAGTGCAGTCGCCCAACAGCAAGGCATTCAGCCCTTTGTATACCGTGGCTCCGATGGACATGACATTATCGCTGATGTTGTCGATCGCGCTCATCGTCGAGGCTTGCTCGTTGTGCCCTGGTTCGAGTTCGGGTTTATGATTCCATTCACCTCAGAATTAGCACTCAATCATCCCGACTGGTTGACGCAGCAGCGCAATGGCGAACAAACTTCGATTAGTGGTGCAGGTGAAGTCGCGTGGCTCAATCCCTTCCATCCTCAAGTTCAGCGCTTCATTACGGATTTAGTCCTAGAAGCGGTGACTCAGTACAACGTCGATGGCATTCAATTTGACGACAATATGAGTCTGCCCCGTGAGTTTGGCTACGATGCGTACACAAGGGCGCTCTATAAGAGAGAGACGAAAAAGGATGTTCCTAACAATCCGGCGGATCAAGCTTGGATGCGGTGGAGAGCCAATAAGATTACGGCATTCATGACGCAATTGAAAAAAGCCGTCAGAGATCGCAAGTCGAACGCCATTTTCTCGATTTCACCCAACTATTATGAGTTTGCCTACAAGTTTCATTTGCAGGACTGGCTCGCTTGGGTACGGCAAGGCATTGCAGACGAATTGATTGTGCAAGTGTACCGTCCGAATTTGCAGAGCTTCGTAGACAAAATCTCACGCCCTGAAATTCAAGAAGCACAGAAACGGATTTCTACAGGCGTAGGAGTCTTCACCGGACAAAGAACAAATCCAGTTTCGATTCGCCAAATTCAAGAGCAGACGAGAGCCGCTCAGGAACGAGGGCTAGGAGTTGCGTACTTCTATTATGAGAGTCTTTGGGATATTGCACCGGAACCTGCCAGCGATCGACAGGCTGGATTCCAAGCCCTTTTCCCTGCTCCCGCAAATCGATTCGCAAGCTGGTAAATTTGTCGCTTTTTTAAGACTATCTTTCAACCATTGCGGATCGAAGTGTGTCAAAATGTGAAGCGTGTGGATAACCTCATCGCCGACTACTGCTTTAACTCCGACTGCCGTTGCCCTGGGAAACTTTGACGGTATCCATTTGGGGCACCGTCAAGTCATTGCACCTGTGCTAGAAAATGACGGAATCGCCCGTGCTACGGTTGTAACTTTTAGTCCTCATCCGAAGGAATTTTTTACGGGACAACCCCGATCGCTGCTCACTCCTCAAGAAGAGAAAGTGCTGCATCTCGAAGCGATCGGGGTTCAACAATTAGTATTGCTGCCATTTAATCGCGAATTGGCGAAGTTAACGCCGCAGCAATTTGTGCAAGAGATTTTAGTGAATCAGCTTCAAGCTCGGCAGGTGAGTGTTGGGGCAGATTTTTGTTTTGGATATAAGCGAGCAGGGACGGCGGACGATCTCAAAGCGATCGCGGCGACCTTTGGAATTGGGGTGACGATCGTGCCGCTGTTGCTGTTTCAGGGCAAACGGATCAGTAGTTCGGCGATTCGAGAAGCGTTGTTGTCTGGGGATTTACAGACGGCAAATCGCATGTTGGGACGACCTTATCGTTTGGTAGGACAAGTGATAACAGGTCAACAGATTGGCAGAACGATCGAGTTTCCGACGGCGAATTTACAGCTTTTAGGCGATAAGCTTGTCCCTTGTCGTGGGGTTTATGCAGTAAGAGTTTCAGGCGTTGGAGAGCATTCGATTTTGGGTGTGATGAACATTGGAAATCGTCCAACCGTGAATGGATTGAGTCAAACGATCGAGGTTCATCTCCTCGATTGGTCGGGCGACCTGTATGGAAAGACTCTGATTGTCGAGCTTGAAGAATTTATCCGCCCTGAGCAAAAGTTTGCGTCCTTAGAAGAATTAAAGGCGCAGATTCAAGCGGATTGTGAAGTAGCCAGGTCAACCCTTGCTGCCATCAGTTAGCGATTATAAAACCTTAGAACATTCAAGAAACTAATCTGTGAACCTGCCGTGAATCGTCGAGAACTTCTGAGATTATTGGGTCAAACTTCGGGTGGGCTAATTGCTGCAAGCGTTTTGGGTGGATGTCAAGCCAAATCGATAGATTTGCTATTCTCACTTGATCCGGCTGAAACCTTGCCCGATCACTTGATCACACCGATCGGTGAATTCTATGTTCAGTCTTATGCACTGCCTTCTCAGGTGAATGTCGAGAAATGGCAGTTAAAGATTGGAGGAGAAGTTGAGACTCCTATGACCTTAAACTTTCAAGACATTCTCAACGCGCCGCAAGAAGAGTTTTACCTAACGATGGAATGTATCGGCAATCCAACAGGCGGAAACTTGATTGGCAATGCGAAATGGACAGGCACACCATTGCTGCCATTTTTACAGAAAGCAGGCGTAAAACAGAGCGCGATCGAGATTGCAATGAAAGGTGCAGATTGGTACGAAACGACCTTACCTGTGGCAGAATTGCTGCGTCCTGAAGTTCGCTTAGTGCATCGAATGAATGGCGAACCTTTGACGGCTGCACATGGATATCCCGTTCGGATCATCATTCCGGGGCATTTTGGGCAGAAGCAGCCGAAATGGATTGTCGGAATTGATGCGATCGCGAAAACGAAAACTGGATTTTGGGAAAATCAAGGCTGGTCAAATACAGCAGAAATTCCAACCCATTCGCTGATGCGACAAGTTCAAAGTTCCAGAGTTTGGAATAAGCAGCATCACGTAAAGCTAACCCGCGACCATTGGGAAAAAGGCGTTTTGCTAGCAGGCGTTGCTTTAGATCGATCGACCCCGATCAGGTCAATCCAAATCAGCACAGATGATGGCGCAACCTGGCAAGTCGCCGAGCAAAATCGCCCAGAATCCCCGCATGAATGGACATTATGGCGGCATCTCTGGAAACCGAGCCAAGCTGGAAAATACTCCCTCCTCGCTCGTGCTAGCTCAGAACGGCAACAACAAGCGATCGAAGACAAAAACGGCAAAGACGGAAGCTCTGGAATTCTGAAAATTCAAGCCACATTAGAAACATAACGTTGTGCAACTCAAAATCGCGATTAGCTTTTACTGGCAATCCGATTCGTTCTAAACGTCACATTTGAGCCTTCCTGCGTTTGTTCTAAGACTAATAATGGCGTTGGTTTTGCAGTTTGATCCCAACGCATATTAGCGATTCTGCCTTGGATTGCGGGCTGCCAGGTGTCGTTCTCATGCGTTGGGCTGAGGAAAGTTTCAAAACAATCAATAATTTGATTAATCGTCACAGAAGTTGGCTGAGTCGGCAGTTTGAGAATTTTGATTTGAATCCGAAACAACACGCGAGTCGATTGAGCCGAATCACCCGACTTGTACAAGACATCAAAGATTTCATCGATTTGGCGACCTGTACTCGCAATCCCAATCTCTCCCTGATTCGCTTGAGTCGGACGTAATGCCAATGTGATTTTGTCTTTGACTTTGATTTTAATTTGATTGACGATCGCGAAATGAAACACTTCCTCTGCCATTCTCATTCGCAAATAATCGAGGTTAAATTCGCGCGAATGGATCAGATCGGGATTTCGCTCCATTTTCCCCATCATTTCCACGGCATACTTCAGCTTTTTCTGAGTTTCGCGATTTTTAATGACCTCAAATTTCACCTGTTTTTTTAACTTATTCGCCTGAAGCGCTGAGAAAATTCCTAACACGATCAGCAGCAAAAACAGCCCGCCTGATGTCATGATCCAAATGTTGCTACTAGAATTTTCAGGAGAATTGGAACGAGCAGGTGAACTCGCGGATTGAGTTTTGACCGATTTTGTAGCAGTCTGAGCCAAAATGGGGGACACCATGTGGAGCGACATATAACGTTTTTGCAGGAAAAAGAGTTCAGTTTCAGAGTGCCCAGATATTTATAAGAACTTGATAACTGCTTCACGACTACAAATTTTTCTTTTAAATCTATAGTGTATTTGTTTAACAGTCCGTGACTTAGAAACTTGGCTCACGAGCCAGTGATAAAGTGTCAGACGTAGTTTGAGAGCCATTCTGAAATGATCCCGCTCGATCGCGCTAAGAATCTGCACCGGATACAATTGATTGCAACCGATATGGATGGCACACTCACCATTCACGAGAAATTCAGCACAAAATTATTGCAAGCTTTCGATCGCTTAAATCAAGCTGGAATTCAGATCCTGGTTGTTACAGGTCGATCTGCTGGATGGGTGAGTGGACTAGCAAATTATTTACCAATTTGGGGCGCAATCGCCGAGAACGGCGGACTTTTTTATCGGGATGAATTTCAAGCTTCACTCGTTCCGATTCCCGATCTAAAACTGCATCGGCAGAAGCTTGCAGAAATGTTTGAGCAATTGCAATCTCGTTTTCCAGACATCCAAGAATCGAGTGACAATGCGTTTCGTCTGACAGATTGGACATTTGACGTAGCTGGTTTAACGGTAGAAGCACTCGAAACAATGAATTCGCTGTGTCGTAGTAGCAATTGGGGATTCACTTACAGCACGGTGCAATGTCATATTAAAATCTTAGAGCAAAATAAAGCAACTGGCTTAAATCAAATTTTACAGAATCACTTTTCACACTACGATCGCGATCGCATTGTCACAGTAGGCGATAGCCCGAATGACGAGAGCTTATTCGATCCAAGTCAGTTTCCGATTTCAGTTGGGGTCGCCAATCTCAAGCGCTATCAAGCTCAACTTCAGCATCTTCCGACCTATGTGACATCATTTGTTGAAGGCGATGGATTTTGTGAATTCGTCGATGCGGTCTTGAAGGCTCGGTAAACTATAAGAAATTAGCTGATATCAGACTCATGGAATCCCCAACCCCAAATCGTATCCGAAACTTTCTCATCGCGATCGTTGCCATCGCGCTGTCTGTTGCCATCGCACTCGGGCTGAAAACCCAGACAACAGGCGTTTCGCTCAATGCCATGTCCGCTGCTGCGACCCCACTCGAAGTTGCACTGACCAATGGCAAGCCGACTCTGATGGAGTTTTATGCGAATTGGTGTACGAGTTGTCAGGCAATGGCTCCAGAATTGAAAGCGCTGAAAGATAGTTATGGCGATCGCATTAATTTTGTCATGCTGAATGTCGATAACGAGAAATGGTTACCAGAGATTTTGTCGTATCGCGTTGATGGAATTCCGCATTTTGTCTATCTAAACGACAAAGGATCAGCGATCGCGCAAGCCATTGGCGAACAACCACGCCCCATTATTGAAGAAAATCTGGTAGCGTTATCTTCTGGTTCAGATCTGCCTCATGCTCAAAGTATTGGACAAACTTCGGCATTCTCCTCGCCAGTTGAAACCAAGCCGAGCGATCCAAGAGGTCACGGCAGCCAGGTTGTTCAGAAATCCTAAATTCGCTATGTCTCGATCGAGTGCGTTACGCTACTACGTTTTATCTCGTCTGTTGATGGCTCCGATGATGATCTGGCTGATCACGACGATCGTATTTCTATTGCTGAGAGCCACTCCCGGCGATACGGTTGATGCGATGCTAGGACCGAGAGCGTCTCAAGCCGCAAAAGATGAACTGCGTGCCCAACTTGGATTAGACAAAGCTTTGCCCTTTCAGTATCTCGATTATATGGGGTCACTGCTGAAGTTTGATTTGGGCAAGTCTTTAACGACTCAAGGGCAATCTGTTTGGGAGATTATTGGCAAATTCTTTCCGGCGACAGTTGAGCTTGCCATCATTAGCTTAGCGATCGCGCTGATTGTGGGAATTACAGTTGGCGCGATTTCTGCCTCTCGCCCCAATAGTGTCCTTGACGCATCAGGACGGTTATTTGGGATTATTACTTATTCGATTCCAATGTTTTGGTTTGGGATGGTATTACAGTTGATCTTCTCAGTTGGTTTAGGCTGGTTTCCTCTGGGTACGAGGTTTCCCATCACAATCAGTCCGCCGCAGAATGTGACAGGACTGTATACGATCGATAGTTTACTGGGTGGCAATGTTGAGCAATTTGCGATATCGATTTACTATCTTGCGTTGCCCTCGATTACTTTGGGTGTTTTGATCAGTGGGATTTTTGAACGAATTGTGCGGGTGAATCTGAGACAGACCTTACAAGCAGAATATGTAGAAGCTGCCCGCGCAAGAGGAATCCCAGAATCAAAAATCCTGATGAATCACGCGCTAAAAAATGCCATGATTCCAGTGATTACGATTCTGGGGCTGACGCTTGCTGCATTGTTAGGAGGAGCAATTCTAACCGAAGTAACTTTCTCGTGGCCGGGACTTGCAAATCGCTTGTACCGAGCCATTAACCAGAGAGACTATCCGACGGTTCAAGGCATTGTGGTTTTCTTTGCGGCAATTGTTGCAATCGCGAGTATTGCGATCGACATTATCAATGCCTACATCGACCCACGCATTCGCTACTGAGCAGGCACACACGCAACTGGGAGTGGGGCAGCAGAGAGCCGGATCGCAGTCTCATTTAGATTGCGATTCGCAATCAAATTCTGACCTTCTTGGTAAGCATTCAAATTCATCATGGCTTCTCGCCCAGAAGTTCCAGCAGGTCCATTGCTGCGAAAAGCAAGTACAGCACTACGATTGTTTGCATCAAACTGACGATGCGCAGGTGATTGTGCCGCTTGCAGAATCGTGTTGTAAGCCGTATCGCTAATGCTTCTAGAATTCGAGGATTGCCCGCTTTGGAATTGATTTGGAGTGCTAGGAGCGACCCCACTGCCTAAAGGAACTGAGGTATTGCTTTGAATTCCACTAGAAGCGGTATCGTAGCTAGAAGGAGAAGTTTGACTAAAGGAGCTAGAGGGAGCCGTTTGATTGGAGTAAGTTTGGTTGTCGATCGGGCCCCCGATGCCGCCGTTAACGAAGGCTGAGCAGTTTGTTGCACCGGGAGCAGCAACACCACTATTGAGGGGTGTAACAGGTGCATATTGCGCTAAAGCAGGTAGCGTCATTAGGGCAGCGGTTCCGGTTGCGCTCAAAGTTGCCAAAGTACGTTGTAAAAGATTCATTGTTCTCCTCAGAGGTAACGTAAGATTGAAATTTCTGTAATCGTAGATACGTTATTACTGTAGAAATTCAATCAATGCTCTCCCTCTGTCTTCTGGTATCAATATTTGTATACCAAGAGTTAGAAACGAGATCGTTCTTAGTCGCTTTGAGGAGTGATTTTAGCTTACGCAAAGCTTTTTAGAGCTTCAATTGGCAATGTATGGACAAGAACGGATTCATCATGATGGCAGATCCTTCGTTTTAGGAAACTTGCTTGTCTTGCGCGATCGTACTGCCAAGCAGGTCTGATATTTTCGATGACCTCTAGGGAGAAATAAGACAAACTCCCTCTCTAGCCAAACCCGAATTTTAAGAAAATGGGCACGATTCTGCTTGTCGATTATGAGAACGTCCAAAACATTGATTTATCGCAGATCCAAGTGCAAGGTCTTCAGATCAAAATCTTTGTAGGACAATCTCAGAGCAAGCTTCCTCTGGAACTGGTTCAATCAATACAGCGATTTGGTGATGCGGTTGAATGGATCAAAATCGAAGGGCACGGCAACAATTCCCTAGATTTCCATATTGCTTTTTATTTGGGACAACTTAGCCAAGCGAAGTCCAATCTATCGTTCACTGTGCTTTCTAAAGACAAAGGGTATGACCCATTAATTCGATACCTCTGTAATCGCAAGATCTCCTGTCGAAGGATTGAAAGCCTCAAAGCTTTATCTAACGCTTTATCTAACTCAGAGAAAGGCAATCAGCCATTAGCGACTTCTAAACGAGAGACGAAGAAGCAACAGACAACTTTAATGGAAGAAGTCGTAATTAAACTATCAAAAATCCAGAAACCGCGTCGTCCTCAAAGTCGAAAAGCGCTGTCTCAGCATATCAAATCACTGTTGCAACCTAAAAAGCTGGCTCCGCAAGAACTGGATCAAGTAGTCAATCACCTGTTTGTTCAGAAGAAGATAGCTGAGGAAAATAATCGCATCATCTATAACTTTTAGAAGCTTATAATGATTCCTCTATCATCGCTATGCGTAAACGGCGGGCTATTCGATCAAGTCCACTGAACTGGACTGAGAGCATTCAGCCTGGTTTAGCAGGGTTGTCCTGCTAGCCCGCCGTTTCCGCGCGGGTGGGTGAATGCAGCAAACGATATGAACCTAATCTGCAAGAAGTCTAGTGTATGGCGATTTCAGCTTACGAAAAGTCAAGCAAGACTTCAATCTGACACTAATTGTAGGGGAAGCTTTTTACCCGCAATTCAGCTTCAACCTGGTGGAATACGCAATTTCACCTGTCGATCGAGTGCTGGGAGTGTTGATTTGGATGATGCAAAATTAGCCGCCAATCTGCGACATGGTGCGACTGTATTTTCCAAATGTTCCTGATTCACGCTGCTTGTAATTAATCTCAGGCTTGAGTCCGAGCAGTTCACTCACCTGCGCTCGAAGCTCCTGCGTCGAAACGCCCGATCGCAATTGCGTTCTTAAATCAATTTGCCCAATCTCATTGAGCAAACAGGGACGCAACCAGCCGTCTGCGGAAAGTCGCATTCGATTACAGCGATCGCAAAAACACTCCGACATCTGACTGATAAATCCTAGCGTCCCTTTCGCCCCTGGAATCTTGAACACATCTGCTGGACCATTTCCTCTAACATTGGCTTCTGTTAATCCCCAGCGTTCTCGAATCTGTTGGCGAATGCTTTCCGAATCAATCCAACCCTGTTGCTGAAACAATTGATCATTCCCGATCGGCATAAATTCAATAAATCGCACATGCCATTCTCGATCGAGACTCAAAGCAGCTAGCTCTAGTACTTCGTGATCATTCACACCCGGAATCACCACGACATTTAGCTTCAAAGGATTAAATCCAATTCGATAAGCCGTCTGAATCCCCTGCCAAACTTGCTGCCACCGCGATTGCCCGCGATTGCCAATAATCTGATCAAAAATCTCTGGCTCAAGCGAATCCAAACTGATATTAATCCGTCGCAACCCTGCATCATAGAGATCCTGCGCCATCGATTCTAGTAAAAACGCATTCGTCGTCATCGACAGATCCTGCGTTTCAGGAAACGTAGCGATCGCGCTTACAATCTCGACAACCCCCGGACGAATTAACGGTTCTCCCCCCGTTAACCGAAACCGAGTAAACCCAACCGGAATAAACACTTCACGGAGTAAGGTGACTAACTCCGCCTGAGTTAATAGATTTTGCTGCAACACATATTCTAAATCGCTGCCCTCCGGCATACAGTACTGGCACCGGAAATTACAACGATCGACCAAACTAATCCGCAGATAATCAACTTGATTCATGATTTCATTCTGCCGGATTGGGAACGAATCCGACAATCTCCTCAAAATTACTCACACCTTGATTCATCTCCCTAAGCGCTGTATCAATTACAGCTTAAGCACTTCACCCTAGGTTGCTACTTATCAAGAACATGCTTCATCTAAGCTATATCTGACCTTCAAACAAACTTATTAGATGAAGCAAGAAACCACCGTAAAATCACTGAAATGATCCTCGGATTTGTGTAGTAATTTAATTTTGTCCGAATCCCTTATCTCACCGACAGTTTCATCGGATTGCTCTATTTGTTTTTCCTAGGTCAACCCTTTCCTTTTATCTAGGTCATCCCTTGAGATCTATCTAAAGATTTGGTTCACAGTACTGCTTCGCCTTTGTTACGGGATAGAACTGTCGATCGCTTAAAGATTCAGAACGGCTTTCTAGATTACCCTCCACCAATAAAAAATATGACTCCTTCTCGCTTTACGTACATGGCTTGTAGCATCAGTTTGTGGCTTGGAATTCATATGTTTTGCGCTTCGTGGCATCCTGTTCAGGCTCAAATTACTCCCCCGCCTGAAACAGGTTCACCTGGCAGTACAGCAGGTGGCGGATCACGCTCTTAATTTATTTTCAGTTGCGGTAGACAACTTCATCGCACTGCCCTAAAGTTTGAAGAGGCTTAGCATATCGTCAGCTTAGCATCTAGGAGCAGTGTAAACCAGTGCGGCATTGGGTAGGAGTTAGTCTAAGCGCGATCGCAACCGCAACAACTGTCTTCGGAGTGCAATTTTCTGGTGCATTTCAACAGTTAGAACTGATGGTGCTTGATCAATGGTTCCGGGCACGCCCCTTGGAATCAGTTGATCCTCGGATTGTCTTGGTGACAATTGACGAATCTGATTTTAATACATTGGATCAATATCCAATTTCAGATGTGGTGATGGCTGACTTTCTCAAGAAGATCCAGCAACAGAAACCGCGCGTAGTTGGGTTGGATGTTTATCGCAATCTACCGATCGAGCCGGGACATTCTAAGTTGCAGCAAGTGTATACTCAGATGCCGAATCTGATTGGAATTGAGAAGACACTGAGCGGCGATAATTTTCCAGCGATTGATCCCCCTCCCATTCTGCGCCAACGTAATCAAATTGCAGCCAGCGATATCGTCCTAGATCACGATGGCAAGGTGCGGCGAAGTCTAATCTCGCTGAGAGTTAACAAGCTTTGGGGAAAGACAACCCGCACGCTAGAGACATTAGGAACGCGACTCGCTCTGGAATATCTCAAAGCTGAAGGGATCACACCCAAGCCGATCACAGGTACGAATAGTGTGCAGTTAGGTCAAGCCCGACTCGATCCGATGTTGCCCTCTGTCGGAGGCTATGTGCGTTCGGATACAGGTGGGTTTCAGATCATGGCAAATTTTCGCCATTTGAGACAGCGCTTTGCATCCGTGAGTTTTAGTGATGTGCTGCAAGACCGGATTCCTGCTCGGTTAATGCAAAATCGCATTGTTGTCGTGGGTTCGATCGCAGAAAGTCTCAACGATCGCTTTTTCACGCCCTATTCCAGAACGGCTGACATGACCTCGGCAGGCGTTGAAGTTCATGCTGATTTTTCGAGTCAGTTGATTAGTGCTGCGCTGGATGGAAGACCTCTCCTACGAGGAGTTCCGAATTGGCTGGGAACGCTCTGGTGGGGGGGGTGGATAGGAATTGGACTATTACTAGGCTTGCGCGTTCGCTCTCTAAGATTGGCGCTGGTTTTGGCGCTGGGTTTAACGCTCAGTGGAATTCTAGGGGCTTATCTTTTATTTTTAGCAGAATGGTGGATTGCGATCGTGTCCCCGATTTTAGGGATGCAGCTTGTTGCGTTAGCGACTCGAACTCATCTGGTTTGGCGATCTCTGTCTGAGTCGCACGATGCGCTCCAAGACTATGCCAAAACTCTAGAGCAAAAAGTCGCAGAACGCACTCAGACTCTAACACAGCAGAATGTCGAATTGATGCAAGCGAAGCAGGAAGCAGAAGCCGCCGATCGCGCGAAAACGACGTTTCTCGCAAATGTGAATCATGAACTGCGAACACCCCTGTCAATCATTCTCAGTAGCAGTGAGTTGATGGGATATGACAAAACGCTCGCGCCGAAGCAGAAAGAACGATTGATGATGATCAATCAAAGCGTGCAGCATCTATTGGATTTGATCAATGATGTGCTAGAGCTAGCAAAACTAGAAGCGAATGCAGAGAATGTTGAACTGCGACCCGTTTCGATTCGACAACTATTGCATAGTTTGGAGGACCTGTATAACCCCCAAGCGCTGACCAAGAATTTAACGCTGATCCTGCACTGTGCAGCAGAAGTTCCAGAGTGGGTACGGACGGATGAGCGAAAGCTGCGACAGGTGCTAATGAATCTGTTGACGAATGCAGTGAAGTTTACGCAGCAGGGCAAAATTTCTGTGCAGGTGCTGCCTATCGGTTCAAATCGATTGCGATTTGAGGTAGAAGATACGGGGATTGGCATTGCTGCACATGAGATGGAGTCATTGTTCAAGGCATTTATGCAAACAGAGTCGGGTCGCCGATCTGGGCAGGGTTCTGGTTTGGGATTATCGATTAGTCAGCAACTTTTGGAATTACTGGGATCAAAATTACAAGTTCAGAGTACACCGCAAGTTGGGACGCTATTTTGGTTTGAGCTAGAGGAGCAGCCTGAACTCAACTCGATCGATATCGATTTAGATGTCCCGGCACTTCCTTCTGAGGTGGAGATGAAGTTTTGAACTTGCTCAAGCCAGGTCAGCGATCGATTTTTTCAGCATTCGCTGCATTCCGGCATCCAGTGCTAATGATTGAAGTTGCTCTACTAAGAACCATTCGGCTCGAAGCGCATCCGTCGCAGGCTTTAGAGGCTGAGCTTGTGTGAAACAAAGATAGCGGAAATCAAAATGCAAATGACTTGGACGCTGCTTCGTTTCTGGAATGCGATGCACATCCAAATCGAGCAAGATTGTTTCAGAGGGATCGAGTTCGATGCCTAATTCTTCTTGGGCTTCTCGAATTGCAACGAGTCGCAAATCCTGTTCGTCAGGTTCTGCATGTCCGCCCGGTTGCAGCCAACGTCTCAAGGTCTGATGATAGATCAGCGCAAATTGCTGAGTCTCTTTTGCAACGACCCAAGCACTTCCAGTCGCATGTCCTGGCTGATAGCAAAAAGAATCGAAAGGATTGAGACTCTGTTGAAAATGAGTCAGTATTGCAGCTTTATGATCTGTCTCGGTTTGATCGATCGGACAATGCGCTTCAATCGTCGTCAGCATATAGCAATCCTAAATCATTGGAATTTGAGAAGGGCATTCCCAGATTTTACAACTCAAACAGAGTGCGATAGAACGTTCCGAAACATGTCAAAGGGTCTGGCAAATCGCCAAACCCCGAATAATGATGGTCACTTAAGTTGTTAAGGTGTAGCGTAATCACAAAACAGATAAAGTGGACAGGATCGCAAAACTTCTAATCGATGACTTTCCCCGTCTCAGCCAAATCAGGCTGTAGTTTTCGTTAGCTCTACACCGTCTCTCATCTCAAAAGCGTGAAACTGAAGTGAACATGATGAGAGTCATTGAGGCTAAACTGAAGATCGATGCGAGGAAGCTTTTCTTAGCGTTTGCGGTGGATTAAAGCGGGAGACACGGGCTTTAATCGGTTGGGGAGAAGGGTTTCAAACTTCTCTTGTGCCTTGAATATAAAGTAGCATCCTCTCCAGCGATCGATCCACTTGTTTTACTAAAGTTTATTACCCTTTACCGATCGCAATACTTGGCGCAACTTAGCGCAAAATTGCTGCCCAGGTTGCCCCGCCAACGATCCCATCGACTTCTAGCCCAAACTTTTGCTGTGCAGCTTTGACCGCTTCTTCAGTTCCCGGTCCAAAGATGCCATCCACCTCGCCGTCATAAACCCCGATCGCTTTTAATCGATTTTGCAATCCTTCGACGGTTTCTCCTCTTGCGCCTCGTCTTAGAATCGGAAATCCATCGGGGGCAGGAGGCTGAACTGGGCGAGCCGTTTCAGTGGGAACAGGTCGAGGCGCAGGAGTCACCCCAACAGGCTCAGAACTGGGAAACAATCGACTCCAGGTTGCCGTGCCGACAATTCCATCTGCATCCAGTCCGGCGACTTGTTGAAACCGTCTGACTGCGCGATCGGTACTTTCATCAAATACGCCGTTCACCGAACCGCCATAATATCCCAAGAGCTTCAAGGTGCTTTGGAGTTCTGTGACATCTCCGCCTTGACTGCCCAATCTCACAATCGATCGAGTCGGAGCTTGACTCAGTGCAGGATGAATCAGGGTCGCCGTTAGCGCAAGCGTCACTGTAAATAGAAACAGCGACTTCAGAAATCGGGGTGGCATCATAGAAAAAAATTGAAGACGAATCATGGGACGCAATGGAGAGGAGTAAAGTTGCAGAATTTAAGACTTTGAGAAATGAACCAAATCAGCGAAAATTTTACACTAGGTTTCGAGAAATAATCATGCAATCTGCACTTCTCTATCGATTTCAAGCAACAATGATGGGCGCGATCGTGGGAGAACGGATCGGAATTCAGGCATCGGGTCGCCTGCCGTCGCGTCACTATTCCCTTGAAGGCTTAATGCAATTTTATGCAGAATCTTTAATTGATCCCAGTCGAATCGAGGATTCTAGCGATCCAATTTTCCGAGAACCGCTGACGAACGCAGAATCCGCGATCGCGCTTTTGCCCGTCTTTCTGTTTTTCCATGATGACTTTACGAAACTGCGACAAAACGTACAGACGGTACTGACGCTTTGGCAGAATTTGTCAATTTCGGAGTTGGAGCTTTTAGCGATCGGCTATACGATTTCTCAAGCGTTGAAAGAATCGCTCAATCCGCGTCGGTTAATTTCTCCGATGTTTTCGGCATTGCTTGCTCCGCCTGAAGGAATTTTGCGGCTGCAACGGCTTCAGCAGGTTGAAACGATGGTACAGCAGAAAGTAGGGCTAGAGGATGCGGTGCAGTTAATTCTCACTTTGAGCGATGCGACGACGGGAGATGCTGCGATCGCACTTGCGCTCTATTGTTTTCTCAGTACTGCGGGCGATTTTAGACTCTCAATTTTGCGGGCGGCTCAGACTCGGTACCAGGTTCCAGGCGTGAGCGCATTAACAGGCGCATTGTCCGGTGCGTATAACAGCACGATCGCGATTCCAGCAGATTGGAGATCGACGTTGCATCAAGAGGACAAAATGCGGCAGACTTGCACGCGATTGTTGGCGAATTGGTCAGGTATGTATCATCTCAACGATGAGACTCTCAATTCCACAAGTGCGCAAAGCATCGCCGCGCCCCGATAAATCGACCATCATTTTTTGTGTTGGGAATTTGGCGATGTTGATGATCGCCAAATTCCGTCTTTTTAATTGCGTCTCTACGATGCGGGTAAGGACGAAATTATCCGATCGTCCGCGTTAATAACACCGGACAATTTGCATAAACTCGCACATAATCCGATAACGATGTGCCCAACAATCGATCGAGATCCGGCAACCCTTTCGCGATCGACGGGCGACGATCTGGCGAACCTAACACCAGCAAATCCGCCTTGGTTTCATCCGCAACTCGGCAAATTGCTTCACCTGCTTTGCCCGTTGTGACAATCGCTTTGTAAGTGACTCCCATTTGTTTCGCCTGGACAATTGCGTCCGCCAATCCAGAAGCTTTTTCTGCTTCTGCTCCTAACTTCTCAGTTGCCTTAGGGTCGGAATCGACATTAATAAGCGTCACCTGTCCGCCTTTAATATCGCGTGCCAAAAACAACGCCATCTGTAACGCCTGCTTCGAGGATTCAGACTTATCAACTGCAACTGCAATGCGATTAATCGTGCGGACAAAAACATCATCCTTGACTAGCAGCATCGGGCGTGAGGAAAGCTGAAATACATATTGGCTAACTGAATTCTCCAAAATCGAAACCAGTCGTTTTAACCCACGCGATCCCATAATGATCAAATCTGCATTCACCTCATCTGCCGCTTTCAAGACCTGATCTTTTGGATCACCCTCTCTCAACATCGCCGAGATGCGACTTTGATCCATCTTTAATGCCTGGACTGCCTTTGCCAGTGTTTTTCCGCCTTCTTCCCACTTCTCGGTCATCGTATCTGAACTCGTCTGTGGGGGAACCACATGCAACACCGTCACCATCGCTCTTTGAATCGATGGAATTGCAAGCAGCGCATTCAGCATATCTTCAGAACGCCCCGTGCCAGAATCGGCTAATAAGATTTTTTCTATCATCGCTTCTGTCTCATTTCTTCAGTAGACTTTGAAAAGGGTGAGGCATTGGAGAGAAAATCTCCCCAGTTTGCGCCTGTTTCAAGTCTAGGTGCTGCTGCCGCCCGATAGTCCTTTTGTTATCGTTTGTGAAGTGTAATTGTGTCAGAGTCCTCTCAACTCCCTACTTCTAATCTTGTTCCATCCCTCACTTCGCTAGAGTGGTTTCTCTACCCAATCACCGTGTACTCGCATCACACAGATTATGCGGGTGTTGTTTGGCATGGACGTTATATTCAGTGGCTAGAAGAAGCCCGAATTGAATTTTTACAATCGCGAGGCATCGATTTCTCAAAATTAGTCGAAATGGGGTGCAATCTTCCCGTCATCGATCTCGCGATTCGCTATCATCAGCCTTTAAGAATGGGAATGAAAGCGATCGTCAAAACTCGATTAACTGCCCTCGAAGGCGTTCGACTTCCGATCGAGTATGAGATTCGTTCAGTAGATGACACGAGTCTATTTATTAGCGGTCGCGTCATTTTAGTGGCAGTAGATATGGTCAAAGGTAAAATTTTGAGACGATTGCCATCGGATGTTCAAAGTGCGTTAACGATCGTTCCTTAAAATGCAAAACTTAACGGCACGATTACGATCTCACCTTGAAGAGATTGCGCGCGATCGCGATCCCTATTTTGCAACGCAGGGGCACTTTTACGTCCAGCAGTACATTCGCGAACAGTTTTCGCAGTATGGAACTGTTGAATCTCATGCCTTTCAAGTTGGGCGAAAAACTCACTACAACTGGATTTTGAACTTACCCGGACAGCAGAAAAAACCACCGATTTTAATTGGTGCGCACTATGACGCAGTTCCTAATTCACCCGGAGCCGACGACAACGCAACAGGAGTCGCTGTGTTATTAGAAATGGCAAAAGCTTTTTCTGAGAAATCTGCACGCTATCCAATTCGATTGATTGCATTTGATTTAGAAGAAATATTCACACAATCAGACACGTTTGGAAATACCCAATATGCTATTTCGCTGAACGGAGAACCCTTAAGATTAATGATTGCTTTAGAGATGCTTGGATATTGCAATCATGAACGCAATTCGCAACGCTATCCAGCAGGGTTAGAAAAATTCTATCCGGATCAAGGGAATTTTATCGCGTTAATTGGAAATATTCCAACGGTTCCAGACTTGATCCGGTTAAGTCGATCGATTCGACAGTCTCAAGTCGGCTGTGAATGGCTTCCCGCTGGAATGCGCGGCAAAATTGTCCCTGATACTCGCCGTGGCGATCATGCTGCGTTTTGGGATCGGGGATACCGAGCCTTGATGGTAACTGATACCGCCAATCTTCGGAATCCTCATTATCATCGATCGAGCGATCGTATTGAAACATTAGATTTCGACTTTTTAACAAGGGTGTGCCAAGGTCTGATTAGCGCCATTCAAGCTTTGTAGTTTGGGTATTCTTGCTGTAATTCTCAATCTTTGTTTACTATGATTCAACGATTCATCCCGGCCCTGTTTGCAAGCGTTACACTCATGACAGGCTCACAAGCAACGAGCCAGACTCCTACAGGAACTTGTCAGAGATCGATCGCTCAAAACTTTCTGGTATTTGGTGGAGGCGGTGGACCTTCGTACAATGAGATTGCTCTAGAAAAGAACATGTTGTACTTTCAGCGATCGCTCACAGAGCTAGGATACAATCCGAGCCTTGCGCCCATCTATTTTGCAAATGGCAATACAAGTGAGAAAACGGTGCGATACCTGGATGAGCGCGGAAGAGAACAGTACAAAGCGCACAACGTTCCCAATGTGAAAGGGGCTTCTAGCATTGCAAATCTGAGAACTTGGCTTGCAGATGCGGCAAAAGAGAAGTCTTCAACGCCTTTATTTTTCTACTTTTCTGGGCATGGTGGACACAATCGCATCAATGAAGATAATTCGACGTTATTGATGTGGCGCGATCGCGAATTGAATGTGCAAAATTTCACGCAAATGCTCGATCGTCTTCCACAGAATCAGCCTTTCGTCACGATGATGTCTCAGTGCTATTCTGGCTCATTTGCGAATCTGATCTATCGGGGCGGTGATCCCAACAAAGGCATTGCATTGCAAACGCGATGCGGATTCTTTGCAACAATCAAATCCCGTCCTTCGGTTGGCTGTACTCCAGAAGTCAACGAAGCCGATTATCGAGATTATAGTTCGAGCTTTTTTGCCGGATTGACAGGACGAGATCGTATCGGACGAAAAGTTGCTTCAGCCGACTACAACAAAGATCGACGTGTATCTTACTCTGAAGCTCATGCTTACGCAAAAGTTGATAAGTTCACGACCGATTTGCCAATTTCCACTTCTGAAGCTTGGTTACAACGTCAGGTTAGCAATCCCACCATGCAAGAGCAGATTCTAGGGCAACCGATTGCATCTCTAGTAAAAATTTCTCGTCCTGAACAGCGTTTTGTAATCGAGACATTGAGCAAGCAATTTAAGTTTGATCCGGCTCGATCGTTTCGCGGCAATCTGCAAGCGATGAAGCCCGACTTGGTGGAGACGGCTGAAGATGAAGCGTACTTAGTTCGGCTATCGATGGAATTGACGAATGTAGCAATGGAGCGACGAGTGAAAACCTCGAAAGATGCGAAAGCGATCGGAACCTTGAATCGCCTCTTACGCTGTGAATCTGGCTCATGGGGGAAACCTTGACGGATAATATTTTTGATTTAACGGGATTGAAGCTCGATCGAGAATTGTTTGAGTCATTGTGTGAAACGGATCAAATCTCGATCGAGCGGATTATTTCAACTGGGCAAACAACCCCACCCGATCAGTGGTACGACCAATCGCGTGATGAATGGGTAATCCTGCTCCAAGGTGAAGCGCAATTGATGTTTGAGGATGGAAGTACGATCGATCTAAAAGCTGGAGACTATCTACTCATTCCAGCACACCAGAAGCATCGTGTGAGCTACACTAGCTTTGAACCTGCCTGTATCTGGCTAGCCATTCATGCAGTCTTAAAATCAACAGATGCCTAGTACATTGAGACATCTCAGTTGAACTAATGGTTTGAACTTAAATCTTTATTTCATCAATCTGCTCTTTGGTTAAATGAGCATCCTCAAGATCCACTCCTTTGAAGTTTGCACCTGTTAGGATAGCCTTTTCAAAATCGGCTTCAGCAACCCTTGCATTTCTGAGATCAGCACCTTTGAAGTTAGTTTCTTGAAGGTTGGCTCTTATAAGAGTTGCGCTTTGAAGATTAGCTCCTTCAAGATTTGCCCTTTTCATATTAGCATCTATCAAACCGACCCTTTTCAGCACGGCACCTTTCAAGATTGCACCACAAAGCTTAGCGTTATCGAGTTTGGCAGTGATCAGATGAGATTCGCCAGGATATTCATATATGAGATTTCCATCTTCATCAAATTTCTTTTCCGCTTTAATTTGGAAATCACAGCTAAATTTTGCTCCTTCAAGATTTGCATAACTTAGATTGCTCTCCCCTAGATCAATTCCACTTAAATCGGCACCTGTGAGATCAGCTCGAGTGAAATCGGCTTGGCTCAGATCATTATCATTATAGAAATAATCATATTCTGAATCATGTTGAAGGGAATAAAAACTGGCATTTTTGAGTGTTGCCTTTTTGAAATTAGCCCCTTTAAGAATAGCTCTATTCTTAAAAATAGCTCCCTCTAAATTAGCCTCTTCGAGATTAGCTCCTTCGAGATTAGCTCCTTCGAGATTAGCCCCTTTAAGAATAGCTCCTCCCAAGTTCGCCCCTTCTAGATTAGCCCTTTCAAAGTTGAGTAGGTTAGCTCCCTTAAGAGCGGTGTCTGTAAAATCAACCCCTGCAAAATTGGTTTTTTGAAGTTCAGCTGCCTTAAAATTAACAATGGTAGTTTTAAGACTAACTCCTTCAAGATTTGCTCCCTTGAGAATTGTGCCTTCGAGATTCGTTCCTTTGAGATTCGCTCCTTTGAGTACGGCATCTCGAAGAACTGCGCCTCGAAGATCTGCCCCTTCAAGATTCACGCCTTCAAGATTCATGCCTTCAAGATTCGCCCCTTCAAGATTCGCCCCTTCAAAATTGAGTAAGTTAGCTTCCTTAAGGGCAGTGCCAGTAAAATCAACCCTCGCGAAATTGGTTTTTTGAAGTTCAGCTGCCTTAAAATTGACAATGGTAGCTTTAAGACTAACTCCTTCAAGATTTGCTCCCTTGAGAATTGCTCTTGTTAGGTCTGCTTCTTCTAGATTCGCTCCTTTTAGATTCGCCTCCTTGAGTATGGCACCTCGAAGATTTGCTCCCTTGAGAATTGCTCTTTCAAGATTTACACCTTCAAGATCAACACCTTCAAGATTAGCTCTCTGAAGGTTAACTTCTTTGAATCGTTGAAAGCTTTTGAAGCCAAGTTTATTAAGATCTAGTTTTAGAGTAATAATCTCAGTGTCAATTAAGAATTGAATAATATGAGATTTACGCTCTTCGTCATCTCTAAGGCGGCGAAGAAGCGATATTGTTCTAGCTTGAATTACATCTTGTGCTGCTTCAAGTAGCGCTACTTCTTGCGTTTCTGGCGTAGCTTTTTTTGAAATAGCAATCAGTTTTTGATCAATCAATAGTACAGATAGGCGATCGAAATAATCTTGCAAAATCTCTTCCCGCTGATTATCTTCTGCAATACGAGTTTCTTCTAGACGTTTAGCCTCTGCTAGTTCTTTTTCAAGTTGATTTTGCTTATTAATTCGATCGTTCTGCAAGCGTTGGAGCCAATAGCCCAGAATTACGATAGATGCAGGTGCCCCTAACACACTCATCAGATCCCATAGATTTTTCCCAGGAACTTGCTTAGTTGTAATCGTTGTTTCCCAAGAATTAGTGCTTGTTTTTACGCTTGTAGTTGTTTCTGTACTTTCTTGAAATCCAATCCAAACACTTATCGCTAATACAACTAATACAACAAAGAAACCTACAGTTCTTAAGGTGCCGCCTTTCAGGCGCAAAACCATTGCATTTTCTTGCGTATTCTGCCCAACGTCATCATTCACAAATGTTACCTGCCCACTGAGTCTTTTCTTCCTACAAGCAATCTGTTGCTCTTTCCGGTATGTTTCACCAAACCCTTAGAGATAGAAAGATTGAGATCGACCAAGCGATATACCAAAATAAGCAGCCAGCAACTCTTTTGCTTGCCATAAACTTGAAAAGACAATGCAATTGCATTACCATTAATCATAGAATCCATATCGCGAAAGTCTCCATGATAGAGAAACCTATGTTTCAAGCAGAGTCTACATTGACAGACCGCTATCAAACAACAATCCCCGACAGTGTCCGGAAAGCTCTCCATCTACAAAAACGGGACAGAATTCAGTACACCATTCAACCCAACGGTCAGGTAATTCTTTCCCGAAGCGACTATACAGAAGAAGATCCGGTACTTGAACAATTTCTAGAATTTCTAGCAGAAGACATGCG
>JALOOO010000148.1 GCA_025454375.1 Leptolyngbya sp. Prado105 | reverse complement strand
AATTGCCCTTTGCAGCCTCGTTCACTTTAACTGTCGCCCCATTGGAAATCGTGTGGTGTGTGAATTAACGCATGAACCCTTGATTGGGTCGCTGAAGACGACTCAGTTTGATAAGAGCGATCTCAAAATGACAAAAACCCAGCAGGGTCGAAAATCGAGCGACTCGCGACTCGCGATTGTACTGCAATCTGGGGTAGAGGTTCCGCTGACACAAAACTGGTCGGCTAGCAACAATCAGCAATTGCTTCAGCAGCGATATTTACTCGATCGATTTATTGCTGACGCGAGCGCGACGACCTTGAATGTTCGGACGCATCGACCGGGGCAGCTTTGGGTGATTTTGGCAGGGTTATTTGGGTGTATGGGTGGGCTAATCGCGATCGTGCTTCGGGTGACTCTTATAGAGACACAATGAATCTAGAAATCACTGCCCCACAGCGATTTCTAGATTCGTTTTCTAGGTGGAGTCGGGCGAGATTGCCCGATCCATCACAGGGCTTAGTCGGAGAGCAAATCAGTTTTTTCCTGATAGAGACCAACGATCGCATTGAGGACTTCCGTGACACTCATGTCGTCGGATTGGATCTCGATCGCATCCGATGCTTTGCGTAAAGGTGAAATGGTTCGAGTACTATCCTTACGATCGCGCTCAAAAATTGCTTGTTCTAGGTCTGCTAGATTTGCAGTTGGCTGCCCCATGCTCTTGAGGTCTAATTGCCTGCGTCGAGCGCGTTCCTGAATCGAAGCAGTGAGATAAATCTTGACTTCTGCATCTGGAAAAACATGCGTCCCGATGTCACGCCCATCAACGACAATGCCGCCGCGCCGTCCATAGTTCTGCTGTTGCTTCACGAGCGCTTCACGCACCGCTGCTTGAGCCGCGATCGTCGAAACATGTGCTGTGACTTCTGGAGTCCGAATCGCTTGAGTCACATCCTGACAATTCACAAACACAATGGGAGTTGAAGTATCCGTCTGAAAATCGATCTCGCATTGATGCGCTAATTCTGCGACGGCTGGCTCATCGTGCAAATCGACTCCAGATTGCAGCACAAACCAGGTCAAGGCTCGATACATTGCGCCAGTATCGAGATAAAACAAGCCCAATTGCTTCGCCACGCTTCGGGCGACTGTCGATTTGCCTGCGCCTGCGGGGCCGTCGATCGCAATAATCGGACGGCGATCGCGTAGCACAGTGTTATCAATCAAGCGCGTTGAACCCAAGCGTGCTGCTAATGTCAGCAAGCCTTCATCAGTTACAGTGTCTAAAGTTTTCAGCGTCATCGGGTCTACAAGTTCGATATACTCCGGTTGCAGTAAAGGTACTTTTTTGAGTTCCTGTTTAACTGCCTGCACTAAGGTAGCACTTACACGCTCTCCAGATCGAAATAGTTTTTCAGCTTGTGACAATCCTCGATAAAGCGCAGTCGCGTTTATCCTTTCTTCATCACTCAGATACTGATTCCGGGAACTTAGCGCTAAACCACTCGCCTCTCGGACAATTGGACAGGGGACAATTTTCACAGGCAGATTCAAATCTCGAACGATCTGCTGAATGATGGCAAGCTGTTGCGCGTCTTTTTGCCCAAAATAAGCGCGATCGGGCTGCACCAAATTAAAGAATTTCGTTACAATCGTCGCCACGCCTTCAAAATGTCCAGGACGCACTGCGCCACAGAGTCCCGATATCAAATCTGACGGAGGGTGAACACGGGTTTGAGGCGGTGGGATCACGCCCATTTCGGTTGGATTGGGGGCGAATAGGACATCGACTCCTGCTTGTTCACACAAAGCGCGATCGCGCTCTAAGGGGCGAGGGTAGCGACCAAAATCTTCATTTGCGCCAAATTGCAGGGGATTGACAAAGATGCTGACGACGACAATTTTGTTTTCTTGGCGTGCGCGATCGATGAGGCTGAGGTGTCCGGCATGAAGTGCGCCCATCGTGGGGACAAATCCGATCGTCGAGTCGGTCGCATCCATCGTAACGGGCTGTTTCTTCTGTTGCAAATTCAAATCGCACCGTAATCCCGCAACGGTCGTGAACAAGCGCACAAGTCCTCCTGAACTCTGTCGAGACAAATCTATCTAAGTTTAGTGAATCCCTGGACTTTTTCACGAACTTCTAGAAGTTTGCATCGGGAGTAGGAGAGCGGGCAGAAAATTTGGTAGAGTGAACATCTTGCTTAGGATAGACCCCTCTATTATGTTATTGAACGAGAAGCAGCAGAGAATCTTGTCAATCATTGATGCCGGACAGACGACAGGAGAGGGGATCGCTGAGGCAATTGGGTCATCGATGCAGATGATTCGCTACTATCTAGATGCACTCTCTGAGGATGGTTATCTGAAGGTGGCGAAGGTTTATGACAATGCGACGCGCGAGTTTCAGGTAGTGCGGGCGTATTTGACGGATAAGGGAAAAGAGGCATTGGTGAAGGTTGCGCCGGATGAGGTTGTGCCGAATGCTGCTCCAACGGATGAGATGGAGCAAATCATTCAGGCATTGGATCGGATTGCGCCGATTGTGGAGGCGTTGCCGAGCGATCGAGCGGAGATTGCCTGTGTGTATTTGGAAGATTTGCAGAATGAGATGAAGGTGGTGTATCGTCGCAAGCCGCAGCGGATTAAGGCGTATTTTTTGGCATTGTTGGGGACGGCTTTACCTGCGATCGCGCAGACGGGAAAGGCGAAGGCGTTTGTTGAGGATGCACGGTTTTTGGCGGATAAGTTTGGGGTGACAGTGAAGCTGCCGGAAAATCTGGGGTAGGTTGGCTGCGTTGAGGGGGGATCGCCCCCTAAATTCCCCAATTTTGCCGGACTTTGAATCAGAAGAAATATTTAGGGTTTGTGAGCTTTCTCAGCTTTCAAATTTCAGTCCAAATAGCAGATCATCAATTCGCCTTCTCAATCAGCGACTTCAAGCTCGATCGATCGCGATTTGCTGCCAGTTCAACCGGAGCCGCTGCAACAGCCCCCCACTGATTGGCAAACGTATTTACAAAAGACTCCTGCCCCGCTCGAAACCCTTCTAAATTCGCACCTCCACCATTCATCACCACAAACCAAACGACCCCTTTCTGAGTCGTCGGTAATGCACCTGCTAACGCACTCACCTCATTCAAACTGCCCGACTTAGTAACTAAGCCCGTCGGCAACTTCCGCCCATCCAAAATGCCAATATCCTGACCCACGATCGTAAAAATATCTCCCACCGTCATCTGACTCGGTTTGAGATACTGCTCGATCGCTAAAAACATTGAGCAAACAGCACGCGGTGAAATGCGATTCTCTGGAGATAAACCAGAGCCATTTACTAAGATGACTTCCTGCTGAGGTACACCTGCCGCCTGTGCAGCTTTCCGTGACACGACCTTTGCGCCTCCAACCGAGCTAGCAACAATCTCCGACATCGCATTGTTACTATAGCGATTCATTTTTTTGAGCAGTTCCGGCAAGGGTAAGGATTTGTGCCGAATCAAAGCTTGAGAAGTCGGAGGATTCGTAGCAACTTTGACCCCACCTGCGATTGTAATTTGTGGCTTAGGAGTCCCCGCAGGTAGGGTTGCATGTTGTTCTGCAACTTCACCTGCCCAGGTACTCGCATCGATCGCTTGCTTAAACAATGCACCTGATTTTGCTAAATCTGGATTGAAGTTCATAAAAAAGCGATCGGACACGATTAAACTGCCTGTGACCTTTTTGATGCCCAGTTGTGCCAGCGCATTGCCAACCGCGATCGCTTCTTCCCAGACAAAGAACGGATCTCCATTGCCTTGAACGATCAAGTCCCCCGTCAGCACACCCTCTTTGATTGATCCATTCATTCCAATCACGGTTTCAAAGCGATGCTCAACCCCAAAGGTTTGCAGAGCAGCGAGAGAGGTCGCGACCTTGGTTAAAGAAGCTGCCGAAAGAGGCGTTGTGCCTTGGTGCTGAGCTAAAAGGCTATTGCCAGATTGCATCCAAATTCCTTGCGCCGCTTGAGGATAACCTTGAGCGTTGAGTTGCGTCAGATATTGCTGAACGATCGTGCTGGTATTCGGATCAGTGGGAGAAGTGGGGGCAATAGCTAACGGGGTCGTGGGAGGCGAGGGAAGAATTTCAGAATCGCGACGGGCTGCTGCTTCCGGTGAAGGGCTTGAAGACAGAGGAGAATCTGAGGTTTTTGGAGGGGCGCAACTTGTAACAAAGAGCAAGCCAACAAACAACGCAAAAGACGAGTAGCGCATGGAGCATATTGCCAAAACAGTCGGAATCAAGCTTAGCGCAATCCGATTATTTTGAACTTGAGATTTTGGATCACGATATCATGACGATCGTCATCTGACTTGAGTTGTCAGATGCGGGAATGCCCCAAGAATTGGGAGCTAAAAGTCTTGTCCCTCCAGAATTGGGGGCTAGATTGACTGTGCAATCACAACACTCTCCCGGTGGAAGAGTTCAATTACGAACCCTTCCACCGGGAGAGTGAGTCAACGAATTACGATCCGGCTACCGGGGAATTAACCGTTCTCGACCGCCAATTCCAGGATTGAAAATTGCAGCAAGTTCTGATTCCGGTAATCGCTCTAATACATTCTCTAGCTCAGACTCAGTGAAGACATATCCTCGATCGTTCGCAATTTTCACAAAAGCCTTCGGATCACTCGTTGCCTGTAACCGGGTCTTTAGCGCCTGATCCTTGCGAATCGACTTGAAGAACTCAGCAGCATGAAGTTGCGACATACAAAATTCCTCTCAGTATTTTTGATGGAAGTATTTTTGATGGAATAGAGACGTGGAACGTAGGGCGGCGCTCTACTTCTTACCCTAGAAGATCCTGAGAGAATGGATGCAAATTGATAGTAAAGTTGATTACTCTGTAAATAAGTATTAATCTTGCCATTGGCTCTATCATTCCAAATCTTCACCTGTGAAAGTTATCTTGTTCGATTTTGATGGCACGATCGTCGATAGCGTCCAAGTCGGAATTGCAATCACGAATCGCTTAGCCGCTGAATTTCACTTCCCACCGTTCGATGAAGAAACATTAGAAGAACTGAAAAAACTTGGATCGAGAGAAGCCCTTCGTCGATCGAGAATTCCTGTGTGGAAACTGCCCTTTTTGATTCGACGTTTTGCCGAAGAACTCAATCGAGAAATTCCCTCTCTACAGCTTTTTCCTGAAATGAGACAGACGCTTTTAGAATTGAAACAGCAGGGATATTTATTAGGAATTGTTTCGACAAATTCAGTTAAAAATATTCAGGAATTTCTCAGAATTCAAGCGTTAACTTCAATGTTTGATGTTGTCTCCGCAAGTTATGCACTTTTTGGGAAAAGTCGTCTGATTCGTAAAATTCTGCAACAGCATCGATTGCAAGCTTCAGAGGTCTATTATGTTGGGGATGAAACTCGCGATATTGAAGCTGCAAACAAGAGTGGAGTACAGTCGATCGCAGCAACTTGGGGACTCAATTCTGCTGAAATATTAGCCGCAAATCACCCTAATTTTTTAATTCATTCTCCTAAAGAATTACTTACTTTGATCGTTGACAAAGCCTGAATAATTCAATTCAACTTGAGCGTGGTATAACTGCCTACTGATCCCGTCCACATTCTTTAGCTCATCTTAAAGAACGCCCCGTTTCCAGAATGCCTTCTTAAGATAGAAGTATCTGCGCATTCGCCTTTATTAATTTAAAAGGTGTGTGTATATGAAAACCCTGATTTCAGGGAGGAAACTTGAATGGTCGATGCTCAGCCTTTGCTTGATCGTGATTTAGCCCTCGATCGAGACTGCACTACCCTCTCGCGTCACGTTCTGGAGCAACTGAATAGTTTTTCAGCCGATGCCCAGGATCTGAGTGCGATCATGTCGCGAATTGCGCTTGCCGGAAAACTGATCGCTCGTCGCCTCAGTCGAGCAGGCTTGATGGAAGGGGTTCTAGGATTCACGGGCAGCACCAATATTCAAGGCGAGTCCGTGAAGAGAATGGATCTCTATGCCAATGAGGTCTTCATTTCTGTATTCAAACAGAGCGGACTGGTGTGCCGCCTTGCGTCTGAAGAAATGGACGAACCCTATTACATTCCAGAAAACTGTCCCTTGGGGCGATATACCCTGCTATACGACCCGATCGATGGCTCCTCGAATGTGGATATTAATATCAATGTTGGCTCTATCTTTGCGATTCGACAACAAGAAGGAGACGACGCAGACGGACAGGCGCAGGATTTGCTCAGCAATGGTCGAAAACAGCTTGCAGCAGGCTATATCCTTTATGGTCCTAGTACGATGCTGGTTTATTCGATCGGCAAAGGAGTTCATTCCTTTGTGCTGGATCCCAGTTTAGGAGAATTTATCCTGGCGGATGAGAACATCCGAATTCCAGAGCATGGCGCAATCTACAGCGTCAATGAAGGGAATTTTTGGCAGTGGGAAGAGTCTTACCGGGATTTTATTCGCTATGTGCATCGGCATGAAGGGTATACCGCACGCTACGGTGGCGCTTTGATTGGTGATTTTCACCGAATTTTGTATCAAGGGGGTGTATTTCTTTATCCCGGCACAGTCAAGAAGCCAGAAGGCAAGCTGCGACTGCTTTATGAGGCATCGCCTTTGGCATTTTTGGCAGAGCAAGCAGGTGGGCGGGCAAGTACTGGAACCCAGGAAATTTTAGATGTTGTTCCTGAGAAACTTCATGCCAGGGTTCCATTGATCATCGGTAGCACAGAAGACGTTGCGCTGGTTGAATCTTTTGTTCAAGAGCGCATTCGAGAACAGACAGTTTCAGGTACGTACAAATAGGAGCAGATCTCATGACAGTGGCAAACCACATTCTAGAAATCAAGGATTATGGTCAAAGTATCTGGATGGATAATTTGGCGCGCGATTTGATTCAATCGGGCGAACTCAAGCGCATGATTGACGATCGCGGATTGCGGGGACTCACCTCAAACCCGGCAATCTTTGAGAAAGCGATTAAAGGAAACAAAATCTACGATGCCGATATCGAAGCAGGGATTCGCGCTGGTAAACCGCTACTCGAGATTTATGAGTCGCTGATTTTTGATGACATTCGCAATGCGTGCGATATTTTTATGCCCGTGTATGAAGAGTCGGGCGGTTTGGATGGCTATGTCAGTATTGAAGTTCCGCCGAACATTGCCAACGACACCGAAAAGACGATTCAGGAAGCTCGACGCTACTACAAAGAAATTGGTCGTCCGAATGTGATGATCAAGATTCCTGGAACTTCGGCTGGGCTGCCTGCGGTAGAGGCGGTGATTGCAGATGGGATCAATGTCAACGTGACATTACTTTTCTCAGTTCAGAGCTACGTCAACACAGCTTGGGCCTATATTCGAGGTTTAGAGCAACGCGCAGCAAAAGGCGAAGACATCAGCAAAATTGCTTCCGTTGCGAGCTTCTTCTTAAGCCGGATCGATAGCACGATCGATGCTCAAATCGATGCAAAGCTGGCAAAAGGGATCGATACTGCTGGGCAAGAAGCAAAATTGGTTGCTGTTAAGGGGAAAATTGCGATCGCCAACGCCAAAATTGCTTACCAAGAGTACAAGCAGATCATCAGTGATCCCCGTTGGCTAGCACTCAAAGAAAAAGGCGCAAATGTTCAACGCTTGCTCTGGGCAAGTACTGGAACCAAAAATCCTGACTACAGCGATGTCATGTACGTCGATGAATTGGTCGGTCCTGACACGGTAAACACGTTGCCGCCTGCAACGATCGAAGCTTGTGCAGATCACTGTGATGTTGCCTCTCGAATCGATACAGGCGTTGAAGAAGCTTACAACGTGATTAAGAGCTTGAATGATCCCGATATTGATATCAATCTTGCAGCCGTCATGACAGAGCTACTCGAAGATGGGATTGCCAAATTCGTTCAGCCGTTTGAATCGTTGATGGCTTCCCTGCAAGAAAAAGTCGATCAATTAGCTGCGGTCTAGACTCTTGAAAGAAGTCGGAATTGCTTAAAAATTCCGACTTCTTTGCCCCTGCGAAATTCACTTCCCCCTGATTTCTCTAGTCTCAATATGGTTACTCTCTTACAGAACCCGCTCCGCGTCGGACTCCAGCAGCAACGAATGCCCGAACCAAATATCATTGTGTTCTTCGGCGCATCCGGCGACTTAACAAAACGCAAACTTGTCCCTGCGCTCTATCACCTCAAACGAGAGCGCAGACTGCCGCCAGAATTAACGATCGTTGGAGTTGCCCGCCGCGAATGGAGCGATGACTATTTCCGCGAACAGATGCGCGAAGGCGTTGAAGAATTCTCCGATGGCGTTGGCTCAGATGCGCTGTGGCAAGACTTCGCCCAAGGATTGTTCTACTGTCCGGGAGACATTGACAATCCAGACAGCTATCAAAAACTCAAAGAACGCCTTGAAGAAATTGACAAAATCCGAGGCACAAGAGGCAATCGAGTCTTTTATCTCTCCGTTGCGCCGAAATTCTTCCCCGAAGCGATTCAGCAACTCGGCAAGTCAGGAATGCTTAAAGACGCGCAAAAAACGCGCCTCGTGATTGAAAAACCCTTTGGTCGTGATCTCAGTTCAGCACAAGCGCTCAACCGAGTCGTCAATGAAGTCTGTCAAGAACATCAGGTTTACCGCATCGATCACTATCTCGGTAAAGAAACCGTTCAAAACCTATTAGTCTTCCGATTTGGCAACGCGATCTTCGAGCCATTATGGAATCGTCAATTTATCGACCATGTTCAGATTACCGTTGCTGAAACCGTTGGCGTTGAAGATCGCGCAGGCTACTACGAATCTTCTGGCGCTTTGCGCGACATGGTGCAGAATCACTTAATGCAGCTATTTTGTCTGACGGCAATGGAGCCACCGAACTCACTTGATGCAGATAGTATTCGCACAGAAAAAGTAAAAGTGATTCAAGCGACACATCTCGCCGATGTCAATCGCCTAGAATATTCCGCAGTTCGGGGACAGTATTCGGCAGGCTGGATGAAAGGCAAACAAGTGCAGGGATATCGAGATGAACCTGGGGTCGATCCCAATTCACTCGTCCCAACTTATGTGGCGATGAAATTCATGGTCGATAACTGGCGCTGGCAAGGAGTCCCCTTCTACCTCCGCACTGGAAAACGCCTGCCGAAGAAAGTCAGTGAGATCGCGATTCAATTTCGTGATGTGCCTTTTTTGATCTTTCAATCTGCCGCTAAGCAAGCCAATCCGAATGTTCTCGTGATGCGATTACAGCCCAATGAAGGCATCGGAATGCGCTTTGAGGTCAAAATGCCAGGAGCGGATTTGAGAACGCGATCGGTAGAAATGGACTTCAGCTACGGCAACTCATTCGGTGTGACCGGGGGCGAGGCATACGATCGCTTACTCCTCGACTGCATGATGGGCGATCAAACCCTCTTCACTCGTTCTGACGAGGTAGAAGCGGCTTGGCGAGTGGTGACTCCGGCGCTTACCGCTTGGGAAGCCCGCACCGATCCCAGCTTGATCCCTCAGTACGAAGCGGGAACCTGGGAACCTTCTGAAGCTGAACTGCTGATCAATCGCGACGGTCGTCGTTGGCGAAGACTCTAATCCAAAATTCAAATCTCCGCATTGTCCTATGGCTCCTAAATCTGCTCCTTTAGTTTCACTTCAAGCTCCCAAAGATGTCTCAATGAATGAGATTGAACAGGAGCTTAATCAAATTTGGCAAGGATATCGAGAGGTTGGAGGAGACGGGTCAGGAATGGCTGCAATCCGTGCCACAACCTTTACCTTGATCGTTTACGAACCGGAAGAAACCCAGCGACTCCTCGCGATGATGGGCTTCTACACAGGGCCTGTCGATGGGATTGACGGACCGAGAACCGAAGCTGCGATTCGGGCAGCACAAGCCACATACAAACTTGAAGTGGATGGATACTCGACTCCAGAGCTTCTAGCGAAACTGCGCGAGGATTTAGCAAAACGCAAAGGCGAAATTCCAACCAATGGTTCAGAAGCCCCTCGCTATGTCTCTGATGCTGCTGGATCTGGTATTGCTGATGTAGTCGCCAACCAAAATCCCTGTCGCATTATTTCGCTCTTCCCAGTTGCTGGAGAGGATGAAGGTGTATCGGCTCAAGTTTCTGCTTACTGTCCGATCAACAAAGCAAATCAGGCGGCACTGGTCTGCTGTGAGTATGTTTCACTCAAGGGAACCGAAGCTGCGCTAAATCGAGCCAGTGACTTAGCAACTTCCTTAATGATTAGCGAACTGCCTCGCATTGTCTGGTGGAAAGGCGCACCGCATTTAGATCAAAATTTATTTCAACGGTTGTCAAAGCTCTCGAACCAGGTGATTTTTGATTCGAGTCGGTTTGCAGCGGATGCAGAAGCAGATTTGTTAAAGCTGGCGAATTTGAGCCAAGAAGGTATTTTTGTCACCGATCTAAACTGGCGACGGCTTGCGGCTTGGCAAGAGCTAGCCGCAGAAGGATTTGATGCCCCAGAGCGGCGGGATGCGATTTGGGAAGTCGATCGAGTGGTGATTGACTACGAAAAAGGCAACTCAGCCCAGGCATTAATGTATCTCGGCTGGCTGGCAAGTCGCTTAAGTTGGGAGCCAGTATCGCGCGTGAAGGAAGAAGATATCTACAACCTGCAAAGAGTTTTCTTCACCGCAGCAAACGGGCGCAAGATTGAAGCAGAACTCGCAGGAATTCCGACCGCAGAGGTGGGAGATGTCAAGGGTGATATGGTCAGCCTGAAACTGTCTTCGACGAATCTGCAAGCCGATTGCTGTACGGTACTGTGTTCTCAAACAACGGGATGTATGCGGATGGAAGCAGGCGGTGGGGCACAGTCTTGCCGAATTAATCAGGTGACACCCTTGAATGATCAGAAAGCTGAAACCCTCTTGAGTGAGCAGCTTCAGCGAGTCGGACAAGATGTACTGTACGAGGAAAGTATGGCAGTCACCGCAAAGATCCTTCAGTTGTAATCAAAGTCGTCAACGAATACCCGATCTCCGAGCTTTTCGGAGATTTTTTTGCCCTAAGTTCTATCGCGATGGAGAATCGATCGAGCAACAGAGTCAGCTATGCTCGATCTAGCACTGATATCAAAATGGGAGGCTTAAGATTGCGGCGTTTCGGACTTATCCTCAGTTTTGCTCTGAGTCTAATTTTAGTTCTCAGTCCCATTAGCCTAGCTCAGGCTCCCACTCTGCCAACTCCTAGGCTCGACCTGTCTCAACTGAGCAATACTGATATTGTGACTGCGCCCATTCAGCTTGATGGACGAGAACTTTTCACGATCGCAGTTCCCGCTTCGACTCAGCCGAATCAGCCCAACCAGACCAGCGCAATCTCAGCCCGTCGCCAAAGCATCGAAGCCACCCTGCAACGCTTCGCAAATCAAAGAAACGCCGCTGACCCTCAAGTTACGGCAATCCTTGACAGCGATAGCAACCTTCCGGTCATTTCCATCGATCAACAGTACTTGATGACTGTTACAACCCTGGATGCTCGACTTCAAGGACGAGAACCTACACCCTACGCAGAAGAACTCACTCGCATCATTCGATCGGCATTAATTACAGCCAGACAAGAACGCCAACCTGAATTTATTGTGCAGCAAACTGGAAAAGCGATCGCCTATCTGAGTGGAATGCTGCTCTTAAGCTGGCTCATCTCGCGGCTGCAAAAATATTTGCGCAAGCGACAAAGACGCATTCAATCCCACACGCCTCACGTTCCTGAAATTCAACCGAATATACCTGAAACAGCAAGCCCTCAAACCCAATTTACCATCAAGCAACAGATCGAAAATCGACGCGAACGAACCCTAAAAGATATGCAGCGTCGATCGCTGCAACTCGCGCAAGTCGGGATTTGGATTTTTGGGATCTATGTCATTTTGGGATTGTTTCCAAATTCGCGATCGCTTCAACCATTGGTGGTTTCGACTCCATTGAAGGTGCTGGGAATCATTGTGGCAACTTACTTAATCATGCGATTGAGTGATTTGATTATCGATCGTGTGTTTGGAGTGTTTGATATTCCTGAATCTGCGCCAGATCTCTCTCAAAGAGTTGCGTTACGCATTTCGACTTTCTCCGGTGTAGTAAAAGGAATTGCAAGTATTGTTTGGATTAGCATTAGCTTGGTTACTATTTTATCGATTATTGGGATTCAAATCTTGCCACTTCTTGCGGGTGCAGGGATTATTGGGATTGGAATCTCTTTAGCGTCTCAAAATTTAATCAAAGATATCATCAACGGATTTCTGATTCTATTTGAAGATCAATACGCAGTCGGTGACATTATTCAAGTCGGAAATGTCAGCGGATTAGTTGAATTTATTAGTTTAAGAATTACGCAAATTCGCAATGCAGAAGGACGCTTGATTACGATTCCAAACAGCGCGATCGCGATTGTCGAAAATCTCTCAAAAGATTGGTCACGAGTCGATTTACAGATTGCAATTGCTTACGATGAAGATATCGATCGGGTGATTGATCTAATCGAGAAAGTTGGAGAAGAGATTAGCAAAGATCCAGACTGGAGTTCCAAAATCTTAGAACCCCCGCAAGTGCTAGGCGTTGAGAATCTTAGCAATGCAGGGGTGACATTACGAATTTGGATTAAGACTCAGCCGTTGCAGCAGCCTCATGTCGGACGCGAATTTCGCCGCAGGTTGAAGCAAGCTTTGGATACAGCAGGAATCTCGATCGGCATACCACAGCAAGTATTTTCAGTCCGAGAAGCATTAGAAGACGATCCATTTGAACCCCCAACTCGATCGGCGAGGGCTAAGAAATGAACCGTCTTAGGGGAGGCTCGATTGCTCATTCACTAGGCTTGCGAACTCGTTCTTCGATATCCTCTAATGTTCTGAGAACGAGTCGTTTTGCTTGAAGTTGCCAGCCGATTTTTTGCACTTGAAAGGCGATCGCTCCACCGACAATCGTGGCAATAAAATCTAGCGGTTGCGACAGTGAAATGCCAAGCAGTAAGCCCAGTCCAGCAATTCCCCAAAAGGGCAGTGCAACCGTCTGACGCTGATTTTCAATGATTTGGTTAATCGGATCAGTTGGCATTTCTGCGAGGAGTTGCTCTTTGACCTGCTTTTGTTCATTGG
>JALOOO010000367.1 GCA_025454375.1 Leptolyngbya sp. Prado105 | reverse complement strand
ATATAAATCTACTTTTTATAGAAGAGCCTGAAGCTCATCTATTCCCAAGTGCCCAGCGCAGCGTGATTGAATTGATTGCAACTGTTTTCAACTATCGTGCAGATAAACTTCAATTTTTTATAACAACACATAGCCCATACGTATTAACTGTTTTCAACAATTTACTTCAAGCAGGTTTGCTCTATGGAGAAGATCGAGAGGATCTATCATTTCATCTAGAGGAAGTCGTCCCTAGATATAAAGCTCTTTTTCCTCCTGATGTGTCTGCCTATGTGTTAAAAGATGGTAAATGTAATAGCATCATATGTTCTGAAACAGGATTGATAGATGCTGCAATCATCGATTCTGTTTCAGATGATCTGGCGATCGAGTTTGATAAGCTTCTGAATCTAGTTTGAACCAGTTATGAAACGTTTTCCAAAATGCGAGCAATGCAGGACTGACACAAAGATCGTATTGAAGGAAAACAAAAGTAAAATTACTTTCTTGAATCCAAATCAAGATTTAATTCTTGTTGTCACTGTAGATGGTTGCGCCATTAAAGATACAGAAACTTTGAAGTGTGATTTTGCTTTAGCCCCTTCTGACGAAATCGAAATCTATGTTGAACTGAAAGGAAGTGACGTATTCCATGCTGTTGATCAGATAGAATCTACGATTCAACTCATATCAGAAGATCCTAAGAAAGTTAGAAAATTTTGCTTCGTCATCTCGACAAGAGTTCCAAAACAGACCACAAGTATTCAGCAATTGCAGAGTCAATTCAAGAAAAAAATTAATGCAAGCTTTCGGATCAAAAATATTCAAGATGAGTGTAACTTAAGCGCGATTTGATGTCATTTGAGAAAAAACTCGATCGACAATCGTAGCAAATTGCCAATGCCTTCTAGAACTGGACAGTGCGAAGTTCTCAATGTTTTCGATACTTTTGGGATAGCCCCGATGTGAGGGTCTTGTTTGTCCTCACCCAACTGCCAAATGGCAAGCAGATGATTTTGCTCTAAGAGCGATATCAAACTTATAGGGACGGAGGTGATTGAGGCATATGGCAAGCACTTTAAGATCGAAGCCTTTGAACGCTTTGTCAATCTCAATGAGATCGGATTAGGCGTAATCCAAAGCTTAGCGATCGAATTTTCCCAAACGATTTGGAGCAATTTCCCCCGGTGGTTTCGCACCTTGCCCGAACATGGCTATCCGACTGAGCAGATTGTCCGCATCACGCTTCAGCATCTACAGCCCATGATTTTTGCCAGAAGTAGACCCACTCTACTTCTGCCTCAATTACTTGCCAAGAAGATCGAGTAATTTGCATCCCTGGCTGCTCATGAATTTTCGGATTGATGCAACCATTGAGAGATATCAATAACTTTGCACTGTCCAGTTCCTTAAATCCAAATCAAGATTCAATTCTTGTTGTACAGGAGATGACTGCGCCGTTCTTCCCATTTCCGAGGCGGACTCGCACGGCGAATGTTCCGCCAAATCTGCGTCGCGGCTAGTGTCCCATCAGCAACCGCAACCGAAACTTGATTTAACCCCTGCTTGAGATCCCCCAATGCAAAAATTCTTGCATGGCTCGTTTGACACATTCCATTGGTGACCAAATTCTGCCCATCATATTCCAACCCCTCAATCCCTTTGAGGTACTGATTGTGATAAATCGAACCCATATTGACTAAGCCCGTTGTCGCTTCCACGATCGTGCCATCGACGAGCTTCACACCACTGAGTTTGTGATCGTGCCCTAGAAATTCAGCGATCGGTTGTTCATATAGCGGATAACCATATTCTGCGAGCTTCTGCTTCATTTCGTCACTGACATTTAACCCATGCGTTAGCACTGAAATGTAAGGCGTAAACCAGTTCAGCACAAACGCTGCATTGATCTGCCCTTCCGTTTTTGCCAGCAGCACTGCTTTTTGATCCCACATATCAAAGCCATCGCAAATCATGCAAACATGTAGCGTATAGCCCGCATAGTCAAACACATTCTGCATATTTTCTACTTCCGGCAGCACATCAATCACACCGGAAGCAGCAATTACATAATGACTCCGCAACGTGAAGCCTGTCTCGTCCGATTTGCCAACTTTGACTTTGACCGCAAAAGTTTCACCTTCGTCTGTGACTTCCTCAACAAATCCCCGGAGAAAATCCGCGCCCCACTCGATCGCTTGCGTGGTTGCATGTTGAATAATGTCGCGACCGGGCGTATCTGGATCAAGCCCGACATAGTTGCGTAAGTCCTGCATCCAGAAAGAGCGACCCTTACCTTTTTCGATCACTAAGCATTTCAAGCCATACCGAGCGAGATAAATGGCAGCCGACAGTCCTCCCATGCCGCCGCCTACCACGATCGCGTCATAGACAGTCTCCTGTCGAGTCTCTAGATCTTTTTTTAACAGTTTCATCATTCACCTACCAGGTCAAAACGCGATCGTGGATTCTCAGCAGAGGAGATAGCAGACAGCCCATCTCCTCATCAGACTTAACCAACGAATTCGATAACAGGTGCAGAAACACCGCCTGACTGTGTGCCCTTCATGTAAGCCAACATCGTATCGGCATCAGAGACCTCAAATGGATCGATCGGGCAGTTATCCCCAAATTCTGCTTCTGTGAAGATCTTTTCAATGTGACCATCATTGACCAGCATCGAATACCGCCAAGAGCGCATCCCAAACCCAAGATTTGATTTGTCAACCAACATCCCCATCTTGCGGCTAAATTCACCATTTCCGTCTGGTAGCAAGAACACATTCTTCGCCCCAACCTGCTTGCCCCACTGGAACATCACAAACGCATCATTCACAGAGATGCAGATAATTTGATCGACTCCCTGCGCTTTGAATTCTTCGTACAGTTCTTCATAGCGAGGCAGATGATTTGAAGAACAAGTTGGAGTGAAAGCACCGGGGAGCGAGAACACAACCACTTTCTTTCCTTTGAAAATGTCGTCAGTCGTCAAATCTTCCCAACGATAAGGATTGGGTCCGGGTACGGATTCATCCCGGACGCGAGTTTTGAAGACAACCTGCGGAACGCGCTCAATTACAGCCATTGTGAACTCCTAAGACAGTACAACTTGGAATGTTTTTTGTTGGAATTTAATCTAACATAAATCAGAATAATTCCGAGATAGGAATTATTCAATAAGTAAAACTACTTAAATTTGTTAATTCTGCCGAAATGCAGATTGTTCTGAAATTGGAAGATATGCTATCAAGTAAGCAAGTATAAAAACCTGGAATTGTCCAATGCGACAGCAAGAAACAATTATTCAATTACTCAAGGAAAAAGGTTTAAGAGTTACGCCTCAGAGGTTTGCGGTATTTGCGAACCTTCTCGATCGCACCGATCATCCGACGGCTGAGCAAGTTCTCCTAGATTTAAACGAAACGGCTCCCACTTCTTCGCAATCAACCGTTTATAGTTCGCTTCAAGCGTTATGTAAAGTGGGCTTGATTCGTGAAGTGCTGCTCGAAGAAGGCGTGTGTCGCTATGACGCAAATGTGGCACCGCACCATCACTTCCGCTGTCACTGTTGCGGTGTGATCGAGGATATTGCCTGGGAAGATTTGCAGGGATTAAGACTCGATCGAGTGCGATCGAGCTT
>JALOOO010000147.1 GCA_025454375.1 Leptolyngbya sp. Prado105 | reverse complement strand
TCTAGCACGCTTGCAGGCTCAAGTAACTAGCGGAAATGCAAAGATCCTCACTGATCCAACGGTTGTGGTTCAAGAAGGCGAAAAAGCAAGTGTTCGGTTGACTCAAGATGTGATTACCAACACGAAAATTACTCGAACTGATACAGCAGGTGTAAGTCGAGAAACAGTTGAGCTAGAAAGGCAAGATGCAGGGCTGACGTTAGATATTAATCTTGAGCGCATTGATGACAATGGCTTTGTCTCTGTCAGAATCAATCCTTCCGTAACGGCTCCCGTCAATAGTGTCGATACAGGTGCAGGACGAGTTGTATTGCTGTCAAGACGTGATATCACGTCGGGTCTGATTCGTTTACGCGATGGGCAGACTTTGATTCTGTCTGGAATCATTCAAGAAAGCGATCGTACTTCTGTCAGAAAGGTTCCGATTCTGGGTGATTTGCCTCTGCTTGGTTCACTATTTAGAAGCACAAACCGCGAGAATCAACGTCAAGAAGTCGTTGTAATGCTCACGCCGCAAATTCTCGACGATAGCGATCAATCTAGCTTTGGATTTGGCTATGTCCCCGGTCGCGAAACTCGCCAATTCTTGCAACAGCAAGAGAATCGCTAGTAAGCTTGCGCCGTAAAGGTTGCGCTGAATCGTTCACTCTATGCCAGAGTTCATTCCTTCTTTGAACTCTGGCTTTTTTATTGCAAAGCTTATTGAGTCATGCTTTGTAGATACTTCCTCGATCGTAAGCTTCATCTGGTAGACTCACTCCCGATTTAGCAAACTGTGCAAGCCATTCCTGGAAATCTCTGGCTCGTTCCTCTGGCGTAGTTGATTCTAGATAGTAAATCCATTTCATGCCTTCCTTTTTAGCTCAACAATACCGCAGCCCTCGCTAATACTTCTTCAACTAGAGCATCTGGGGCTTTTTCCACAAATTTCACCTTCCGAGCGTACCAATCAAAACTTTTAACTTGATCGCTCAGTACCACTCCTGTTGTCTGCATTTCCTCAGTTAACGCTACCTCAAATCGATATCCCTTAATTTGACTCGTGATCGGGCACATCAGCGCAAGCGAAGAGAGCCGATTATAAGAGGCAGGCGAAAGAATGATTGCAGGACGGTAACCAGCCTGTTCGCGTCCTTCTTGCAGGCTGAAGCTCAATTTGACAATATCGCCTCGATCGGGAACGTACTGCAAAGCTCTACCAGATTTCATTACCGACAGGCTCTCCCATATCAACTTCAGAATGACAGTGCTCTGGAGTCATCCCCTCTAACAATTCTTCTAGCGTATATTTCTTACGGCGCTCGGGTTGAATCACAAGCTTGTCATCGACAATACTGACCACGACTTGCATTCCTTCTTTCAGGTCGATTTCTTTTGCGATCGCGCTCGGAATCTGAATTCCTAAACTATCTCCCCATTTGGCAATTACTTGCACTTGTGCCACAATTTATCTCCAGAACCCATTTCTATCACTCTAGCAGATCAGACATTGGTGCATTATTCTGATTCAGGGCTGAGATTAATATCCTCATAAAGAAGGTCGATCGAGAATTTCAAATCAATACTAATAAGCTCAATCTCATTCCCTTCAGTATAAGAAGTTAGCTCCCATTTTCCTCTCTCATTCAATCGAAAAATATCAACCATCATCAACTCTGAACTAATCAGAACATACTCTTTCAGCGTTTGAATCTGTCGATACTTAGCAAACTTGTTTCCTCGGTCATCAGCTTCAGTTGCAGGCGAAAGCACTTCAGCAATTAAGCAAGGATACTGAACAAACTTAACTGCGCTGCGATCGCGCTCATCACAAGTCACATTTACATCTGGATAAAAGAACGGTCCCTTCTCTGTAATTCCAACTTTTGCGTCAGAGCTAAAAACTCGACAACCCCTGCCTCGTAAGTGATTCTTCAATAGAGATCCAAAATTTAGGGCAATCTCACTATGCGGAAGAGTTCCGCCTGTCATCGCATAAACTTCGCCTTCCGCATACTCATGCCGAATCTCTTGCCGCTCTTCCCATTCAAAATACTCTTCAGGACTCAGAAAGAATTTAGGATTAGCAATCATAAAAGTTTTTCCGCCTAGATCAGATGTTTCTACTTTAATCGCTTCTCCTTCTTGATAAGCTATGAGTTCAAGAAAATGCAACAAACGATGAAATTACAAGTCAAAATCTGCGGAATTACCAAGGCAGATCAAGCGATCGACATTGCCAAATCGGGCGCAAGCGCGATCGGTTTTATCTGTGTTCCGGACACACCGCGCTACATCGCACCCGATCAGATTCGCCCGATTGCAGATCAGTTACCGCTCGATCGAGTCGGAGTCTTTCTCGATGCTGATTTTGATACCATTCACAAAACTGTTGCACTTGCCAATCTCAATGTTGTTCAACTTCACGGCAAAGAGTCACCCGGATTTTGTCAAGCATTGCGTGCTTTGAATGTCAAATTAATCAAAGCGCTAAGAATACGATCGCACCAAGACTTAGAGCAAGCTCAGAACTATCAGTCTAATGTCGATATTTTACTCCTTGATGCTTATCACCCAGAGCAAGCAGGCGGAACCGGATTAACGATCGATTGGACAATGCTAAAAGAATTTAACCCCACTTGCGAATGGTGGCTAGCAGGCGGATTAAATCCTGAAAATATCTTAGAAGCGCTTGCCCTAGTTACTCCAAATGGAATTGACCTATCCAGCGGATTAGAAAACGCCCCAGGTGATAAAAACCTAGAGCGTGTCCACAAACTATTCAAGCAATTGCAGCTTTACCAGAACGAAGGCTGATGGCGAATCAAATTCAGATACTCCTCACGAGTCTTCTGATCATCTTGAAACACACCCACCATTGCACTCGTCACCGTCCAAGATCCAGGCTTCTGAACCCCGCGCATCACCATGCACATGTGAGAAGCTTCCATCACCACAGCGACCCCACGCGGCTGCAACACTTCTTGCAACGCCTCAGCAACTTGGCGCGTCAACCGCTCTTGCACCTGCAACCGACGAGAATACATCTCCACAATCCGAGCCAGCTTACTCAAGCCCACAACCTTCTCATTTGGAATATAAGCCACATGAGCGCGACCCATAAACGGCAGCATATGATGCTCACACAAACTAAAGAAATTGATGTCGCGAACCAACACCATTTCATTGTGCCCCTCATCAAAGATCGCACCGTTTACTAGCTCCTCCAACGATTGATCATAACCACTCGTCAAAAAGCGCATCGCATCCGCAACCCGTTTCGGCGTTTTTAGTAACCCTTCACGATCGGGATCTTCCCCAACCCCAAGCAGCATCGTCCGTACTGCATCCATCATCTGTTCCCGTGTGTCATCACTAGGAGGCGTAATCTTAGCTTCCTGACCGTTTTGCGTATTGCGATCGGGTCTGGATTCTACATTCTTCTTGGCGCTAAATCCGCTTGGAGTGGCAATAGTCATAATGAGTGTTGCAAAGTTAAGTGTGCAAAAAGAGAACTCGCTAAAACGTCCCGGCATTTGGCATGAGAATCATCTCTTCTACCACAGCCCGATCGTTCATCGTTGCCGCCTGCAAAATCGCATCCGCTACAATGTCAGGCGTTAACATTGCGCTGCGATCGAAGTCGGCGTGAACCGTCTCGGTGTCCCAAATCCCCGTATTCACTGATCCGGGCGAAATGGTTACAACTCGAATCCCATGCGCTCGTTCCTCGGCAGCAAGGGTCTTCGAGAGTGCTAAAATTCCAAACTTACTGACGCAGTAAGCGCCCCAGTCTGGAAAAGTCTGATGTGCCGCGATCGAAGCAAGGTTGATAATGGTTCCGCGCTTCTGCGATCGCATTCCAGGTAAAACCGCCTGCACACATAGCAAAACACTGGTGACATTGAGATCAATCACTCGCTGCCAATCGGATAAGGGCATCTCGCCCAAGGCTCCGGTGTATGCCATGCCTGCATTATTTACGAGAATGTCGATCGTCCCTGTCTTAGAAATCAAATCTTCTAAACGCGATCGCACGGTGGTCACATCTGCTAAATCTATGGCATGGGATTGGGCATCAACGCCTAGCGATCGAGCCTCTTGTGCCACCGCATCCAATTTAGATTGGGAGCGACTGACTAAGACTAGATCAATCCCGCTACGTGCAAAAGCTAGGGCAGTTGCCTGACCAATTCCGCTACTTGCCCCAGTAATTAGGGCACGTCGATGGTTGGAGGAAGTCATGAATCCTCGGTTAAAACCTCAATAAATGGAAACTTCTGTCAACTTGCAAAGCGTTCTAGATTTCAGTGTCATTACAGTGAAACGGACGAGCGCGAAGCCTGAATCTGCTCTGTGGCGAACATAGAAAAACAACTTAAATTAATGGCTTTTGCAAGCAAGTGAAAATGAGTTAGATATTAACAAATCGTTACGTTCCTCATTATATCGTGCTGCGACGCGGTTTCATGAGTGAAGATCGAATTTCGCTTGGAAGGTGAAAGAGTAAAAGGTCTAAACGTGAGTAGGCATCCCCGCTTCAGTGAACACGCCAATGCTGCGGAATTTTTGATATCGCAAGTCTCGTCGCTGTTGGGATGTGAGTTGATCTAATTCTGCGAGATTGCTGAGAATTGCCGCTTTCAAGGTTTCTGCGGCTTCTAAAGGATGGTTGTGTGCGCCACCAACGGGTTCTGGTAAAACCTCGTCTGCAATTCCCAGTTCCTTGAGATCTGGGGCAGTGATTTTTAACGCTTCTGCTGCCTGTGCAGATTTTGTGGAATCTCGCCAGAGGATCGTTGCACAGGTTTCAGGAGGAGCCACACTATAGACGGCATGTTCAAACATTAAAAGCCGTTCTCCAACTCCGATCGCGAGTGCCCCTCCCGATCCCCCTTCGCCAATCACACTGCAAATAATGGGCACTTCAAACCTAAACATCTCGCGCAGGTTGTAAGCGATCGCTTCTCCTTGTCCGAATTGTTCCGCTTCGAGTCCTGCCCAAGCGGCAGGGGTGTCAATAAAAGTCAAAATGGGCATTCCAAAGCGATCGGCATGTTCCATTAATCGAATCGCTTTGCGATATCCACTCGGTGAAGCCTGTCCAAAATTCCGTTGAATATTGTCTTTTGTGTTGCGTCCTTTTTGTTGACCGAGCATGACAACCGGGCGACCGTCTACGCGCCCCACTCCGCCCACAACCGCAGGATCATCATGTCCACCTCGATCGCCGTGCAATTCCATCCATTCGTCGCTGATGGCTTGAATATAGTCAAGCGTACTGGGGCGACGAGGATGCCGTGCCACCTGCAAGCGCTGTCCCGGTGTGAGGCTGCTAAAAATTTCTTTGCGAAGTTCGATCGCACGAGCTTCTAGCAAGGAAATTTGATCAGATAAATCGACCTCGTTCTCTTCTGCCAATTCGCGAACCTGAGTAATTCGGGCTTCAAGTTCGGCAAGAGGCTTTTCAAAATCGAGCAAAATTGGACGACGATCGGCAGAATTGGGCATAACTACACCACTCCTAAAACTTGAGGAGATGTGAGGGATTTTCTTTGGTCTAGAGTAGCGGGATTTGGCAACATTCACAACTCAGAGCGTTGTTCAGTCAAATTTGCTACACCTTCATTACTGTACAGAAATTATTCATCCATATCTGAAAATATTGATGCCGAAATCGCTCAAATCCTGCGACATTCACTAAAACTTGCTTAAGTTTTTGGCGATCGTAATAGCGTTTATGATCTCGAATTTCGGCTTCATCAATAATTCCAATGCGGTAGGAAAGAAATTCTAAAACAGGTTGTGCCCAAACGGAAGGAACCGTTAAAACCAGTCTTCCCCCTGGCTTGAGTACCCGATGAATCTCTTTTAAAATTGCCTGCTCATGCTCGATATGCTCCAAAACAGCCAGCATGGTGACCATATCGAAACTTGCATTGGCAAAGGGAAGTTCTTCGCCCAGATGGACTTGCACGGCTTTTAGCTTATCGGTCTGAAATTCTGCAACTTTGAAATCGACTCCATAGCCCTTTTGAATGCGCGGCTCGATCGCTTTTAAGAACGCCGCATTTCGCCCGCATCCGACATCAAGCACGATCGCGTTTTCGGGAATTTCCGCGATGACTCGTCGCAGTCGCAACCAACGCAACAAAGGTTCTAAAAGAGGTTCACGGTTTGGGCTTCCCATTCGACGTACCTTCTGGTGGACTGATTACATTCACTGGAAAATCGAGCGACTTCGCACCCTGATCCATGAACCATGCTACATTCTCATGCACCAAACTGAGTCGCAGGATGTATTCTCCTGGACGGGGTGGTGCTTTAATCGCTGCATTGACTGCGATCGCACTTTCAGGAGCGATCACAGTCGGTAGCTCAGTTCTCAAGCCATCGCCCTTGTCTGGAACTTTGTTTGCTCCCATCCAACGGTAGGAGAATCTGATCGGAGTTTGAGTAGACTGTACCCAAGTCATCGGGCTTGTATTGCGAACAAAAACAGGCAGCGTGAGGACTTGATCGGTGGTGAGAGTCGGAGGTGGGTTTGCGACTCGAATCCCTTGGCTGTAAGCTTGGCGAGGGAGCGCAGCAGGGAGAGAAATCACAAAGGCGGTGTAGTTGCGATCGCGACTGAAGTATTGCGTCTTAGAGCCGAGCGAACTGAGCGAGATGCCCATTTCGATTTGCTGAGTCTTGGTTGCTGGATCATCCGTTGCCGCAATCAAACAGAATCGCCCTGTAGGTGTTGCTTTAACCGATTGGAACCACTGCATAATTTGAGAAAAAGACAGTGTTTCCGTCACGATTCCTGGCATTTTGGGCGGTTGTGCGCCAGAGTAACCATTCACGACTGGAGTTCTAGAGTTCAATCCTGCCCACATCGCTGCAAGTTGCTGAGTCACATAGCGATCGCGAGCAGTGAGATTCACATATGCCATATCACAGCCTTGATTCATTAATTCTGTTAGCTCTGCTTCCACTTTTAAAACAGAAGCTTTCTCAAAAGAAAGGGGCTTAAAAATTAGATTCTCCGGAATGCTAAGTCCAAGAAGTAAAAGTGCGATCGCAGTTGCAGCTTTTGGCTTAAGCCTTGATTGCTTCAAAAATGAATCTAAACACAACAGACCCGAAGTGAGTAAAAGGAATTGAACTAACAATGCAATTCTGCTCACAGCACGAATTGAAGTTGCACCTGGGATTATGCTGTAGATGATTTTCCAAAGTGAAATTCCTGGTGCAATATACAACGAAAATCCAAAAATAATCAGAGCAATTGCAAGACAAATTTTTGTAAGAGTTGCTCTTTCGTCGCTGAGGAGCGTCGGCTTAAATTTCAAAATATAAAGAGCAAAGCCTGCAAGGGCAAATCCTAGAAATCCCATAAAAATAATGTGTTCATGAGGCATCGGCACATTATTGGAGAAGGGGGAAAGACTAGAATACCAAAGCGTATTAGGAGGAGGATAAATCCACGACGCAAGGCGTGGTAGCATCATCTCAACTTCAGAAAAAGGTCTAGCTCCTAACAGCTTCGACATTTCAAGATAGGGCGAAAGCAGCAAAAAAATCGCAAGAAACCAGACTGAAAAAGCTACGATCGTCGATTTCCAATAATGCTGAATAAATCTAAAAACGGTTTTTAAGCTTGCACGATCGAAGAAAAAGACTAGTGGAGCAAAAATTAATAAACTAAATAAGAGATACCATCCTAAATAAATTCCAGATGCGACTTGTAGAAAGATAAAAAGTAATGTAAGCCTTAAACGGTTGACTGTTGGATTGCGTAGAAACTGCCAAAGATATAAAAATGCCAGAGGCGTGAAAAATTGAGGCAGCAATTGAGAATGAAAGAGTCGGCTGATCCGCACCAATCCAAATCCGAAAATGAACCCCCCAAGCGCAGATAAAATATGGCTCACTCGCAGCGATCGTAGAAAAATAGCAAAGCAGAGATAGCAAAGTACAGTACAAGCGATCGTCCACCATTGATACGCGAGATCCGGAGCAAAGAACACTCTAGCAATCCAGTACAAAGGGGCAACCCCCAATAGATTTTCTGAAAATGCAAGCGTGTTTTTAAAGGGAAAAAAGAATTTTGGTGTCCAGAGCGAATCCCCATCATCTCGATGAAACACAGTCTGAAAAGAATGTTCTAGAACATAATTCACAAACCGCGTATCGGCTTTGTCAGCTTGTAATTGAGCAAATTGGCTGAGAAGAGTCGGGTGAAATGCAACACAGACCCCAATCAGTCCGACCCCTAGATAGAAGGCTGTAATCTTCGCGATAACCGATTTCTCTTTTAGCATCCTCTTAGATTCCTCGCTCGCCTTGTACCACACTGATTACGAGAGAAGCCGTCGAAAGTTCAGATCGCGATCGCTCAATGGGCAGACTCTTCATCTGCTCCGCAATCAACGAGAAATTGAACGTATAGCGACCCGGTTGACTTGGCAGATTGATATCTCCGATCGCGATCGCAATTTCACCAGCTTTGGGTTGCCCTGAGACAAACAGTCTTTGTTCTCCAACAGGTTGACCTAGCGCATTTAAAATACTCACCCGAACTCGCGCTTCTCCCAAATGCTGTGCACCCGTTTGATAACCAAACCATTGCGAAGTTCCGGTATTTTGAACCGTGGCATAAACTCGCATCCGATAGTTTCTCAGCTTAGTCAAGCTCTGGCTTGAAAAAGGCTGTTTGTTTTGGTCTCGCAGTTGGAGCACTCTGCCTGCTAATCCCTCCACATAGTTGGGGGTGCGAGTCGGCTGCGTGACTCGAAACATCAAGCCCCAAAAGCTTCGCTCAATTTGACTGTCCCGAATTTGCCAAAGCTTGTCTCTAGAGCGATCGGGGATGTAACCACTTAGCCAAGTCGGCAGCCCATCCCATGAACATGCGCCGAAAGCACCGACAATTTGGACAAAGAGTGAGAAGCTGAGAAGCATTGAAAATCCTAAGACTTGCCAATTTATCTCTTTCAAGCAGGTCGAGTTTCGGAGAAAATCCGCGATCGTATAGTTGATTGAGAAACACAAAATTGGCAAAAGATCTGTCAGAAATCTTGGTCCATAAGCGCCACCGCCCCACCATTCTAGAAACACACAATACTGGAAAAAGATCAAAATAGAGCTTCCGAATAGCAGAATCAAGAGTTTTTCATCTTTGTGTCTGCTCTGCCGAAGGATTTGAACGCATCCTGGAACTGCTGAAGCGATAATCGGAGTATAAATTAGAAGTCCCCGACTCGGACTAAATAGTAGCCCACTCAGTCCAATCAAGAAGGTTCGAGGCGAAAAATGATAAACCGAAAGTGCTCCTGTATATCCTCCGAGTGGCGTTCCGAAGTAGTAGAGATTCCAGGCAATGTTGATCAAGAGTGAGCACAGTCCTAAAAAGAGAAAGCTTGATCGCCAGCGGTACTTCCAAATTGAATAGATAAAGATCGCACCAAAAAAAGCAAGATTGGTCGGACGAATTGAAATTAAGAACCCACAGAGAATGCCAGCGCTGAGTAATAAAAGTTTTTGCTGTCTGCCTTGGGTTCGATTGATTTTAAATAAACATAAGACAACCGCGAGTAGAACCAAATTTGTCGGACCATGTTGCCAGAGTCCTTGGGAAGCGATCACCCAAACATTTGTCGCAAACGCATAGATAAAGGTGGAAATCAACGAGATCGAACGATCAAACTTAATCCGACTCAGTTGGTAAAAAAGTACAACCGAGAATGATGCAATCGTCGCTGCTGCAATGCGCTCAAATAGCAATCGCGGCTCAGAAAATGCCAAACTTGTGATGTCAACTGCCTGAACACCTTGAGTGAGACGTAAGAAAATATAGAAACAGAAATAAATGGGAAAACTCACGATCGCACTTCCGATCGGATAAGGTGAATTCAGATGACCCTTGAGCGTTTCAAATAAAAAGTAAGGCGGTTGTCCGTTGTAATAGTAGATGCCATTTCTAAAATCATCAAAATGCAGAGTGCCATTCAACAACCAGTTAAAGGCAAGCAGCGAATTCGGAATACTATCGGGCATCACTAACAGTTGCCCATTCAGAGTTGCATGGCGATTCAGAGAGTAGATTGTGAAGCAAGTGAAGAAGATCAACCAAGATTCAGGAATTTTCGGCAGTTTTGAGCCAAGATTTGATACAGCCTGATGTACTATCGGGATGGTTATACGCATAGAGATTTATCTACAATTTCAAGCATTAAAGATGCGATCGAGCGTTCTGCAAGAGCAGGGTTCAGCAGCATATCGCGAATTTCCTCAGCGATCTCTGATCGAATAACTTCCAAGACGCAACGGCACATCCGCACCCGCATCGAGCCAGAGGCAGGCAAAAAAATCAGCCACGAATCTTTGAGCTTAAAGTGCGGTGTATCAAGTAAAGGCTGCAATTTTATCGCCATACAGGCTATCGGGGTGAGGGCTGCTGTCCGAGAGTATGGCTAGCCTCTGAATCTGAAACGAGATAAGCACGCTTCGAGGCGAATAAGTTGTATTTCATAATGCAGTAGATGGCGCGAAATCCATCTTTCCAGCCAATTTTCTTTCCTTCTTTGTAGGTGCGCCCATAGTAAGAGATGCCAATTTCATAGATCCGACATCCCATTCGAGCGACTTTAGCTGTGACTTCGGGTTCAAATCCAAATCGATTTTCTTCAATCCGAATCGATTGAATCACCTCACGCCGAAAAGCCTTATAGCAGGTTTCCATATCGGTCAGATTAATATTGGTCAGCATATTCGATAGCGTGGTCAGAAATTTGTTGCCGACCATGTGCCAATAGTAAACGACGCGATGCGGCTGATTTCCTGCAAATCGTGAACCAAACACCACGTCTGCTCGACCCTCTGCGATCGGCTTTAACAACAGCGGAAATTCCTGCGGATCATATTCTAAATCTGCGTCTTGAACGATCACAACATCTCCTGTTGCAGCGGCAAATCCAGTTCGTAATGCTGCCCCTTTGCCTCGATTCGTGCTGTGGTAGAGCACCTGATCGACGATCGGTTCAATTCTCGATTTCAGCAACTCTGTTGTGCCATCTGTGGAGCAATCATCGACAATAATAATTTCGAGATTACGAATTGGAGAAGCTTTCACCGCCTGAATCACTGTCTCGATCGTGCCTCGCTCGTTATAGCAAGGAATCACAACCGAGAGTTTTAGGCGAGATAAGCGATCAAATTCGACAGTAGATCCCTCAGTACCGTGCATAGGCTTGACTAACAAGAGTGTTGGCGTTCAAACAGCGACAGTATACCGCATCGCTCAACCCTTTACTCACAGAAGCTTTCAGCAAAGACAGTCCCGAAAGCTCAGGATGCGTTGCTCAATTAGGATTTGGCAGGAGTAATGGACGGAATCCATGCCGAACCGAGGCTTCTCCAATCTGCTCCATCTTCTCAACGGTGATACGGTTACGCCCCCAAGAGAAGTTGGTATGCAGTTTTTCAAATTCCAACAGCATTGATTCTGCAAAACACGCAAACAATTGCCGTGCCGGGACATCCATATTGACAATGCTCATGATTTTCCACTCGATATCAAGCGAATGCTCGACAATCCCACCGTTTAGCACAGTAATTCCTGGGTGCTGAAGCTTTGTTCCCAGGTTCTTTGGGTAGCCGCCATCGATCAGTAAACAAGGTTGTCTAAGCTGAACTGGGTCGATCTCAACCCCCTTTGGCATACTGGCAACCCACACAATGATGTCTGCTTGCGGTAGTGCTTCTTCTAATCCCTGAATCTTGCCGCGCCCAAGTTCGTCTTGCAGAGCTTTCAGCCGTTCTTGATTGCGAGCAATCAGCAGCAATTCTGCCACATCAGCGCGCGTGTTCAACCAGCGACAGACGGCACTGCCAATATCGCCCGTTGCACCACAAACCGCCACAGTTGCATCGGACAAGTTTATGCCCAACTGTCTGGAAGCTTGTTCGACTTGGCGACAAAGAATATATGCCGTATGAGTATTTCCGGTCGTAAACCGTTCAAACTCTAGCATGACATTCCGCACTTGTTTAATCTGTGCCAGATTGAAATTCTCGAAAATAATCGAAGAGAATCCGCCAAGCGCTGTAATATTAATGCCATTTTTCTGAGCATGTGCCATCGCATTAATCACTTTGCGCGTTGCTGCTTTAATCCGTCGCGTTGCTAACATCTCTGGTAAAAAGCAAGATTCCACGTAGCGTCCTTCAATTTCTTGCCCCGTGGCGCTTTTGACTCGGATCGTATCGACAATCTGCGGCGGCGCACTACACCAGAAATCCAAACCTTGATCCGCGTATTCGGGATACCCTAGTTCTCGTGCAACAGACTGAGCGTGTTCCAAACTTGTGAGATGACCAATTAAACCAAACATCGATCGTATGAAGAAGCCCGGTAACAGGCGGCGAGATGGATATGAACGGAACCGTATTCTAATTTAAGAGAAAATAGCACGATCTTCGACAATGGACTTCAGAAGTTTCCGAGTCCATCGTCGAAGATTTTAAGATAGGACTTACACAGCAGCCAGTCCGTGTGCGGACATCCGCATCACATCGCGAGTGGTAAAGCCAATGTTAGTCAGAGCTTCGCCGTACTGGATCATGAAGTCTTCGACGAGCGCTTCGCGTTCCATTCCGAGAACGTTGGCATCGTCTGCGACTTGATTCAGCATTTTCCAAACCAAGGGCAAGTTTGCTTTATTGGCTTCTTCCAATTCGGCTTTTGAGGCTTCAAAGTTCGCTTTTAGCCATTCTTCACCATAGTTGAGGTGCATGTATTCGTCTTTGACGACACCTTCGGTAATTTTGCGGGCAAAGTCGTCGGCAACAGGAATGTAGATGTTATATGCCGAGATCGCAAAGCATTCAATAATGAGCGATTGAATCAAGAGACAGGTGACGATTTTGCCTTCGGCTGCCGCAACTTGGAAGTTGTTGTGCAACTCGGAGAAAAACTCTCGGGCGAACTCCAAGTCCGGAGTGACGCTGAGATTCCGACCACAGGCTTCAAAGCCTTTTTTGTGGCGGTTTTCCATTCGTTCGCTTCCTGTTCGCCTTCGATGACGATCGCGTTAATTCGGCTATAGGCATCTTTATAGAGTTCACTCTGGAAGTCAATCTCTGGGGTCGCCTCAAGTTGCGGCATAGATCAGATTTCTCCTGGTCATGACTACATTTCCGCGTGCTGCGGTTTGGGTTTGGGGTGGTCTGAGTAGAATTCCTCATTCTTCCCCCCTCTCACTTTACCGTCTAAGGTTGAGGATGACGCTAAGAATCGATAAAATCTATAGGCTATCGAGCATTGAAGCGCTAAAATAGCCGATTCTTCAGTTTTGTGAGCGGTATGGAAGTTCAGAAGCGTCTCAGTTTGGGACTGCTGGTGGCGGGGGCAGGAGTGGTGCTGTTGCCATTAGGAGTTGTTTTTCTTACGTCGTTGCAGCCGATGGAAGGTTCCCAGGGTTGGACGCTGGAAAATTATCGCTTGGCGTGGGAAAAAGGAGAGTTTTTGCTGGCGTTTGCCAATTCGATGTTGGTGGCGATCGCGGTGACGCTGTTTCAACTGTTTACGTCGGCACTGGCGGGGTATGCGCTGGCGCGGCTGAAGTTTCAGGGGAAACAGGCGATTTTATTAATTATGCTGGCGACGTTGGTGATTCCGTTTCAGATTTTGGTGATTCCGATCTTTCTCGTTTTGAAAGCGGGTCATTTGATTAATACTTACGGCGCGTTGATTCTTCCAACTGCGGTGAATGGGTTCGGGATTTTTCTGATGCGGCAGTTTTTTCAAGGGATTCCGATCGAGCTTGAGGAAGCGGCAATGCTGGATGGGGCGAATCGCTGGCAGGTACTTTGGAAGGTGATGCTGCCACTCTCGCGTCCGGCGTTGGTGACGTTATCGCTGTTTACGTTTATTGGCGAGTGGAATGATTTGTTTAAGCCGTTGGTGTTTACGACGCGACCGGAGTTGAGAACAGTGCAGTTGGCGTTGGCGAGTTTTCAGGAGCAGTTTACGAATAGCTGGTCGTTGATGATGGCGGCAGTGGTGATTGCAACTTTACCGATCGTGGTCGTTTTTGCACTAGGACAACGGCAATTGATTCGAGGAATTGCGACAACGGGCATTAAGAATTAAGGCTAAGCTGAAACAAAATAAGAAATGCAATTTATGAGCATTCAAGAACTAGAGTAACAGCTTCTCAGCCTTGATCCTGCTGAAAAGATTCTTTGATTGAGCTTTTGAGACAGAAGCGCAACCCTCTATTGTTGAGTTTTTCCGCAATTCTTCACTTTGTGAGGTTGCCGATGAACTTGACTTAAGCCGTGATCAGAGTCCAATTCCCGATTTCGTTTGTCTGTAAAACACGCTCCAACAGATCCCCGAATAAAAAATCCGTCAGGCTCAATCAATTCTACTACAATGATCTGACTCGAAAACCATCGAGACGGTGAATCATAAGCCTGTCTTTTTTGGAGTAAACAAGGATGAGAAAGATTGGCGGAATCTTAAGCGGAATCTTGCTAATGGCAACCCCGGCTCAAGCCATTCCAGGACAAACCCTCGACGAAGCAGCCGTATGGATGAAATCAAACTCCACCGTGCGACCCAGCCAAAATGAAAAATTTTTAGTGCGTCGAGTTAATTCATCCGCGCAACAGTTTACATTTAATGCGTCCTTATATCCCCCAGGACGAATGACTCGAATTGCCCCAGGCAGACGGATCATTCGCAGCGAAACACTCTCATTGTTCGATATACGAAACGGAGTGACGATCGCTCGACTCAGAGAATCTGTGCGATCGATCTACGGAGTTGAAATCGCACGAGACTTCGAGCGTGCGAAAATCATCAAAACCTACCCGACCGACTCCCGCATTCAAGAAGCCGTGCAAAAACAAAACGCTCAACTTGCCGCTTTGCAAGGAGAATTGCGTCAGGGAGAACAATTTGCATATTGGCTTGAGATTGCCCAAACTGACCAGGGAGAGGCATATTCAGGGCAATTAACGGTGTTTCTACTCGATGACTTGGAAAAATTGCGATCGGAGTTGGCAAATCGATGAACTGGCGGCACTTCATACCGTTTTTTGACACCACTGCAATGGATTGGGCGCTCACGCCTCGACTATTGCGCTGGCTGACCTTCGTTTGGTTATTTGTTGGATTAGCGGTGATGTTTAGTGCCTCCTATCCGGTCGGCGACGCGATCGGCGATGGGTTATACTACTTTAAGCGGCAACTCATCGCAGTCGCGATCGGGATGATTCTGTTCAACCTTCTGGTTCATGCCCCGCTTCGATACATTCAAGGCATTTCGAGTTTTGGGTTTATCTCACTACTCGGTGGGATTCTTCTGACTACGGTGATTGGGCGTGAGGTAAATGGCGGACAGCGCTGGTTTGAAGCAGGTCCCTTTTTGATTCAGCCCTCAGAATTGATTAAACCATTTCTCGTATTGCAGAGCGCCCGAATCTTTGGACAGTGGGAACGACTCGCTTGGCGTGTGCGATTGACCTGGATTGGGCTGTTTGGCTTGATGCTGATTGGAATTTTGCTTCAGCCGAATCTGAGTACCACGGCTCTTTGTGGCATGACTCTGTGGCTGGTTGCCTTGGCGGCAGGTCTGCCTTATCTATATTTGAGCGGAACGGCGGTAGCGGGGCTATTTCTAGCTGGATTGAGTATTAGTCTGCGGCAATATCAGCGGCGACGGATTATGTCGTTTCTGAATCCCTGGTCTGACCCACTGCAAGATGGGTATCAATTGATCCAAAGTTTGTTAGCGATCGGGTCAGGGGGATTTACAGGAGTCGGGTTTGGGCTTTCACAGCAGAAATTGTTCTATTTGCCAATTCAGTATACAGACTTCATTTTTGCCGTGTTTGCGGAAGAGTTTGGGTTGATTGGCTGCTTTGTCTTTCTGTTGATGCTGGTTGCTTATTCAACTTTGGCGCTAATGGTGGCAAGACAGGCAAAAAGTGCCATTCATCGATTGGTCGCGATCGGGGTGATGGTGATTATGGTGGGACAGTCGCTGTTGAATATTGGCGTTGCGACTGGAGCATTGCCGACGACTGGATTACCCCTGCCTTTATTTAGTTATGGTGGCAGTTCGATGCTGTCAAGCTTGGTCTGTGCAGGATTATTAATTCGGGTGGCGCGTGAAAGTAGTGAAGCGAGCGTGTCCTCGATCGCAGAGGGAACCAAAGTGATTTCGTTTGCAGAAGCGCGAACCCGACGAATGAAGCCCAGACCGAGCCGCTAAATCGTAGAATAGGAAAGGCGCTCACAATCGCGGCATGATGTTTGACACTTTCCAGACTCAACTTTACGAGCTTTCGCAATTTGCCGATCGCTTAGTTTCCAATCAATTAGCACATCTCACGCCGATCAGTATTGGTGTAATCTTTGCGGCAGGATTGCTCACGAGTTTAACGCCCTGTACGCTGTCGATGCTGCCGATTACGGTGGGCTATATCGGCGGTTATGAGGCAAAATCTCGCTTTCAGGCGGCGGCGCAATCTACCTGGTTTTCGCTCGGGTTGGCGACGACTTTGGCAGGATTGGGAATTGGAGCGACGCTGCTGGGAAAAGTCTACGGGCAGGTTGGGACAGGATTACCGATCGTGATTAGCGTGGTCGCGATCATCATGGGGCTGAACTTGCTAGAAGCTTTGCCGTTGCAGATGCCGACGATTGGCGGCACAGAATGGATTTCTAAAGATTTGCCTGCGGCTGTGCGATCGTATCTTTTGGGGGTGATGTTTGGGCTGGTTGCGTCACCCTGTAGCACGCCAGTTCTGGCAACGATTCTCACCTGGATTGGCACGACAAAAGATCCCGTGCTAGGGGCTTCGCTTTTACTGTGCTACACGGCTGGATATGTTGCGCCGTTGATTCTTGCTGGAACGTTTACCGCAGCGATTAAGAAATTATTGGAGTTGCGGCGTTGGTCAGGTTGGATTACGCCGACGAGTGGTACCTTACTGGTTGGGTTTGGTGTGTTTTCATTACTGTCGCGATTTGTGTTTTAGAAGATGACTTTTACAGACCTTTTTAATCTGCCTAAACGCTATTTCAAGAAAGAACTGCTCCCAGTTTTAGCAGATTTGAAATTAGCGATCGTGCTGCTGCTTGTGATTGCCGTGTGTAGTATTGCTGGAACGGTGATTGAGCAGGGGCAATCGGTTCAGTTTTATCAAGCAAACTATCCTGAGAAGCCTGCACTCTTTGGGTTTCTGACTTGGAAAGTAGTGCTGAGTGCTGGATTCGATCATGTTTACCGAACCTGGTGGTATCTATCACTCTTGATTCTTTTTGGGGCGAGTTTGACGGCTTGTACGTTTACACGCCAATTGCCCGCACTGCGCTGGTTTTCGCGAACTTGGAATTTTTACAGTCAGCCGCGTCAATTTCAGAAGTTTGCCCTGAGTGCAGAGTATCCAAACGCCAAAATTGATCAGCTTTTACCCTTACTAGAGCAGCGCAATTTCAAGATTTTTCAAGAAGGCGAGAAGCTTTACGCGCACAAAGGGATTGTTGGAAGAATTGGACCGATCATTGTCCATGCTGCGATGTTGCTGATTTTACTGGGTGGCATTATCGGTGCGACGACAGGCTTCATTGCTCAAGAAATGGTTCCAAGCGGTGCAACGTTTCAGGTGGATAACGTCACCGATGCTGGAATTTGGGCGGCTCCACAGATTCCGAAAGATTGGTCTGTGAAAGTCAATCGATTCTGGATTGATTACTTACCGACGGGGGAGATTGATCAGTTCTACTCAGATTTGTCCGTACTAGATAAAGCAGGCAAAGAAGTCGATCGCAAAACGATTCACGTCAATGAACCTCTGAAACACAAGGGTGTAACACTCTATCAAGCCGATTGGTCGATCGCGGCAATCCAAGTCCGTCTGAACAATAGCCCTGTGCTGCAATCGCCGATGGCAAGAATCGACCAAGGAAGCGGTCGAATTTGGGGAACTTGGCTGCCTTTGAAGCCTGATATGAGTGATGGGGTGTCTTTAGTTGCAAAAGACCTACAAGGCTTGCTGCTTGTCTATGACATGGATGGCAAGCTGATTGCAACCGTCCGCAAAGGCATGGCAGTCGATGTGAAAGGGCTGAAATTATCGATCGTCGATCTCATCGGAAGCACTGGACTGCAAATCAAAGCAGATCCGGGGATTCCAATTGTCTACCTTGGGTTTGGGTTACTCATGCTGGGTGTGATTATGAGCTATGTTTCTCACTCTCAGATTTGGGGATTAGAAAAAGATGGCGTGATTTACATTGGTGGCAGAACCAACCGCGCTCAAGTTACTTTTGAACGAGAATTTTTGGGAATTTTAGAAGCGATCGATGAAGGGAAAACAAAATCGACTTCGACTCAACTCGCTCAAACTTAAATCTTATGCCTTACCGCATTGATTTACTGCTGACAATGATCGTCATTGTTCCACTGGGTTACTTTGTTCGATTCACAACTACTTTTCCCTGGTGGTTGACTGATATTTCGGGCAGTTTAGCGTATCAGATTTTTTGGATTGCATTGGTACAGTTTTGCTTTCCAACGTTCTCGATCGTCAAAACTGCGATCGGTGTTTTCTGCTTTTCTTGTGGGGTTGAATTTCTTCAACTCTATCAACCCGCATGGCTGCAAGTGATTCGTGCAACATTGCCAGGTCGCTTGGTTCTAGGGAATACGTTTTTGTGGTCAGACTTTCCGCCTTATGCAATCGGGTGCTTTCTCGGCTGGCTTTGGATGAAAGTTTTACGGCATAAAAGTCAGGAACCCTGATTGACTGACAAAACTTCTGAAAGCCCCCCTTGATTGACTGACAAAAGTTTTTCGCTTCGTTGTTATCTCACCCGGAGATTAATCTCCGGGCTGATAGCGGAAAGTCTACTGAAGTAGACTGGGAAAAAGTCTTAACCCGGTTCAACGGGTTTCCCTCAATTAGCCCGGAACTTCAGTTCCGGGGCAGAGCAGCAACGCAGCAAAGGGATTTTCAAGTGTTTTGTCAGTCAATCAGGAATCAGAGGTGAGACTTTTCCCCTGATTCTCTAGCGATCAAGCAAAACCTTACGCTTTGCCATTTCCACTGTCATCGACCATCGACAACATCCCCTGCAACGTTGCCGGAATGCTGCGCGGATCCATAAACATCACCTTGCTGCTATCGCTCTTACCTACCGTCGTTCCCATCTCAAGATAGCTCAGAGCCAAAAGTACCTTACCTGCCTCAGCCGCACGCGCATCCTCATTCAAGGCTTGAGTCACGATCGCAATAGCTTCCGCCGTTGCCTGCGCTCTGAGAACCGCTTGCTGACGTTCTGCTTGAGCTTTGAGGACAATACTTTTTTGCTCCGCCTCAGCCGCGAGAATGACCGCTTTCTGACGAGCTTCAGCATCTAGCACTTGAGCCTCAGCCTTACCCCGAGCCGAGTTGACCGCAGATTCGCGCTCCCCTTCCGAGGTCAAAATTGCAGCCCGTTTACGGCGTTCTGCGGACATTTGCAATTCCATCGATTCTTGAACGGCTTTCGACGGAACAATATCGCGCAATTCCACACGAGTTACTTTCACACCCCAAGGATCAGTCGCCGTATCTAGCTCTCGCAGCAGAATCTCATTGATCTGCGATCGAGCGGTAAAGGTTTCATCGAGTTCTAGCTGACCCATCTCAGCCCGGATCTGAGTCAGAACTAGATTTACCATCGCGGACTGGAGATTTTGTACCTTGTAATAGGCTTTCTCCATATCGACAATGCGCCAATACACAACTGCATCAACCGTGATCGAGACATTATCGCGCGTAATACAGCCTTGAGGCGGAATGTCGAGAACTTTCTCTCGAATCGTTTCTTGGAACGCCAATCGATCGAGTCCTGGAAAGACAAAATTCAAGCCAGGAGAAAGTTTGCGATCGTAGCTTCCCAACCGCTCAATCAGAGCTTCATTTCCTTGTTGAATAATTTTGACACTCGAAACGGCACCACCGCCGACCACTAAGGCAATAAACCAACCCCACATAAATTTTTCTCCTTAAATATCTTCAGGCATGACAATCAAAGTTGTTCCCCTGCGTCCGACAACATAGACACGGACTCCTGCGGGAATGTCGAGATTAGAACTTTCACAGCGTGCCGCCCAGGAATTTCCCTCATAGCAAACTCGCCCGATTTGTCCGGGTCGAATTTCGGTCAGCGTTTCAGCTTCACTCGCATCGAGTTTGAGATTCGCGCGGCGATTGACGAAGCGACGGGAAAACAACACCATCGCGATCGACAAACCCACCCAGAGCAACGCTTGCAGATTTAGCGGTAAAAGGTGAGCCACCATTGCAACACAAATCGCACTGATCCCCATGACAAAGGCGATAAATGCGGTTGGAAGAACAAATTCGACTAGACACAATCCCGCCCCAAGCAACAGCCATAGAACAGTAGGATTCATAGAGACTCAGAGATTTGAGTGAGGAATTAAAATGTAGCGTTCCCCGATGGAGAAGTCATGCTTTAATACAAGCTTCAAATCGTAAATGCAACATTCCGGCAATGACTATAGCTTTTCGGCTCAGTCGGCGGTAAGATGCTCTGCGATTCGCTTCTTCATCCTAGCCTCCTTATATGAATTCCACGTCTAATCTCCCCAATCGCACTTCGGCTCTGACGATGAATCGTTCCCAGCCACAAGGGTTTCATTATCTTTGGGCAGTGGGGGCATCGGCTCAACGCCAGAAGCCCGGAAAAACGATCGCATCTCGGTATCAGGTGAAAGCATCTCAAATCTGGCTCGATACGCAACCTGACACAGATCCTCAAGTGCCGTTGGCGGTGTCTGAGTTGGCGCAGGTTTACATGCTGTTGTATCCCTATCGACTACATGTGCCAGAAGTGTATGGGGTGTGCCGAGAGGGGGGAGATGAGATCCTGCTGCTGGAAAATGTGCCGTTAGCAGAAGATGGAGAACTACAGCCGTCGATCGCGCAAGTTTGGCATCAGGGCACTGCGACGCGGCAAATTTATTGGCTGTGGCAAATGCTGGAGTTGTGGACTCCGTTTTCAGAATTAGGAGTCGCATCGAGTCTGCTGTCACCGGATCAGGTGCGCGTTGAAGGGTGGCGGATTCGATTGCAGGAGTTGATTCTCGATCAAGGACAGACGAAAGAATCATTTCAGCAGCCGACTTTGGCAAATCTGGCTCAGACCTGGATGGTGCTATTGCCCGATGCAAAACCCATTATTGCCGATAAATTGCAGGCGATCTGCACCTTGATGCAAACTTCTAATGCAAGTTATCGCGATATTTCGACGCGATTAAATGCACTGTTATTAGAACAAGCCGCAGCCTTGCCTCTGCGATCGCAAGTCATTGGTGCAACGGATGTCGGCAGACGACGATCGCATAACGAAGATACTTGCTACCCCTTGACGACGAAGACGCTGACCTTTGATGAATTATCGGCACGCCTGACGATCGTCTGTGATGGAATTGGCGGACATGATGGCGGAGAAGTCGCGTCAAACCTGGCTGTGCAATCGATTCAGCTTCAAATCAAAGCGTTGCTGTCCGAAATCGCGCATCAGCCCGAACTCTTGCCGCCCGATTTGATCTGTGATCAACTAGCCGCGATCGTGCGAGTGGTCAACAACTTGATCGCCGCTAAAAATGATGCTCAAAACCGCACAGCCCGACGACGCATGGGCACAACGCTTGTCATGGCACTGCAAATCCCTCAATGCGTCACGTTAACGAGCGGATCGGTTGCCAATAATGGGCATGAGCTTTATATCGTCAACGTGGGTGATAGCCGCGCCTATTGGATCACGTCTGAGTATTGTCATCAACTGACCGTCGATGATGATGTGGCAGTCCGAGAAGTTCGGATGGGTCGATCGCTCTATCGAGAAGCGCTGAAGCGTCCGGATTCGGGGGCACTGACTCAAGCAATGGGCACTCGCGAAGGGCATCATCTGCATCCAAGTGTGAGGCGCTTCATTGTCGAAGAAGATGGCTTACTCGTTCTCTGTTCGGATGGAATGAGCGATAACGGATTTGTCGAGCAGTCCTGGGCAGATTATGCAGAACTGATCTTGCAGGATAAATTCTCGCTCGAAGCGGCAGTCAAGTCCTGGCTCGACTTTGCCAATCAGCGCAATGGGCATGACAATGCCTCGATCGTACTCACACAGTGTCAGGTGTCCTCCTCGCTGCCAGAACTGCAACTGCCCCTGTCGTTTATCACGGGCGAAGAAGACAGGGATCTGCCCGAACCGATCGTGATTCCACCCACAGAAGTCGTAAAACCCAAACGCAAGAATCGGATCTGGCTAAAAACCTTGCTGGTCTTGCTCTTAGGCGGTGGCGCGGCATTGGGAACCTGGTATTATCGCGATCCAGCAGGAATGCAGCAACACCTGCAAAAGGTTCGAGCAGAAGTCGAATCATTGCATCGATTCGTGCCTAACGATTTGCTCAAGCGATAGAGCGATTGACACAGGTTATGCAAAGATAAAAAGGTTATCTATCATTTTTAAGCAGGCAAGCGACTGTGGTGAATCTTGCGGAGAGAGGAACACTCAAGGTTATGAATATTGGCGATCGTGTTCGAGTCAAAGAATCCGTGGTGGTGTATCACCACCCAGAACATCGCAATGAAGCCTTTGATATCAAAGGTCAAGAGGGCGAAATCATTGCGATCGTCAAAGAATGGCAAGGTCGCCCAGTCAGCGCAAATTTTCCTTATCTGATAAAATTTCCTGGAAAGTTTCGCGCTCACTTTCAAGAGTTTGAACTTGAAGCTATCTAGTCAGTTGTTAAGTTGTAAATCGCACAGCCAGAACTTGGTAGAATCGTCATTTACACTTAGAAGAGTGGAAACAATCCACTCTTTTTTAGTGCTTCTAAGACGATATGCTGACTCGATTTTTTCGTTATCTCGCTCTAATTGTGGCGATCGTAACTTTGATTGTTACGGCTTCTCAAGCTTCCGCGAACTGGAATACATTTGATACCACTTACAAGGCATTACTGCCGCCAAAAAACGAGACTGGAGAAATTCAGAAATGGGACACTCGCACCATAACTTACAGTTTTGTCACGGCTGAAAATGCAAAAACCTACCCGGCTGAAAATCCCGAAAAAGTTAGCCCAGTTCCTGAAGAGACAAAGGGCTATGTGAGAGAAATCTTAGAAGAAATGTATGCTTCAGTCATTCCAATTACATTTAAGGAGATTGAAGATACAAACAACCCGAAAGCGAGTGCAAACATTCGGGTGATGATCTATGAGCAAGGGGGAGGCAGCTACGCTTCAGCCTATCGTCCTAAAACTTATGGAGATGAGCGAGATGGCGGCGTTTTTCTCTACAGTGAAGGGGGAGACTGGAAGAAGGGCATCGGCAGTGCTGAATATGCCACTTTGATTCATGAGTTGGGACATGCTATGGGATTAAAGCATTCCGGTCGCTATAGTGCTGATGAAGAAACGCCCTTTCTCCCACTAGAGACGGACAATACGCTGAATACAGTCATGTCCTACAACGTGGACTCTAGCTTGGCGCAGGAGCCTTCTTCCTGGAATTGGTCACTGATGCCCTATGACATTGCGGCTCTGCAAGCTCTCTATGGGGCGAATAAATCGTTTCAGGTAGGCGATACGGTCTACAAATTTAACGGCGATGGAAGCACGACATTTCCATTTAGTAGTAGCGATCGACAGTTCAAAGCGACTCAAGCGATTTGGGATACAGGGGGAACGAATTCGATCGATGCGACTGCGCTTCCCGCAGAAGAATCTGGCTATCACTACGATTTGCGCCCCGGTGGTCAAATTACGACAAAAGCTGCTTTGAATACAGGTCGCTATACCTTACATGCGCCGAACACGCAAAACCCTGAGGGCGAAGCTGAACAAACTTTTCCCGTGTCCAAATTTGGCACAGTGATTGGGTTTGGCGTTCAGATTAAAGATGTGCAAGGCTCGTCGAGCGCCGATGAAGTAATTGGCAATGATTTGAACAATCGGTTGGTCGGCAATGCAGGCAATGATCTCTTAGAGGGCGGGGCAGGCAATGATTGGCTAGAAGGCGGTTTAGGCGATGACTGGTTAATTGCCAGTGCTGGAAAAAATGTCCTTTTAGGTGGGACAGGCAATGATTTGTATGAGATTGCAGGACAGGTCGCAGGGACGCGGATTGTCGATACAGAAGGGCGCGATCGCGTCATTTTTGATCAAAAAGCTCCTAGATTCGGCTTGTTTGCAGGCGAGATGGGGATGGTTCGTCAAGCAGAAGATCTTCTCATCGACTCGAATGCAGATGGCATTGCTAATTCAGAGCAAGACATTGTAATTGCAAAGTTCTTCTCAGATAGTTCGATCGCTTCGGTGGGAAATTTCTCAAATTCAGAAATCGTTGCGTTTTTTAGTCCAACGATCTACGCCGGAACCAACTAAACACATTGACATCGCCGCGCATTTTTTCAAGTTCGCGGCGATTTTGTTTTGCAACCTCGGCGTACCATTCGCAATAGCGATCGTGTTCGTCGCGCGACTGCACCTCGTAATAAAACTGATGCGTCGTTCGATAGACCTGAAAGATTTCTGGTTCTACATGTAGCGTAGGCACAAACCAGCGATGATCGCGAAGCGGCATAGAGAAGAAAAAATGGGGATAGCTCTGAATAATCTAACGTACTTTTTGAGAATCCTACTCTATTGATAGAGTCATTTATCTTAAGAACTTGTAAGTATGATTCAAGGATTTTTTATATAAGTCATTTATTTCGTATTTTAAGTACGAGCGGAACCATGGTTTATGAATCAGAGAGTCTTAGCGATCGTCAAAAGATTGACGATCAACTAGGCATGATCGATCTGCGATTTAATCAAATCCATG
>JALOOO010000146.1:13268-13916 GCA_025454375.1 Leptolyngbya sp. Prado105 | reverse complement strand
GTAGAGCTTTGTACCCAAGCATTGAGGCCGGTATATTCTCCGATCAATCCACTGAGACCAAAATTAATCGCTGCAATTACCGCGATAAAAGCCAAAAGCATCCCTCCCACATTCAAAGCCAACTTGAGACCTTCCGCAGCACCGATCGACATGGCATCGATCAGATTGACTCCCATGGCTTCCTTGCTGACTTCGAGCTTGTCCTGCTTGATTTCTTTTTCGGTTTCGGGGATAAACATCTTCGACATCACGATGGCAGCCGGGGCATTCATAATGCTGGCTCCCAGGAGGTAAGCGGCAAATTTGCTCTGCTCCTCCAGACTGTCACCCCCCAAAAACGCCACATATCCAGCCAAAACACCTCCGGCAATGGTAGCCATTCCACCTGTCATCAGGCACATCAATTCCGATTTGCTCATGTGTGGGATAAAGGGCCTGACCAACAAAGGCGCTTCAGTCTGCCCAAGGAAGATATTGCCGGCAGCAGATAGGGATTCCGGTCCGGAAAGACGCATGGTCCGTGCCATCACCCATGCAATGCCGAACACTACTTTTTGGAGAATTCCCAGGTAATACAGACCGGCTGATACTGTGGAAAAGAAAATGATGGTTGGAAGGACTTTGAAGGCAAAAATAAACCCAAAACTG
>JALOOO010000146.1:0-13261 GCA_025454375.1 Leptolyngbya sp. Prado105 | reverse complement strand
CAGATCCCCGAAGATGAAGGTGGCCCCTGCTCCGCTGAAGCTCAAAAACTTGACAAATCCCTCAGATAGCAAGGCAAATCCTGCCCGGACAAACTCCACTTTGGTGATCAAAAAACCAAAAATTAATTGCAGCGAAATGCCAATAACTACTAAACGCCAATCAATTTTCTTTTTGTCGCTTGAAAAAATATAGGCCACCAATACAATGACAGCCAAGCCCAAGGCACCTCTTAAATAGTCCATGCAAGTCGATTTTTTCGAAGGGTTAAAAATAGGCCAAAGGTGGGCAAGAAAAAAGCCCCGATTTCCAAATCGGGGCCTTTATGCTAGTTTCTCTTGTTTATTTCATCCCGGATTCGGGCTGCACGCTCGTAATCTTCGTTGTTGATGGCCTTTTCCAGAAGCTGGTTCAGCTTATCCAAGCTAAAATCTTTGAGGGAACCTTCTTTTTTCGGACCCACCTTGGGCGAAGGGATGTTTTCCTCTTTTTTGCTTTCCAGCCGCTTGTCCTCTTCAGTCATTTCGATCGCTGCCTCCGACATCACTTTTTCAGCGCAGAATATCGGAGCTGCAAATCGCACCGCGATCGCGATGGCATCCGAAGGACGACTGTCGATCTCCACCTCAGCCAAACTGCTTTTGCAACGGATTTTGGCGTAAAAGACACCCTCCTTCATATCTGAAATGACGATTCGGTCGATTTCAAATTTGAAGCTGTCCGCAAATGATCGAAACAAATCATCGATCGAGTTTCGCCGCTGAGCGTACCACTCCTGCACATCGGAATAGATCACTAAACTCAGTGCATCCTTCTGAGCGCGAGACAAATCAAGGAAATTCACTAGCACGATCGACCTTTGATCCCGAGTTGAAGCGAGTCGAATCACCTGTGCCTGTAACGAAACTCGCGCATCTGAGTCCCCGGTGAGATCAATCTCAATTTCAGGAGAGAGATTCTCTAGCTCTTGATCGAGAAGAATCCTAGCACCAGAATCACTCACATCTAGCGTCATCCCTTGCAGCGATTGCCCCACATCATGCACCGTCGCTCTGAGGTTCCGGGCAAGCCGATGGGAAGCGCGTTGCTGAGGTTGTTCTAATCCCACAAGTAACGCAGCAATGATCAGCGTCAAATTGAAAATACTCCAAAACAAGTTCACCATGACTGCTTCCGTCTTCTCTGGAGTCAGAACAACCCAGAACGGAACAGCAATAATCGATAGAGCAACAAACACCCCAATCACGAGCAGCACAAGTGTCGATCGCCAATCGAAACTGCGTTGATCGACTAGTAAGCCTTTACGAGTCACATTAAATTTGCCCAAGCCTGGATTGATCAAGGCGAGCAAAGTGACGATCGCGGTATGAAACGACATAGCAAACTCATACACCTCATTCCAGAAGGAGAAGCGCACATGCTTGTAGGCAATATAGTTCGCGAATGCAGCAAGTAAGAAGTGAGGGAGCGCGTAAGCTAGGGTTTCTAACCCCAAGCCTCGAACTGGATTTAAGCCGAATAGTAAAAACAAAATCGGCGCGATCGCATACATTAAGCGAGGAAAGCCAAAGAAGAAGTGAGACGTTGCGCTGAAGTAGCAGATTCGCTGAGGAAAAGTGAGATTTAATCCAGGATTGAACAATGGATTTTCTCGGCGAAGAATTTGCGCCATGCCTCTCGCCCAACGAGTTTGCTGCCCCACATAGGCTGAAAACTTCTCAGGAGCTAACCCTGCAATCATGATCTTGTCATAGTAGACCGTTTCATAACCGCTCGAATGTAAGCGCAGTGAAGTGTGGCAATCTTCAGTCACAGTCTCAGTCGCGATTCCACCAATCTCTAAAAGAGCCGATCGACGAACAATTGCTGCTGATCCACAGAAGAAAGCTGCATTCCAGAAGTCATTGCCTTTTTGCAAAACCTTGTAGAACAATTCATTGCCAACGGGAACTTTGCCTGCGGTTCGCAGATTTCGCTCAAAAGGATCAGGATTGTAAAACCAATGAGGCGTTTGCACTAAAGCAATTTTTGGTTTTAGAAAGAACCCGACTGTCTCCATCAAGAAACTTCTAAGCGGAATATGATCCGCATCTAAGATCAAGATTAAATCTCCAGTCGTTCGGGGCAAAGCTGCATTGATATTTCCAGCTTTTGCATGATCATTGTTCGCGCGCGTGAGCAGCATACAGCCAATATCACTGCACATTTGAAACAGAGCTTCCCGGCGATCGCGCAATTCTTCAGATGAGCCATCATCTAGAATGTACACCCGCTTTTTGTCAGCCGGATAATCTAATGCGATCGCAGCAAGCGCCGTTTTGCGAACAATTTCGACATCTTCGCTATAGGTTGGAATGTAGATATCGACGCTCAGCCACTCCGCTTGAGGAATGTTTTCCACACTGATCGGCTGACGTTCTTTCAGTTTTAAGGTTTGAAAAAATGACAGCACCAGCGTCATGATCGCGTATAGCTCAGCTAGAAAAAGCAAAATGCTTGCTGTACTATCGAGCCAACCATTATGCAGGTTGAGCGTATAGCTCATACGATAGAACAGATAGCGAAATGTTGTAATCAAGCTGAGCCAGATCATGAAGAGGTGAAGATATTCACTCGTCCGTCCGGTCGCATGTTTTCGCTCAATGATAGAAACTGCCCACCCGATCGCAATGAGTAAAATCGCGACAACGCCTTGCTGCCAGACTTTCAGCGGAGTAATGATCAGCGGAACGGAGAGAAACAGTAAAACTGCAATGATCAGAAATAGCTGAGTTTTACCACTCCAGTTGAGAATGCGATCGAAGAAATTTGGAATCAAATCTGCCAGCACAGACAGTAAGCGCTGACCTTTAGTTGGGGATGATTGTGCCATGTGCTTACCTTGCAATGCGCTTGAGGAATAGTTGAGCGACACCATAGAGCAGCAGTGCCGCAGCGATGATGCCTAGAGGCAAGAAGAACCATTGATCTTCGAGGAAACGACGCGCTTTACTCAGAGGACTGACATTTTCAATCCGACGACGCTCTGCTTGGTCAAGAAATTGAAGCTGGTACGCATTGTTATCAAACGCATCCTTTGCTTGAGGATTCGCATTGATTAGCACCGTGTCATTCTTCAACTGATAGAACCAGTTATCTTTGCTCAAGATGTTTTGGATCTGCTGTAAGCCCTGATCAGTTTGACCACTCAATGCAATCAGAACTCGATCGTTATTCCAAGGAGACATGACACTCTTGATCACGCCGCTTGCATCGGGCAGGGTTTGGATTCGATCCTGTCCGAGTCCGCGCCCAAACACATCCATTAGTTGGAATCCGCCCGTTTCAAAGGCTTGTTTGACCGGGAAGCGATCGCGCGTTCCAATGGCAACAATGTTCCGCTCTTTGCGAATGCCTTCTGGAAGTGAAGCTGTTTTGAACACATCCATTTTGACGGATTTTGCAGTCGTTAAGCGTCCCATCCGCTCACTGAACTTGAGTAAAGTCATCACATCAGAGTCAGTTGGGGCATCGGGAACGACGATCGCAGTCTGAGATAAGTCCTGCGGAGACGCGAGTGGGAAGCCTGTGGTCAGTAACTTCAAGTCAGGCAGTTCGACTGAGTTTTCCCGCCGCAGGTTAAAGCCCGAATCACTGTGGACTGTGCCCCAAAGCTGCTGATCATTGTTGTAGCCGCATTCAGCTTTATCTTTGGGATAGAGATCAAAATCGACATCAATAATCGAATTTGATGTGAGCAAGTTAGCAGGCAGATCAACGGTTAGCGTTTCGTTCTGTCCGCCTTTGTCAGAATCAAGCTTGCGACTGCCGATTCCAACTCCATCGATTCGCACCGACACATTAGAAAGCCTCGGATCAACTTGAGCGCTATAGCTATATTTCAGATCCATTGTGCTACCGCGCATAAAGCGATCGTCAGGCAACGCACGAAAATGGAACTGAACGGGAGCCGCAGACGTACCTTTTACAGTCTTGTCTTTGAAGGGCTTGTTGTCGAGTCCGGTCAGTGCTGCGAGTTTGAAGGAGTCTTTGTCTGGTAGATAGTGCGACCATTCACGCGGAGCAGGAGAAGGCGTATCGGCTAAATCATTTACTAGGATTGCATTTCCAGCCCCGATCTGACTATTTACAGGCTGAATCAAGAACTGTGAGGCTTTCGTTACTCCTTCTGCTCCATTGCCTGAGACAACGAGGACTGGATTTTCGCCATTGTTTAGCGTCGCTAGCATGACAACGCCGATACTATCCGGTAAGGGCGCGTTGTTGCCATCTACAAAGCGATTGTTCGCCATTTTGTAGGGCAATTTCATCGTTTTGAGTGCTGGTTGCTCATCGGGTGTGCCGATCATCACGATGCGATCGTTCCATTGGAAATTTTTCAGATCCTTGATCAACAGCGTCTCTAACGGTCGAAACTCCGCTAATCGACCATATTGAGTCTGAAAACGACTGGTCGCAGTTAGCCAAGCTTCACTCATTTGTGCCGGAAGTAAATAGCTAACCCGGTTAGAATCTAGCCCGTATTGATCAAAGAACGGGAACGGATAGCGACTAAAATCGAGGTCAATCGGCTTCACGGTATAGTCAAACGCAATCTCTGAATCTGAGAGGACTTCTGACCAGAGCGTCTTGTCATCTGGGTTTGAGCAGGTTGGAGAGTTTAGCTGCTGAGCAACGATCGAGATTTGATTTTCGTCTTGGAGTAAGTTCAGCGGAATGTTGAATTCTGCGGTTCCGACTTGCGAATTTTTCAGATTGAGCGGAACACTGCCGACGCTAGTATCATTCACTCGCACCACTAAATCCGACTTGTCTGCAATCAAGGCAGGCGAATGTTGGTAGCGGATTTTTGCTTTTGCGGTTTTGATTTCCCACTGGCGCGGACGAGTAAAGCCAAACTGCGACTCAGCATAGAGTCCTTCAAGCCGGAAGCGATTGCCAATGATCGGACTGCGATTGAACTGAACGATATGGCGACTGAGGGGGCTGCCTCCTTTGGGCGTTGCTGCTTTTGCTTCGGGATTTGGAGCAGGTTCTGCTGAGGTTGCTGCGGGTGTTGCCTGTGCAATTAACCTCTGCGGCTCTGATGAAAGAGGGCGATACTGAGCGATATTTGCGACAGTTGGCAACTTAAACAATTGCGACGAGACTGAGCGTTGCGGAGATTGAGCAGAGACTTGAGGCACAGGTTTCTGAGTCAACGCGATCGCCAAAGCCGTAACCAGTCCTAAGCTGCCAAAAAAGATCAGTCGAGAGAGCCACATTTTGTTACGTGAGTTACTTCGCCGGGTTTGTCCTGTAGACCGTTTGTTCATGAGAGTTATTTAGGTAGATTGCGACAGATAAGGAACCACCATTGAGGCAGGAACCAAGCCGAACCAGGCTAGGTTCTGAGTGTAATAAGCACGATCGTTCTCCCAGAATCCATTGCGGTACTGGGGCGACAGTTTGTACTTAAAAATTTCAGCAGCGATGTTTGGATCAATCACTCTGAAGGCTGCATACAACATCCCGTATTGAGAAGTTGCTTCATACGAAACGAGGGAGCGCCCATTGAGATCAAGCTGAGCCGGGATCGATTGTTGCGATCGCCAAAGTTGAACGAGATAGCTCAGATGTTTTTTGAGAAACGCTTTGGCTCTTGGCTCATTGAACCATTCAGCATCGATCGCGACTCTCCACCAGACTCGACTAGCATCAAATCCGTAATGACTCGCAAGGTTGTTTTTTGCTAGAGGAGCATAGTCTCCCGTCTCCGGTTGAAATAGCACCCAATCGCTCGGAAGATTGACTTTCGAGAGTTCAGTCGATTGGTTGAGAACTTCATAGCTGCTATCAATTAAGCTTTGCCAATCATGAGCAGTATCAATCTGAGTAAATAACCGAAAGGCAGCGGGAGCCAGGTAAGACGGATTGAACTTTAGCTGATCTCCTTTACGAAAAACCTCGATCGAGCCTGGAAGTAAATAGCGCTGCTGATTGACTAAGATTGTCCCATGCTCCCATAGGTCAGTCAGTTTCGTCTTGGCTAAGTTGAGGTAGTCAGAATGCTGCCATTTGCGATCGGCAACAATCAATGCAGTAATCGCATCAATATCGGCATCGGTCGCAAAGTTTGAATCTAAGGTTGTCCATTGATTCGTCTCAGGATTCCGTCCCCATTTCCAAGCCCAAAGGCTATCAATTTGCTGGTTGTTCTGATCTCGACGTTTGAGATTGTTCTCTGACCATTGCAAGACGCGATCGAAGGTTGCTCGATCATTGACAAAGACGGATCTCAACATCGCGTAGGCTTGACCTTCGGAAATTGAGCGATCGGTATCTTGTCGATCGATGATTCGCCCGTCGCCCTGGATGAATCGCTGGCGGTAGGCGTTCCAGCTTTCGTTCAAGAGTTGTGCATGTTTGGGTGGAGCAGAGGCTTCAGTGCAGGCAGATAATGTGAAGAACATTGCGCTTGCAAGTGAGAGGACGAGAAGGAGCCAGCTTTGTTTTCTCACGCGAAATCTTCCTCGACGGTGAGTTACTGTGTGCATACAAGTTCTCTGAATCGTTGAGTGTTGAGGTCGCTTGCTCCCTGAGTTCCCCAGATTTTGGGGATTTGAGGGGCTGAATCCGACAGAAACGAAGCGAGCAAAAGATGTGCCCAGATGAGGGGAGAAGTTCAGGTTTAGCAGGTTGAGTAGACGCATAGAAACCACAGGGAACAGTGAATGAATTGAATAAGCCAGGTTCACTAGTACCGCTCCCAATGTGGCTGGAACCCTCGTTGTCGAAGGAGATCTTCTTGAATCTTTTGAATGCGCTGATCGAGTTCGATATCCTTCGCACCTTGCTCCTCTTGCTGAATCTTCAACCGCTCCAACTGATCGAGTGCAGCAAATGGCATCCCTTGAGCCGCAGATAATTCCGCGATCGATCTTTTCACGCCAACATTCTCTGGATTGACTTCTAGCGCCTGGTCATACAACCGGGTTGCGGTTTCAAAGTCCCGCTTCTGAAAACTTACGCCGCCTAAGCTCGTCAGCGCGTCCAAATTCTCAGGCTGTAGCTTCAGAATCGCTTGATAAGAATCTTCGGCGCGATCGAGATTGCCCAAAGTCTGTTCTAGCTTGCCTTTCAGCATTAGCATTGAGAGATCATCCGGAGCCGCTTGACGCGCTCGTGCGATCAGTTGATTGGCTCTGGCTCTCGCTGCTCCCGGATCGCGATCGGCGAGAACTTGAATCAATTTCACCTGAACCGGAAGATTGCTCGGATCTGCTTCAATCAGTTCGTTGTACAAAGGTTCTCGCTTTGCACGTGCAGGCAAAACCCCAACTAGCGTATAGAGCTGCTCTGGCGAATCGGATGGACGAGAAGCAAGAAATTGATCTAGAATCCGTTCGGCTTGAGGCTCAGACGCTTTACGAGCCTGGTAAGCGATGGCAGTTCTTTCTAATTGCAGCAGCGAATCATCTGGAGTACGAGCAAGCAACTGATCATAAAGCGTCAAGGCTTCCTCATAGCGAAACTGAGCAATCCGAATTCCAGCCAGTCCTCGAATCGCACCGCTTTGAATATCGCTCGATTCGGTCATTAAGCCTTCATAGCGTTGTGCTGCTCCATTGAGATCACCTTGTCGGCGATCGATTTCAGCCACTAATAGCTCAGATGAGCGATCGCGGTTTCCAGCAGGAGAGGCTTGATATTGAGCGATCGCGGTTTTTGCGGCAGCAAGCTCATTGCGTTGAATCAACAGTTGAGCGAGACGGAATTGTAAAAATGGCTCTGTTGGCTCAGATTGTGCTAGCTCTTGATAGGTCGAAAAGAACTCCGGTTCGGGTTCCATCCGAGCAAGAGAACGCGCGATCGCGAATCGTTCTGCTGATTCACTCGGTAAAGGTTGCAAAATTGGCTTTAACTGTTGCCGAATCTCTTTTCGAGGCAGAGTTCCTAGCTGCTTCTCTAGCGCTAATTGCTGAATCAGTAAAGACTTGTTGTTTGGGTCTTGGGCGACGAGTTGGCGATAAAGCTGAAGGGCAGTTTGCCGCTCTTGAGGAATGCCACTCAACACATCGGCTGTTTCTCGAACCAAAGCAGGCTGCGGATTCGGAGATTGATTCAAAGTCTGAATATATAGCTCAGCCGATTGAGTCTGAAACTCTGGACGATTGGCTTGCTTACCGACTTCATTCAAAGCACGAGCAAGCGGCAGGCGAGCATCAGGACGATCTCGCAAGGTTTCTAGAACGGAGATCGCTTGTGTCGGTTGCTGATTGGCTAAATACGCCTGAGACAGTTCCGATCGCAGTTGTACACTGTCAGGCTGAGCTTCGAGGACTCGAATTGCTGCGGGTGCATTTCCGGTTGCTCTTAATGCACGCGCATACGCGATCGCGTATGTTCCTTGAATCGATCGACCGCGCGATCGAAACTGCTCAAATAGCTCAACGCCACGCTGCTCATCCCCAGCATAAGTATAGGTCTGAGCCGCATTGAGTAAAACTTCAGGCGGAACCGTTCCTTTCAAAACCTGAGCATAATCAGCAAGCGACTCAGCAAATCGATTCTGATACCCCAGCAGCAAAGCTCGTTGCGCTCTGGCTTCCGTATCATTTGGGGCAAGGGAAAGATAGGTTGTGAGGGCTGCAATGCCTTGCGTTTGCCACTGGGGGCGAAATCCTCCTAAAATTCCGAGTGTTTTGAGTGCAAGCTGATTGTTTGGATCGCGAGAAAGCACTTGCTGATAAGCACTCCAGGCTCTTTCATCTTGACCCGATCGACGATAGCTAATTGCTAATCCTAGCCGAGCTTCGACAGAATCAGGATAGCGTTGCACTGCACGTTGAAACACAGGAATTGCATCATTCACCCATCCTTTTTTCAGCAGCGCATAGCCTTGCCGAACCTCAGATGGAACCGTATTCGACCTCGTAACCGCAACTTCTTGAGCGAACGCTATGCTAGGACTGACGATCATCCCCAGACTCAGCGCAATTGCTATTCTTTTCATAATCTGATGAAGGTAGATGACTTATTCAGGAGCTTTCACTCTCGGCAATACATCGAATTCAGTTCTGAGTCGCACCCCTGCGATCGTGTCTGTAAAATCATTGCGCGACTGCACCGAAACGCCTAATCTCAAGCCTGTCAATACTGGGAAGTCATAGAACACTTCCAACACATTTGGATTGTCATCATTGCGCCGCACTTGAGCATTCGATAAGCCTCGACCGTACCCGATTCCTAATCGATCGTTGCGAGCAAACAGATCCAAAGCCGTAATCCCGAAGCTGTAAGTCTCGCCTCCTTCATTCAGTTCCAAATTGTTGTAGCGCCCGTAGCGCCCGAAGAATCCAAGTTTGATCCCCGGAATGAAGTACTCCGCATTCACCCCATAGGCTTCTTCTCGATCTCCTTCTAGCAACCCGAACTGATTGCCGCCGCGATTAAAGGAAAAAATTTCACTAAAGCCAGTATCAGAACCCGCATCGCGATCGGTCGCATAGGTTCCTCGCACAATGAAATTACCTGTGCGAACACCAACTTCGCCTGCAAAAGCATTTAATGCAAACTCCGTCAGCCCTCGCGCCGACGAGAATACCGCCGCTTTTGCTTCAAAGTTGTCCCCCAAACTGAGATTGACGAGTGCGCCCGGACGAGAAGCAATCCCAGTCGCACTGAGGGCAGGATTTGTCTGAAATACCGAATTAAAGAAATGCGTTGCTCCATCTTTGGCAAAACTATTGCGATCGAAGTAAGAAGTCAAATCCAACTGTCCCACGACAAACCGCAGCCCCGGAACTTCACGCGGTGAAACCGCAACATACAATTCATTGAGATTGAAGCCTTCATCAGGAGAGTCCCTAAAAGCTCGACCTGTGACAACATCAACCGTTCCGCCAAAAATCACATTCGGCGACAGCGGATAGATTCCGCTCAACCGTGCCCGTGCTGAAGTTTCATCCCCTTGATACAAGTAAACCCCTTGAAACACGAGACTTGGCGGAGTCAAAGCAGTCGCGCGTAAGGGATTTCGGATCAGCGTGCTATTTTGTCGATCGGGGAGTTGAGAAAATTCCGCCTTCTCCAAGACAGGTTTTGGTGAGTTTGGCGAAGCTTTTGGCACTGAGATCGGTTGACTTTGCAGCCGAGTCGGCAGCGTGAAGCGAGTCGTCGAAACAGATTGCTCAAATTGAGATGGAGGCGGAATCGCAGGTTTTGCAGATTGCGCGGGTGGAAATGGGGTTGCAGCAGGGAGAGGACTAGAACGAGTGGATGCAGTTCGTCTCAGTGCAATGCCTTCTGAAACCTGCTGGATCACCTGATCTTCACTTGCAAACTGACTCGCAATTGCAGGCGTTTGAGCGAGAAGAGTAGACTGCGATCGAGCCATTTGCTGATCTTCAAGGAGACGAAGATCGGCTAGCTCAGAAGTAGAATTACTGTGCTGCGACGGATCGCGGCTACTAGAAATTGGCTGAGCGATCGTTGGCGCTTGCAAGCCACCGACGCACAACAGAGTGACCGAAGTACCTAGTACTCCGATCTGCCATGACCAATAAGTCATGACGTGACGAGTTAAGTCAGACATGCTGTACTAAAAGCCGTTAGGTTTCAAGAAAATCAGGAAGGTGTGACGCAGTTCAACTGCCAGGAACGTTAAATCAAAACAGTGAAAATCCCGAGAAATGACAACAGAGGTATTTTGCGAATGTTCTGAACTCCTTGCATTTTCAGAACATTAAATCAACAAATCGGAACACTTACTTTTTAGCCTTAAATATATTTACCGCAGAAATGCAACTTTTTAACGTATTTTTGCGGACATTTTTGCCTATTTTGCGTAATTCCGCGCAAAATGTATTATGTATTACTCGTAAAAACACGCAAAGCGCGAAAACACCTCTGTATCCTACGTGTATTAACCAGGTGCGGATCAAGTGAGTTTTGCGCCGGACGGGAAAAGTTTTTTGAAAATCGAGGAGAGCATGACGATCGCGTCATCGCCAACAGAACTGACAAGATCGCGGTTTATGAGATAGCTCATATCTACTTGAGAAATTGTTTGGCACAGTAAAGGAGTCAGCACTGGAAGATAAAGCAATGACTCAATCCACGATTAATCTGAAAACAGCAACCGGGCATCAAGTAATGGCAGCAGCCGGAAAGAAAATTCTCCGTCCCGGTGGCAAAGCAGCAACCGAGCAACTCTTTGAATGGGCAGACTTCAAACCAGGAGAGACGGTTTTAGAACTTGCAGCGAGTTTTGGGTATAGCGCGATCGCACTCGCTAAACGCTATGGAGTGCGAGTCGTTGGAATCGAAAAGAATCCCCAAAGCGTCGATCGTGCCCGTGCCAATATTCAAGCAGCAGGACTTGCAGATCAAGTCCAAGTGATCGAAGGAGATATCTTTCACTTGGATCAAGTTCCGGGGCAATTTGATTACGTGCTAGCAGAAGCAATTCTCACGATGCAATCTCCAAGCGGCAAAGCTAAAATTTTGCGCGGCATTCACGATCGACTAAATCCGGGCGGAAAATTTCTTTCTCATGAACTGCTTGTGAACGATCGCGAAGAAGAAATCTGTCGCGCTTTAGCAGCAGCGATTCGAGTCAACTCAAGCCCCCTCTGCGAAACCAACTGGATTGCTGCTTGCCAAACCGCAGACCTACAAGTGCTACAGCATCGCATAGGCGCAATGGGGCTACTCAGTCCCGCTCGAATTATTCAAGATGAAGGCTGGAGTGATGCGCTCAAATTCTTCTGGAATGTCTTCACCCATGCAGAAATTCGCGATCGCTTACTCACAATGCGGCAGGTCTTTCAGCAATACAAACAAGAATTAGGCTACATCATACTCACAGCAACTGCCCCAACAGGAGAAAATCAATGACAACCTCAACGGCTCCAACATCACTGATCACTCAACTGAGTGACAAAATCGAATATGCTGAAACCGGAATTCTCAGCAAAGTCCTGCTCAAAACCTCATCCTGCCAATACACCCTGTTTTGTCTCGCGGCTGGAACGGATATCGCGGAACACACTTCAACCCGTGATGCAGTGGTGCAAGTCATTGAAGGACAGGGCACACTCACCCTCGACGGGCAAGAGATTTCACTCCACCCAGGTGTGTTTGTGTTTATGCCTGCGAATGCTCCTCATGCGTTGACTGCCCCAGCAAACCTAGCATTTCTACTAACGCTCTCCGACTCGGTTTAAGCAGTTTTCGAGGAGTCCACAGTTTGTCCCGCGCTAATGTCATCAAGGGCTTGCCAGTCTAAAACGGTGACTTTTCCACCTCGGCTATAAGCCACGATCGTATTTAATTGCTTAAATAGACGCACACACTCTTCATAGGTGATGCCGATACTTCGCGCAATTTCATAGTAAGAAAGGGGCAGGCGTAGGCAAGCTTGCCCTTTCACATCCCCACCCGATTCTGCCGCCGAAGATTGCAGAAAACGGGCTAACCGAACGATCGCCCGTTCTGAAACTAATCCATGTACCGTCTCATGAAGTTGCTGAAGCCGCTGATTAAAGACTGCCATCATCTTCAGCGCGATTTCTGGGTTCGCCTGAATCGCATTCAGCAAAGCCTTTCGTTCGACCGTGAGAACCAAAGCCTCTCGCTCTGCAACGACTGTCGCAGGCGCAATTCCATTGCCAAAGAGTGCGGGAGCCGCAAAAATATCACCGCTTGCTAAAGTTCGTAAAATCGTTTCCTTACCACTCGTCGCAATTTTAGTCACTCGCAGATATCCATTGACTAAGGCATAGAGACGAGCAGGTAAGCGATCGCCTTCATAAGTCACCGTTTCTCCCGATTGATAGGTTTGCACAAAGCTATGCGGCTGTAAGCTTGCCAATTGATCCGGGTGCAATTGGGAGAAAAGCGCGATCGCTGAGAGTTGTTCAATCGTGGCTTGAGTCATGCGGGATGGCTTGAATGATTTCTCTTCCCTGATGTTATCGCTGAAGTTGAGTCACTGGCTAAAGACACAGATTACTTATGCTCTAGTAATCTGACGCTGCAAGACAAGCATTACTATTGCAAGTCCGACGATAAAAGCTGGGATGACTCCTAAGCCGAATTGATTTGCCAGCCAGCCTAGGAGCGTTGGAACTGTTGCGGCTCCGACACTAGCAACACTCGTTAGAAAGCCGATCGCAGATGGAACTAAATCAGCATCGATTTGCTGTGGAGCCAGCCAGATAATCGTGGGGAAGATCGCAGCAAGCGCAAATCCCATAACAAATAAACTCCAGAGTTGCG